>NZ_VBVC01000006.1:0-245354 GCF_007655045.1 Halomonas sp. C22 | reverse complement strand
CATGGCCATCTTGACGTTGGTCAGATCCACATCGGAGTGATCCGCCTTGACGCGGATCTTGACGTTGTAGTCGATGACGCGTTTTACCGCGACCAATACTTTCATAGGTTCCTCGCTTGGCCTGGATGACAGCCGTTGACCTGAACAGACGCTGCTCAGATGGCAGCGTAAAAAAAATTCATGCAAGCGTTTGATAGGCTAGTAAATGAAAAACCCTATCAATTTGCCACAGCCTGCCTTTATGCAACAACACCTAATCACTGCGGCCTTGGTCGTAGTCGCTGGCGGCTTTTACCGTAAAGTGCGCTTTTGCCATCGTAGGGGTTACCTGACACAGGTATTATGCCTATCATGGGAGACAACCAGAAGCAAACGACCGTTTTAAATTAAGGCCATCTTTTCATAAGCTAGTGCTCAATCGCTAGCATCGGCGGGTGGCGCTTATGAGAATAAGGAGAAACCAGGTGGAAACCGTTGAACGCGATGTAATGGATTTTGACGTGGTCATCGTGGGCGCAGGCCCCTCTGGCTTGGCCGCCGCCTGCCGTTTGATGCAGCAGGCCAACGAAGCGGAGCAAGAGCTGACCGTTTGTGTGGTCGAGAAAGGGTCTGAAGTGGGAGCGCATATTCTGTCTGGCGCGGTATTCGAACCCCGTGCCCTGGCGGAGCTGTTTCCCGACTGGGAAGAGCGCGGCGCTCCCCTGAATACGCCCGCCACGCGCGACGATGTCTATTTGCTGAAGGATGCCGAAAAGGCGCAGAAAATCCCCAATGCGCTGGTACCCAAGAGCATGCACAACACCGGCGGTGAACTGACTCGCTACGTGATCAGCGCAGGCAACCTGTGCCGCTGGCTGGGTGAGCAGGCAGAATCCCTGGGCGTCGAGATATTTCCGGGCTTCGCCGCCCAGGAAGTGATCATCGAGGATGACGTGGTGCGCGGCATCCTGATTGGTGACATGGGCATCGGTGCCGATGGCACACCCAAGGATGGCCATATGCCCGGCATGGAGCTGCGCGCCAAGTATACGCTCTTTGCCGAGGGTGCCAGAGGCCATCTAGGCAAACGTCTGATCAAGCAGTTCTCGCTGGATGCTGGCCGAGACCCCCAACACTACGGTATCGGGCTGAAAGAGCTGTGGGATGTACCCGCCGACAAGCACGAGCCCGGCCTGGTGGTTCACGGCTCTGGTTGGCCACTGGACAGCAAGACCCACGGCGGCTGGTTTCTCTACCACGCAGAAAACCAGCAGGTCGTGGTAGGGCTGATCATGGACCTTGGCTACCAGAACCCGTGGCTCTCGCCCTTCGACGAGTTCCAGCGCATGAAGCATCACCCGGTGCTCAGCCAATATCTGGAAGGCGGCAAGCGGGTGGCTTATGGCGCGCGCGCGATTGCCAAGGGAGGCTTCAACTGCCTGCCCAAGATGACCTTCCCTGGTGGCCTGCTGATTGGTTGTGACGCGGGCACGCTGAACTTTGCCAAGATCAAGGGGCTGCACACCGCCATGAAATCAGGCATGGTGGCGGCAGAAAGCGTCTTCGAAGCCATCAAGGGCGGCGACGAGGGTGGGCAGACGCTGGCCAGCTTCGAACGCTTGTGGGAGGCCAGCTGGGCTTACCAGGAGTTGAAAGAGAGCGCCAGCTTTGGTCCGGCCATCCATAAATATGGCACGGTCGGCGGCGGGGCTTATAACTTCGCGAACCAGCTGCTGGGCAACAAGCTGCCCAACGTGCACGATACCACCACCGACCACGGTGCCCTGAAACCGGCGGCCGAATTCGAGAAGATTCAGTATCCGAAGCCGGACGGCAAGCTGTCCTTCGACAAGTCCACCTCGGTATTTCTCTCGAACACCAACCATGAGGAAGACCAGCCCTGCCACCTGCGCCTGGCTGACCCGGCGTTGCCGATTCGCGACAACCTGCCGACATACGCCGAGCCCGCACAGCGCTACTGCCCAGCGGGTGTCTATGAAGTGGTGGAGGATGACCAGGGCCAGCCACGCTTCCAGATCAACTTCCAGAACTGCGTACACTGCAAGACCTGCGATATCAAGGACCCGGCCCAGAACATCACCTGGGTAGCCCCCGAAGGCGGTGGCGGCCCGAACTATCCGAACATGTAACGCTTGCCTGTCTCGTGCTGCCCCTTCAGGGGGCAGCACCGACTGCGAATCTTCGCTAAACCGATTCAGCGTAAAAAAATGCTGCGTTCTTGCCCGCCTGCTTGGCTCGATACATTGCTATATCGGCACACTTCATCAACGTTTGCTCATCGAGCCCATCGTCGGGAAAGAAGGCGACGCCAATACTGACCGAAATCGAGCACGTCTCTTGGTGAAGTATGAAAGGCTCCTGGATCGTTGCCACCAACTGATCGGCTATGCGAGCCACCGGCTCACGCTGGGTGACGCTTCTTACCAGAATGACAAACTCATCGCCGCCCAGGCGAGCGACGACATCCTGTTCACGCACTGCCGCCACCAAGCGCTTCGCCACGAGCTCCAGCAGCCTGTCCCCCGCCTCATGACCCAGTGAATCGTTGACGTTCTTGAAGCGATCCAGATCGAGGAACAGCAGGGCAAAGCCCCCCTCATCACGCTTTTGCTCCAGCGCTTTGCGCATCACAAAACTCAAATAGACTCTGTTGGGCAAATTGGTCAGCGTATCGTGAAACGCGAGGTGCTCGATATGATGGGCATGTCGCAAGCGTTCGTCTGTCGCCCGCTGTCGCTCGCGCTGCAGTTGCAGGCTCTGCCAGGTCAGCACCCCAAGGATCAACAGCGCCACCACACTCGCGATCACGGCGCGTAGCCAGTAACGACGTATCATCGGACTGGCACTGGCCAGCTTCTCATCAACGGAGATACCCACCACGACAGACAAGGGGAAGTTATACAGCGGCTTCACCAACGTCATTCGTTCGCTACCAAGCCAATGGGCAATAAAGGGCGCATCGCCGCTGCCCAAAGCGTCCTCATCGTTACTCAGTTCCATGGCAACGCCCGAATACAGGCGATCCCCACTTCGTGCAACACGAGTGACATGTGAGGCATCGACTAACGCCAAAACACCCCGCTCACCCAACGCGGCAGCGTCATAGCCACTGACAAAATAGTCTGCACTCACCGCCAAAATGCCCCATACGGGAGCATTGCCATATCCAACGTCGCTCAACAATCTTGCAAAGAGAAACAGCTCGCGCCCCTCGTCCGAAAAGGCCTCGATGAACAATCCAGGAGCCAACGACAAGGGAGGCAATACGATGCTCGCAGCTCCATCCCAGACACCGGAGCTCTCCATCACCTGCCCTTGCGCATCGACGATACCCACGGAAAAGATCAGCTCGGGCGGGAGCAAGGCATACTCTTGAAGCGCATCCAGGATGCCTGTTTGCTGCTGGCTGGCGACCAGGTCGACGAGCTTCAAGGTGGAATCAATTTCTCTCAGCGAGCGCAACACTCGCGCTTCATAAGTATCCGCAACGTCCAAAATGGACAGCTCGACCTGCCGCTTGATGGCAGCTTGCTCACGCGTGACCAGATAATGAGTACTGCTCCAGATGATGGCCAGCATGAGCATGACAACCGTTCCGAACAGCACACGAGGGTCGGCCAACCATTGGTGCCAAACACCCTCGCTCTGCTGAGTCGCCCTGCCGGGTTCCGGGCCTTTGAGGCTACTCAACCGTCACCACCTTGAGCCGCTCATCCAGAAAGCGGGCATCTATGTACCCCAAGGCTCTTGGATCACCAATCAGCCTATCCACGACGGCTTGGCTATCGGGCAATGTGAGCGGCGGCTGGCCGCGTCCGGTAAAAATCAACCTGGCCCAATGAGCCCGCAGCTGCGCGGGCGTTTTTTCAATATAACGACGATAAAACTCGCTATGCTCGGGTGTCCGCTCGGACTGATCTATAGGAACCATATGCGCCTGCCCTCGGAGCGGGGAGCGACTTTCCAAATAGAGATCTTTTAGCTCTTGGCGCTGTATGCGATCCAGCGTCGCCTCTGCGGCCACTACCACAAGAAGGTCAGCCATCACCGTGCAGGGAAGCACACAGAGCATGACAAGGTAACAGACCCGAGTTAACCGCTTAGTCATGTTCACGCCCCCTAAAATACAAAGTCGAGCGCAAGGCTGAACACGTTGACAGCGCCACCTGGCTGAAAGCCGGGCTGCTGGTTGATGAGCCCTCCTGGGGAGCCCGAGCGAAAATCCAGATGATCATATTGTGCGGTCAAGGCCATGCCGGGGCGAAAGTCCCAGCGTACCCCCAAGGTCTGGCTATCCTGCTGAAGCCCGGAGGCCAGCAACGCATTGAGCGTGCCGTTCAGCAATAGGGCCCCCTCTGCGAAAGGAGAGGGATAAAGCGCAGGATCCAGCCCCGGCTCGAAGGTGTCGCTCAATACGCGCGCGCTGCCAAACGCGGCAAAAGGCGTCCAGCTACCAAAACGATAACCTGCAGTGACATGAACACTTTCTCCACGCCCCACCAACGATGCTGAAGAGAGCCGGGCCCACTCTGCCTGAGCAAACCAGGGGCCAGGGTCATAGCCAACACCAATGCCAAGTACTCGCAACGCCTTGCCATCCACCTCGTAGCGATTGGCAAGCGATTCACCCGGTGGGCCAAAGAGCCGGTAGATGTCAAAAAACCGGGTCAACTCTTCGGCGCTGACGCTGAGCTCACCATAGCTGGCGAAGAGCGTGAAATCGCCCCATTGGGTGCGTTGCGATATACCCCACGAGTCGGAGGCCTCGATATCGCCAGACGAATACTCCACGTTGCCGCCACCGTAGCTGAGCCGCAGATCATGCACGACCGTGCCTGTAGAGTAGCGGTAGCGCAGATCGACACCGTCAAAGTTGGCAACGGGCACGAGGCGATAAACCTCAGAGGGAGGCCTGACCCACGGCGTGGCGTAGTTGACCTTGCGGTATTCGGAGTTTAGAAAATTGCCCTGCACCATACGACCAGCGCGAAGGCTCAGCTGTGGCGTGGCATCAAACTGGAGATAAGCCCACTCGAACTCAGGCGCATAAGAGCCATCGAAGCGCTTTTCACTGACCACCTGTACGGTGGCGGAAAGCGTTGACGTCGCCGACACCATTGCCTGCAGGCCAAGGCGACTATCGACTTCGGCACTCCAGTGTCCACTGAAACCTGCCCCCGAAGAAGCGAGTGGGTCAGCAACAAAATCGGCATTGGAGATATCGGCATGCACTACTCCAAGAGTGCCAAAGCCGTTCAAGGTGGCGCTGGGTAGCGAGCCGTCAGCCGTCGTAGTGCTGCTGTATATCACGAGGAAGATGGCGAACGACCTGACGAAATGCCTTGGCATGCCGATTACCCGCAAGGTAAATAGTTAACTTCAAAGCATTTAATCGGCAGTATCAGGGTAAGTCAAACACCGGATGGAGACCTTGCGTCGTATACAGTTAAAGGTGGACTATTGACAAGGTCGGCAGGCACTCAAGAGCGTCAGCCAATGGCGCTGCCAGCAGGTTCCACGACTTCGATGGGCGCACGCCGTGCGATCAGCCGTCGACGCCCCGCTTGCACGAATCTCACGTCGATGACGGGGTCCGACGGGTTGCCCTCCACGGCCGCCACCTCCCCTTCCCCAAATACGGCATGTCGCAGACGCTGGCCCGGGTAGAACGACATGGTCACTTGATAGTCCGCAGGCGCTTCCTTGAGCTGCGCGGCGGCCAGAACGATATCACTGCGCCCCAACCGGTCGAGGTAGCGTCTCACCAGGCTAGGTGACGATACCTCCAGCGGCTCGGCGCTACCGCCCTCATCATGCAGGCATTCAGCAATACGCACGGCATCCTGCCAGGCGCTTTCACCAATGAACCGGCTGGGGCGATGAGCGCCACCGTCGTGCAGCACCAATAGCTGCTCTTTGGCGCGGGTGATGGCCACGTAAAACAGTCGCCGCTCCTCTTCCAGACGATCATCGCTGAGCGGGTTGTCACGGCTGTAGTGGGGAAAGTCCTCTTCATTGACGCCGGCCACTGCCACCAGCGGCCACTCCAGACCTTTGGCACCATGCACCGTGGTAATCAACACGCCCTGGGCCTGATTTTCTACTGGGCGCTCCAGCAGCTCGATGAAGGCATCAGGATCCTGGACGCTCTCCGCCTGTTCGATCAACACGTCCAGCAGACGCACGTCTTCCTCGCCTTTATCGCGCCGAGCAGCCGCGCGCTTGAGGGTTTTCTCGGCATCGATGGTATCCACTACGTGATGCAGCAGCCGAGCTGGCGGCCAGCCAGCCAAACGCGGCAGCTCGCACAGCAGTTCCCAGCGTTTTTTCAGCGTACGCCGCTGCAAGGGTTTGAGCGTTGACAGCACGGCATCATCTCGCTCTGGCCAGCGCTGGGTGGCCGCCAGCTGAGACGCCAGGCGCTGCAGGCGCTCACGGGCCACGAAGGGCGTGGGCTGGGACAGCAACAGCAGCAGATGCTCGGGATCGTGCAGCAGTTCGGCCCGCCGCGACAGCTTCAAATAGCCTGCCAGTGCCTGTACCAGCGGCAGGCGAAACACGAAGCGATCCTCACGCAGCAGCCGAAAAGGCACCCCGGCCTGAAGCAGCGCCAGCTGAAAAGGCACCGAAAGCGCCCAGCTGCGCACCAGCAGGCTGGCATCACTCAATGCCCGCCCCTGGGCCTGCCAGTCCATCAGGGCATCCAGCAACAGGCGGCTGCCCAGCCCCACGCGGACCTGAGTCTTCGGATTCTGGGCAGCCGCCAAGCATAGCTGGTCGGGGCGGCGCTGGTTCGCCATGATGGCGTGGTTGGCCGTCAGCGCCAGCGCGTGCCCATGGCGAAAGGTCGTGGAGAGCGGATAATCCGTGGCGGTGCCGAACGTGGCGGTAAAGTTTTCGAGCATGGTGTCCGGCCTGGCACCCCGCCATTCATAGATGCACTGATTGGCATCTCCCACTGCCATGACGCTGGCATCAGGGCCTGCCAGCACGGCCAGAAGCCGCTGCTGAACGGTATTGATATCCTGGTATTCATCTACGATGACGTGGTCGAGGAACCCTTCGACCCGCTGACGCAAAACAGGTTCGGCCTCCAGCGCTTGCAGCGGGCGGTAGAGCAAGTCCGCGTAAGTCATGACGCCTTCGGCTTCCAGCAGGCGCTCGGCCTCGCCGAAGGCCGCCGGAAAGTAATCAGTGTCAGGCTCGTAGCTCAGTTGCTCATACAGCGTGGCAGCAGGCAACATTTCTGCTTTGACCAGAGCACAAAAATGGGCCAGCGCTTCCAGGCGGTCCCCTTCCAGGGCGGCATCGCGTTGCTCGGCATCGTCCAGCACATTGAGGCTTGCCTGGCGCAGCAGACGCTCCATCTGCCACTCGGCAGAGAGCAGACGCCGCGGCGCCAGCGCCCCCCAACGACACAAACTTTGCGTGAGCCGATGCCCGAGCGAATGGAAGGTACGCACATCCGGCAGGGCTTGCCCCTGCGGTGCCATTTTGGCAAGGCGGCGTTGAAAATCATCCTTGGCCGAGCGGTTGAACATCAGCACCAGCATCCGACGTGGGGAGACTCCCTGCGCCAACAGGTGCAGCACGCGTGCGGCCATGGTGGTCGTCTTACCGGCTCCTGCTACCGCCGCCACCCGCGCATGCCCGGCACCATGACGAACGACGGCCTGCTGTTCGGCGGTCAGTTTCACGATACCTCACCCGCCACGCCGTTATCCCACATGCCCAACCGATGCCATTCACCCGCACTGTAGAGGCGGCATTCGCTGCGGCCACCGGCCAGCTCGTGTATCTGGGCCTGCTCGACCAGCCGATAGAACACGTTGCGATGCAGGCGCGCGGCCAGGCCAAAGCGCACCGCACACTCGGGGGCCAGCTCTCCGTCGGGGGTGGCGGTCAGCGTCAGCGGGTGCTGGTGGTCCAGCCGCACCACATCGTCGAACTGAGTCTTGAACCACCAGGCATCATCGTAGAAATCCGCTTCCACGATCAGCAGCGGACGATCCACTACTTGAACGCGCCAGCGCTCTGCAGGTGTCACCAGGCAGTACCCCTCATCGTCCAGGCGTAGCAGGCTTGCCAGCAGCTTCGCCACCGCCGGACGCGCAAACGGCTGCCCCTCGTGCTGCCAGGTGCCGTCTGGATGAATCACGATATCCATGTCGCCAGACAGCGCAGGGTGCCAGGTATCCAGCGGGGGAATATCTGCCGCGTCACCCCGTTGCTGCAGTAGCCGATCCAGCGTCATCGCCCTTCTCCTGAACTGCGCCGAGCGCTATACCAACAGACCCGACTGGGCCAGCGCTTCTTTGACATGAGGCGGTGCATCGGGAACGGCACCACGAAACAGATGGTAGAAATTGGCGGTGGTCTGCATGGCGACCTCGTCGGTGGTGATACCGCGCTGCTGAGCAATGCACTCGGCGACTTCGACGACCCAGGCAGGCTCATTGGGCTTACCGCGATGAGGCACGGGGGCCAGATAGGGACTATCGGTTTCAATCAGCAGCCTGTCGAGGGGCAGTTGTCGAGCCAACTCTCGCAATGGCGCGGCATTACGAAACGTGATGATTCCCGACAGCGAAATGTAGAAGCCGAGCCGAACCGCCTCTCGGGCCATGTCCAGATCTTCGGTGAAGCAGTGCAGTACCCCACCGACGTGAGGATCGGCATATTCACGCAGCAAGGCCAAGGTGTCCTCCTTGGCCTCTCGCGTATGCACGATGACCGGCAGCTCCAGCTCGGCAGCAGCCATCAGGTGACGCTTGAAGCGTTCGTGCTGAACGGCCTGAGGCACGCTCTCCTGATAGTGGTAATCCAGCCCGGTTTCCCCGATGGCCACCACGTCGTACTGCTGGGCGGCCTCCACGATCTGCTCCACGCTAGGCTCTACCGGAGCCTGATGCAGTGGATGCAGCCCTGCCGATATCACCACGTCCTCATGTTCTCTGGCGATGGCGGCCAGACCAGGCAACTCTTCCAGCGAGGTCGAGATGGCCAGAAACTGATGCACGTGAGCAGCACGCGCTGCTGCCAGCGTGGCAGCAACGTCGCCGCCGTGAGTAAGCTCGGATAGGCGGTCCAGATGACAGTGTGAATCAACGAACATGAAAATCTCGCAGGGGATGAGTGGCGTGACGACGATGTTACAACGTGAACGAAGGCGGCGCCTTGTCCAACTGACCGGCCAGCAAAGTCTCGATCCGGTCGCGAACGGGATAATCCTGTTGGCTGAAGTGCACCCCGATGCCCGGCATCCGCCGACCGCTGACACCTTCGGGCGAAATCCAGATGACCTGACCGCTGACAGAAAGGCGTTCGGTCTCTCCCGGCAGCGTCAACAGCAATACCACCGGCTGCCCGAGACGATAGAGCGAAGACGTGGGGACAAAGATCCCGCCGCGATCCAGAAAAGGCATATAGGCAGCGAGCAGCGTAGGCACATCCGGTATGGTCAAGGAGAGCGCTTTTTGAGCAGCCATCACCACCTCGTCAGAAACACGTTGTCATGAGCGCAGCAGGGCCGACCAACGTACCAGCCAGGCCTCCAGCACCAGTTGCGGATTGGGGTTGGCTCCCACGGCCAGTAGCCGACGTTGCTCGCGGGCGTAATCGAGCAGTCGAAACCAGTCCTGAACCCGGCCATTCTTGACGGCTTGTCGATACAATGGCGCAAGATCGGGATTGTGCAACGCGCTTTGCTCGCCCGACAGCCCCAGCCGGATCAAGTCTTCAAGCCAGGCGATACCGTACCACAAGATCGAATCGATCGCCTGACGATCCAACCTCGCCGCCTCCGCCACCGGTTCGGCACCCCTGACCAGCTGCTCGAAGCAGTCATGAATCTGATGGCGTAGCGCCCGCTCCTCCGGCGCCGCCAGCTCCACCGCCAGCAAGGGCAGTCCGCCTGAAACTTGCCACCAGAAGTGTGCCTCGTCACCGCCCAACTGCTGGGTCAGCCAGCCACGGCACTCGTCGAATGCCACGCTGGGTAGCGCCCACTGCTGGCAGCGCGAACGGATGGTGGGCAGCGTGCGAGAGGGTACATCGGAGAGCAGAATGAACAGCGTCTTTTCACCTGGCTCCTCGAGGCTCTTGAGCAGCGCATTGGCCGCCGCGATGTTCATGGCCTCCGCCGGTGACACGACGATGACTCGGTAGCCGCCCTGCTGCGCCGTTTGTGACACGAAACGGTTGACCTCGCGAATGGGGTCTATGCGAATTTGTCGCTTGCCCTCCTCCGGCGACACCCTCAGCAGGTCGGGGTGATAGCCTGACGCCAGCATATGGCAGGCATGGCAATGACCACACGCCTGGTCACCGGGCTGCGCGCACAGCGTGCGTGCGATCAGCGCTTCGGCAAGCTGCTGCTTGCCCACCCCATGGGCGCCGCTGAGCAGCAGCGCATGGGGCATGCGACCGCTGTCGGACAGGCGCACCAGCTGCCGCCACGTCGCCTGGTGCCACGGCAAGACATCATTCACGACCATTGCGCCATCCGTGCTTCCAGTGCGCGCGCAATGGCCGCCTGCACGCCTTCGAGAGGCTGTGCCGCATCGACCACGGCAAAGCGCTGCGGTGCCGCCTGGGCCCGCGCCAGGTAAGCCTCACGCACGGCGCTGAAAAACGCGGCATGCTCCTGCTCGAAACGGTCGCGCTGGGTGTTGAGATCACGCAACCGCCCTTCCAGGCGTTGTCGGGCAGCCTCGACGGGCATGTCCAGCAGCAGCGTCAAATCCGGAGAAAGCCCTTGCTGAACGAAGCACTCCAACTGAGCAATGCGCGCCGG
Source organism: Halomonas sp. C22 (assembly GCF_007655045.1). Lineage (NCBI taxonomy): Bacteria > Pseudomonadati > Pseudomonadota > Gammaproteobacteria > Oceanospirillales > Halomonadaceae > Halomonas > Halomonas sp. C22. The sequence goes on along the minus strand of NZ_VBVC01000006.1, from coordinate 234,559 downwards.
ATCGATGCCACGCCCGCCACCCTGATACGCAAAGGTGGCGTCGGTGAAGCGGTCACACACCACCCAGGCCCCGCGCTCCAGAGCCGGCACGATTTTTTCGGCCAGATGCTGTGCTCGGGCCGCGAAGACCAGCAGTAGCTCAGCGTCCACGCTCAGCGGCTCCTGAGGTGCAGGATCCAGCAGCAGCTCGCGAATGGCTTCGGCACGCGGCGTGCCACCGGGCTCACGGGTTCGCACTACGTCGAGCCCCTGCTCTTTCAGCCAGGCCTCCACGAACGCCACGTTGGTAGATTTTCCGACGCCCTCACCACCCTCCAGGGTGATGAAGCGACCACGCTTGCTCATTGCTGCCCCTTACGGAATAGATACGCCATGATAATGCTCGCCATGATCTGTGTGTCAGCGGTTGCGAATATAGCGATTCACCGCATTGTTGTGCTCGCGCAGGGTGCGCGAAAAGTGGTGCGTACCATCGCCACGAGAAACGAAGTAGAGCGTTTCACCCGGCAACGGATTCACCGCCGCCTCCAGCGAGGCGCGCCCCGGCATGGCGATGGGCGTGGGCGGAAGGCCATCGATCACGTAAGTATTGTAGGGGGTTGCCTCGCGGATGTCGGCGCGAGTAATGCGCCCCTGATAACGCTCGCCCATGCCATAGATGATGGTCGGGTCGGTTTGCAGCCGCATGCCCTGCTCCATACGACGCTTGAACACCCCGGCGATTTCACGACGCTCTTCCGGCGCACCGGTTTCGCGTTCGATCAACGACGCCATGATCAACGCCTCGTAAGGGGTATCGATGGTCAGGTCGTCATCACGCTGCTCCCAGACCTCTTCCAGGATTCGCTCCATGCGACTCAGCGACTGGCGCAGAATATCCACATCGCTCATGCCCAGGTGGTAGCGGTAAGTATCCGGAAAGAACCAACCCTCAGGAAACGTGCCTTCACGCCCCAATAAGGCCATGACCTCGTCATCGCTCATCTCGGCGGTGCGATTTTCCAGCTTCGGGGCACTGTCCAGCAAAGCGCGCATCTGGCGGAAGGTCCACCCTTCCGGGATGGTCAACGGGTACGTCACCACATTGTTGCTGCCCAGCAGTGCCACCAACTCCATACCGCTCATGCCCGGCACCAGCTGATATTCGCCTACCCGCAGACGCGGCACTTGCTCGGGCTCCAGCCGCGCCAGCAGCTGGAAGGGCCAGCGCGCCTGGATAATGCCTTCCGCTTCCAACTGACGAAGCACCTGATTGAAGCCTGCACCGGCAGGCACCTGGTAAAGCGCTGGCTCATCCAGCGCAATAGGCGCCGCCAGACGATGCTGCCAATAGGCGTAGCCACCGGCCACTGCGGCAACGCCTAGCGCAATGATCAGCCCCACGGCGATAAGAAACCGTTTCACGATGTCACCTCAGTGATTTCAAAGTCGTTGTTGGCTATTCAGGCTGGATAGCCCAATAGCGGATGGGCCACCCGCTGTAACGGGTCGGGGCCTTGCACCTCCGGCCAGGTACGCAAGATGCTGCCCTGCGGGTCATCCAACCGATGTACGGGCCACACGCCTTGCACAGAGTTGCCCACCCAAAGGCGCTCGACGCTGGAGAGCGCGCTCACAGGCAGCTTGCTCTCCCTGACATGTCCCAGCTCCAGTAGCGCAGCCCGCAGCGTTCCTGCGACGCCACAGCCATCGACGAAGGGCGTGAACAACGCCTGACCCGATTGCCAGAACAGGTTCATGCTGGTCGCTTCGATGACGTTATCGCTGTGATCGAGCAGCAGCCCTTCAGCAATGGCACTTGCCCGCCATTCTCGGCGGGCAAGCACGTTTTCGAGGCGGTTCAAGTGCTTGATGCCCGCCAACTGCGGCTGGTGACCCAGCCGCAGTTGGCATAAGCGCACGCGCACCCCCTGCTGCCAGCGCTCGGGGCTGGCAGCAAAGGGCGTTCTACGACTCAGCAGCCTTGGCGCTACTTGATCGGGGAGCGCGTAACCACGCCCCCCGCTGCCCCGGGTCACGATGACCTTGAGCACCTCCAGAGGTGCCTCTACTGGGGTTTTCCACGTATCGGCAAGTGCTGAATCAGCAGGCATCGGGATACCAAGCCGCTGGCACCCCGAGGCCAATCTTGCCTGATGGTATGACCACAGCACGGGCTGCCCTTCACGAAGCAGCACCGTTTCGAACAGACCATCCCCATACGCCAGCCCTCGGTCATCGAACGGCACCCAAGGCATGGTCATGACGCGCTATACCCGCTTGAACAGCAGCGAACCGTTGGTGCCACCAAACCCGAAGGAGTTGGAGAGCGTGATATCGATGCGCATGTCGCGGGCAGTGTGGGGCACGTAGTCGAGGCGACAGCCCTCCTGGGGGTTATCCAGGTTGATGGTGGGCGGTGCCACCTGGTCACGAATTGCCAGGATACTGAACACCGCCTCGACCGCACCGGCCGCGCCCAGCAGGTGGCCAATCATGGACTTGGTCGAACTGACCGCCACGTCTTGAGCAGCGCTCCCCAGCACCTTCTCGACGGCACGACTTTCGGCCAGATCGCCTGCGGCCGTCGAGGTACCATGGGCATTGATATAATCCACGTCGGAGGGGTCGATACCCGCGTCCTTGATGGCGTTGCTCATGGAAAGCGCAGCGCCTCGGCCATCTTCCGGCGGGGCAGTCATATGATAAGCATCATCACTCATGCCAAAGCCCGCCAGCTCCGCATAGATATGCGCCCCGCGTGCCTTGGCGTGCTCATACTCTTCCAGCACCAGAATGCCTGCCCCATCGGACAGCACGAAACCGTCCCGATCCCGATCCCAGGGGCGGCTGGCCGCTTGCGGGTCGTCATTACGAGTGGACAGGGCACGCGCCGCTGAAAAGCCCCCCAGGCCCAAAGGCGTGGTGGCCATTTCCGCGCCACCACACACCATCACGTCGGCATCGCCATAGGCGATGGTACGCGCACTGTAGCCGATATTGTGAGTACCCGACGTACAGGCCGTGGTAATCGCGATATTGGGGCCCTTGAAGCCATGCTGAATGGCCATGTTGCCGGAAATCATGTTGATGATGGATCCCGGAACGAAGAACGGCGACACGCGACGAGCGCCCCCCTTGAGCAGCGCACTGTGGTTCTGCTCGATCATCGGCAGGCCGCCAATGCCCGAACCTACCGCCACACCAATCCGCTCGGCATTCTCTTCGGTGCACTCGATGCCAGAATCCTTAATGGCCTGGGCTCCGGCTGCCATGCCGTACTGAATGAATAGATCCATCTTGCGGGCATCTTTCGGATTCAGATAAGGGCTGATATCAAAGTCCTTGACCGAACCACCAAACCGCGTGTTGAAACCGCTGGTATCGAAATGCTCGATGGCTGCGATTCCACTTTTACCGGCGACGATATTCGCCCACGATTCAGCCACGTTGTTGCCCACTGGGGTCACCAGGCCTAACCCAGTTACCACTACCCTTCTTCGCGCCATCAGCTTTCCTCCAGGCATCCTTGGTGACACGACCCGTCCGGGTCATCTTGCAGCACAAAATTGGTGACTAGTATAACGGAGATTGCACGTTATATTCATTGTGACTGCAAAGCAAAAAAGCCGCCCCATATCAGGACGGCTTTTTTAACATGGGTGGACAGCTTGCCACCCTGGTTCACAGCGTCGACCGAGCCCTTACTGGTGGGCGTTCACGTAGTCGATGGCTTCCTGAACCGTGGTGATCTTCTCGGCTTCTTCGTCAGGAATTTCGGTGTCGAATTCCTCTTCCAACGCCATCACCAGTTCAACGGTGTCCAGAGAGTCAGCACCCAGGTCTTCTGTGAAAGAAGAGCTATTCTGGATATCTTCTTCTTTTACGTTCAGGCGCTCTGCCACAACTTTTTTAACGCGCTCTTCAATAGTACTCATCAACGTACTCCAGTCGTTCACATTAGCCGTTATAGATAACCAGCTATTTGGAAACCGCAAGCCAAAAGCTGCGGGGTAGTTTATAGACGCCCTCAAGCTGACGCAACCGCCAGTCTCAAGGCCATCAACGCATATTCATACCGCCGTTGACATGCAGGGTTTCACCCGTGATGTAACCTGCAGCATCACTGGTCAAGAACCCTACTGCGGCGGCGATCTCTTCCGGCCCACCCAGGCGAGCGAGCGGAATCTGCTTGAGCAGCATCTCGTGCTGCGCCTCCGGCAGCGCTTCGGTCATGTCGGTCGCGATGAAACCCGGTGCCACGGCATTGACCGTGATCGCACGCGAGGCAACTTCACGGGCCAGTGCACGACTGAACCCTTCCATGCCCGCCTTGGCAGCCGCGTAGTTGGCTTGCCCCAGGTTGCCCATGGTCGCCACCACCGAGCTGATCGACACGATACGACCAAAGCGCGCCTTGGTCATGCCGCGCAAACAAGCCTTGCTGACACGATAGACGGACTTGAGGTTGGTATCCATGACGGAATCCCACTCCTCTTCCTTCATGCGCATGAGCAGGTTATCACGAGTGATACCGGCATTGTTGACCAGAATGGTCGGCGCACCGAAACGCTCGGTAATGCTCTTCAACACCTCATCGATGCTGGACTGATCGGTCACGTTCAGACACAGGCCAGCGCCTTCGATACCATTGGCTTTGAGATCGGCATCGATTTTCTCGGCACCCGACTCGCTGGTGGCGGTTCCCACCACGATGCGCCCTTGGCGACCCAGCTCGTGAGCAATGGCTCGCCCGATACCTCGGCTGGCGCCAGTGACCAGCGCCACTCGTTTTTCTTGCGTCATTACGTTTATCCTTTCACCAAACTAGCAAAGGTAGCAGAAAACAACCGCTGGTCACGCACCATCTGCCAACGCTTCGCGAGCCAACTCCAGCGCGGCATCCAGGCTATCCGGGTCATTGACCGCCAACCCCTTGGCACTGCGCACGATCCGCTTGTTCAAGCCGGTCAGCACCTTACCAGGACCACACTCGATAAACACGCTCGCCCCTTGCTCGGTCATCGCTTCGACGCAGGCAGACCAGCGCACCGGCTGATAAAGCTGTTCGATCAGCCGCGTGCGCAGCGTATCGATATCGGCATGCGCCTGGGCATCTACATTCTGAACCACCGTATAGCGAGGTGCACGCAGTTCAATCTTCTGCATGGCCTCGGCCAACTGCTCGGCCGCAGGCTTCATCAGCGCACAGTGCGAAGGCACAGAGACCGGCAGGGACAGAGCACGCTTGGCACCCGCCTCCTGGCAGGCAACGATAGCACGCTCTACGGCTGCCTTGCTGCCCGCGATGACCACCTGGCCAGGCGAATTGTAGTTGACCGCAGCGACCACGTCGCCCTGGGCTGCTTGCGCACAGGCGTCTTCTACCGCCTGATCATCCAGCCCGAGGATGGCCGCCATCCCCCCCTGACCAGCGGGCACCGCCTGCTGCATGGCTTCACCGCGCAGGCGTACCAGCTGCACACCCTCGGCAAACCCCATGACACCGGCACACACCATGGCACTGTACTCGCCCAGGCTGTGGCCAGCCATCATGTTGGGGCGCGGTCCTTCCAACTCCTGCCATACACGCCAGATGGCCACGCTGGAGGTCAGCAGCGCCGGCTGGGTGCACGCGGTCGCGTTCAATGCATCTTCAGGTCCTTCCTGGACTACTTTCCACAAATCGTAGCCCAACGCATCTGACGCTTCCTCAAAGGTCGTTCCCACTACGCTGTAGCGCTCGGCCAGCTCTCGCAGCATTCCAAGCTGCTGAGAGCCCTGCCCGGGAAAAATGAGGGCAAGGGGTTGAGACATGTCGTTCACCTTTGCTCTTGTAGGCATTTGCTCAATTGAGCGATAGGCGTAGCTATTGTCCCCGTTTGACAACGGGTGTCGGCATCTCCTGCTGCCTCCAATAACCCGCAAAGTCGTATATCGTTTATTGTCATACACTCACGGCGGCATCAGCAAAAACGCTTTGCCAATTGGGCAGGCAGGGCCTGCTCCACCTCATGCAGTGCCCGCAAAATGGCATAATAAAAGCCGTCTGCCTGGGCTCCGCCATGACTTTTCACCACGATATGCTTCAACCCAAGCAGGCTGGCTCCGTTATAGCGCACCGGATCCAGCTCTTGCTTGAGGCGCTTGAGTACAGGCTTGGCCAGTAGACTTGCCAGCCGCCCAGTGAGGCGCGATTCAAACGCCATCTGAACACGCTCGACCAGCATACGAGTCAAACCTTCACTTGCCTTGAGCATCACATTGCCGACAAAGCCATCACACACGACCACGTCCAGCTGGCCCTGAAAGACATCCCCCCCCTCAGCATAGCCACAATAGTCGAAACCAGGGTCTGCATGACGACGAATCAAGGCATCTGCCTCGCGCACCGTGGCACTGCCCTTGGTGGCTTCCGAGCCAACGTTCAATAGCGCCACGCGCGGACGTTCGATACCGTCCATGCATTGCGCCATGGCCGCCCCCATGACGGCAAAATCTACCAACCGTTCTGCAGGGGAATCGACATTGGCACCCAGATCAAGCAGATAGCAACGCCCCCCTGATCGTGCAGGAATGGCGGTGCTGATCGCTGGCCTGGAAAACCCCGCCAGCATGCCCAGCTCACGCCTTGCAAGCGCCACCAGCGCTCCGGTATTGCCTGCGCTGACCCCCGCAACGGCGTGCCCAGCCGACACATGGCGCAGCATGGAGGCCATGCTGGTGTGCTGGCCGCGGCGCAACGCCCAGGCGGCGGTAGCGTCGGGCGCAACGCTATCAGGCGCGTCGATGACCGCCAAACGTGACACTGCCGCAGCCAAGGGCTGCGGCAAGCGCGAAAGCTCAGCGACAATGCGCTGATGCGGGCCAAACAGAGCAAGTTCGAGAACAGGATTTTCCACCACTGCCCTCGCAGAACCTTCGACAATGGCACGGGGGCCTTGGTCACCCCCCATGACATCAATCGCCAGGCGCACTGCACTCACGCTGACTGGCCGCGCGAAAGGTCGAGAGAGGCTTAAACCTCAACCACCTTGCGACCACGGTAGAAACCGTCCGGAGAAACGTGGTGACGCAGGTGAGTCGTGCCGGTTTCCTTGTCCTGAGACAGGGTCGGGGCGCTCAGCGCATCGTGGCTACGACGCATACCGCGCTTGGAACGAGTTTTACGGTTCTGTTGAACTGCCATGGGTGTTTACTCCAAGGTATGTAGGGTAAGTGATGCTTACTTTTTGCCTTTCAAAGCGCCACTGCTTTTCAAAGCATTGAGCACCGCGAAAGGGTTTTTGGCAGGAGCGGACTCGTCCGCTGCGCCTTCGGTCTTGCTGACCAGCTGCTCCGCCGAGACATGGCATTCGGTCTCATCGTGATAGACCACCTGCGGCAAGCTGAGGATCAACTCATCCTCGATTACCGTCAGCAAGTCCAGCTGTTCGTTTTCCACCAGCACAGGCTCATGACTGGCAGGCAGCTCGGCAGCCAACGCTTCGTCTGAAATCATTCCCAGAAGGAATTCACTCGACACGTCTTGGCTCAGCGGCACCAGACAACGACGACAAGGCAGCGCCAAAGTCGCTTTCAGGGAACCACGAATTTCGCGACGACCTTGGGCATCGACACCAAACTCAAGAGTGACGTGGCAGTCACCCGTTTGGTCACCGGCTTCTTCAGCCAGACGAGGCAGCTTGTTCAACGCTACCAGGCCTTCGAGTCGTTCGCGGCGGGCTGCAAGCTTATAAGGCTCAACCCGGCTGGGGAGTTGTGAGGTCAACATAGGCGCGCAATGATAGGCACTCGCCCCGCCGGTGTCAAAGCCAGCGGCATATTTCTTGACAGTTTCTGTTCGCAGACAGCCTCTGCAGGCATGCGCCAAGGCTTTTCGCTACACTGTCCGCGATGCGTTTTTTCTTTTCGATCACCCAAATCTTGCCCTTCACAGGAGAGTATCGTGCCCCTCGCCCCCAATGCCACGCTGGTACTGGCCTCCAGCTCACGCTCGCGACAAGCCCTGCTCGACCGATTACAGCTACCCTATCAGTGCCAATCGCCGGATATCGATGAGACACCGCTGCCCCATGAAACACCAGAAGCCCTGGTGCATCGACTATCGCTGAGCAAGGCACACGCCGTCGCCGAATCGTTTCCGGCACACTGCATCATCGGGTCGGATCAAATTGCGCTGTTCGAAGGCGACGTGCTGGGCAAGCCTCATACCGCCGAGCGCGCCTGCGCCAACCTGAAACGCTTCTCAGGCCAGCGCGTCAGCTTCCTGACAGGCCTGGCACTACTGGATACCCGCCAGCAGCGCCACCTGGTGCATATCGAGACGTTCGATGTCGTGTTTCGCCACCTGAGCGATGCCGAAATCGAACGCTATGTCGCCCTGGAGCAACCGCTGGACAGTGCGGGCAGCTTTCGCATGGAAGGACTCGGCATCACGCTGTTCGAGCGCCTGGAAGGACGCGACCCCAATGCGCTCATCGGCCTGCCGTTGATCGCTCTTTGCGACATGCTGCGCCAGGCAGGCCTGGACCCGCTCGGTGCAGCATAGTCACGATCTGGAGGCTTACCACTAGGGGGCCTGGAAGCGCAGCGGCGAGCGGGCGCTTTCCACCCCCAGCACCTCCGCTGCCGCCTGGGTGAAACGACGCGTCAGGCGCTCGAAGGGGTCCAGCCGAGGCGTGTAATTCTCCCACTCGGCTTCTCCGATACGCGCTCGCGCCACTTGCTCGAGACTGGCCAGCTCATCCACCAGCCCCAGCGCCAGCGCCTGCTCACCGCTCCATACCAGCCCGGAAAAAATCTCAGGATTGCCACTCAATCGCTCGCCCCTCCCAGCCCGGACGTCTGCAATGAACTGCTCATGGGTCTGCGCCAGCACCGTTTGCCAGAACTGAACCACCTCCTCATCGAGCGGCTGGAACGGATCAAGAAACGCCTTGTTCTCCCCAGCGGTCATGACACGCCGCTCCACGCCCAGCCGATCGATCGCCTCCTGGAAACCAAAGCCTGCGTAGATGACGCCTATGGAACCCACCAGGCTGGCGGGAGAGGCAATGATCTCATCCGCCGCCGACGCGATATAGTAGGCACCGCTGGCCCCCACGTCTTCGATGACCGCCAGGATGGGTTTGTCTCCCAGGTCACGCAGCCGCATGATTTCCGCATGGATGCGCTGGGATTGCACCGGGCTCCCGCCGGGGCTGTCGATATGCAGCACGACTGCCGCCGCGCTCTCGCTCTCCCAGGCACGATTCAAGCCGCGAATGATGCGTTCGGCATTGGCGGGCGCATCACTGGCAATGACGCCCTGCACCTCGACCAACGCCAGATGCTGCTGCTCCGGCACGCTTGAGGCCGGCTCTGCGACGAACACGCGGTAAAGCGTCGTGGTGATCGACACCAGCACCAGCGTCAATACGACGAAACGGAAAAACAGCTTCCACCGCCGCGCCCGGCGCTGCTCGGTCAAGACGCCACCAATCCAGCGGTCCATCATTTCCAGCTGGGCCAGACGCTGACGTTCGCGCAGCGTTTCGGCATCGTCGCTCGGCTCACCTGCGGCCGATGCTTTCGATTCGGTCGCAGCGACTTGCGGGCCCTGTGTCCATGGATCCTGCGCGCTTCCCGACGACGCTTCGTGGGAGGGAACGCTGCGCTCTCTATCGCGTGACTGGTCGTCGCTCATGCTATCTCCCTCATATCGATACCCCTCATACGACGTCTCTCATACTGTCTGTCTTCCTGACCCAAGCTTGAAAGTGGCCATGTACAAGTGGCTATACAGAGTAGCCATGCAGAACTCAGCCCCTTTGTCACCCAGCGTCAGCCATGCAACCATTCGAACAGCGCGGGAATGTCATCCGCCATCCACACAGGCTGGCACGCCGCCAGCCGCTCGGCAGAGTGCACCCCATAGGTCACACCGACACGATCCATGCCGATGGCACGTGCCATCTCCAGGTCGTATTCGGTATCACCCACCATCACCGCACGCTCTACCGGCGTATTCAGCTCGGCGAGCAGCTCCAGCAGCATCTGCGGATGGGGTTTGGAGCGGGTTTCGTCTGCGGTACGACTGGCATCGAACCACTGGCCGCTATCGGTTTCTCGAAAGACACGATCCAGGCCGCGACGACTCTTGCCCGTGGCCACGGCCAGCCGCTGCCGGGGACGCTGACGCAGCTTGGCCAACTGCTCCTCGACACCGTTGAAAAAAGGCATGGGCGTCGTGTCGCCACTCACAAAGTGATGTGAGTAGCGCTGGCGCAAGCGCTCTGCCTGCTCCGGAGAGATGCCCGGACACAGCGTTGCAATGGCTTCAGGCAGGCCAAGACCAATGATGTTTTCGATGGCGCTGTCTTCCAGGGGCGGCCAGCGTACATCCGCCGCAGCGGCATGCATGCACGACACGATCTTGGGCACCGAATTCATCAGCGTCCCATCCCAGTCGAAGATGATCAGTTCGTAACGCATCAGGCTCCCCCTACTTGCTCGGCTGACGCGCACGCGCCAGCGTCTCTTCCAGCGCTTCAGGCAGCGGCGCCTTGACCGTCACCGGACGACCGTTACCAGGCTCGGGAAAGGTCAATGAGCGCGCATGCAGGAACAAGCGCCCCAAACCCAGCTGCCTGGAGAGTAGTTCGCTTTCACGCGTCGCGTATTTGTCATCGCCCAGCAAAGCGTGCCCCGCGTGAGCAGCGTGCACACGAATCTGATGGGTACGCCCAGTCACCGGCTCGGCCTCGATGAGCGTCACTTTCTCGAAGGTTTCCACAACGGAAAAGTGAGTACGCGACACCTTGCCGTTGGGATCCACCCGTACACGGCGCTCGCCATTTCCAGCATCGAAACGGTCCAGCCGAGCACTTTCATAGGTCTTTCTGGCAGGCCAGCGCCCTGCCACCAACGCCAGGTAGCGCTTGTCCATACCGTGCTTCTTGAGCGCCTCGTTGAGGGTCACCAGCGCCTCACGCGACTTGGCCAACAGCAGGCATCCAGAGGTGTCACGATCCAGACGATGGACCAGCTCGAGAAAGCTCAAGTCGTCACGCACCTGACGCAATGCCTCGATCAGACCGATCTTGACGCCACTCCCACCATGCACCGCCAAGCCAGAAGGCTTGTTCAACACCATCCAGTCCGGCCCTTCCATGATGACACTACCCACCAGCACGTCGCGCAGGTTATCGCTGACCTCCTTGACCGCCTCCTTGGGCGCCAGGCGCAACGGCGGCACGCGAACGAGGTCTCCCCCCTGCAGGCGATAGTCCACTTTCACGCGTTTCTTGTTCACTCGAACTTCACCCTTGCGCACGATACGGTAGATCAGCGCCCGTGGAGCGCCCTTCAATCGAGTCATGAGAAAATTGTCGATTCGTTGACCCGCCTGCTCCGGGGCGATTTCCACCCACTGTACTTCACGCCCTTCGGACATTACCGTGCACTCCTAGTGTCATCCACGCCACATGATGGCCAGTGACCTTGATTGAAAAGCGGCATTCTAGCGTAGACCTTACCCCATTGCGTCAATTGCTGGCGCTTCTCTTTACTGTTATATTCCAAGACGCTCATCGGCCAACGTGACTTGCTGATCTGAAACGCAATAAGCCGCCTTGCATGGCAAATTGTCGTCTAGCGAATTGTCCGTCACGTCAGCCTAGGCACCTGCCCGACCAACATGCAGGTCAGAGCAACGAAGCCTTCGGCAGTGTACGCATTGCCTGCTTCCTACGTAATGAAATGCAGCAACTCTGTCGCTTGACCGCGGCAGAGCGAAAAGAATATCGCCAGCCACGACTGGCAAAAAAACGTTACGCCCCTGCCAGGCAGTTACCTTATTCGTCACAAGGCGCTGTCATGCCGGGGCGCAAAGATCAACGCTGTGCCGACAGCCGGCGTTGACGAATCGATGAATGCCAGGTGTAGGCGGTGTCAGCAGAGCCGGATGGACGTGACAGCCACCGAAACACGTTCTGCCTCCGCCACGTACTCAACGCCCTATTTGGCCGGGTCGGCTACGATGCCTTCCCGGCTTGATGCGTCAGCATAGCCATGCGCCGAGCACAAGCACGCAGCACACAGCGGTTCGTCGACGACTCCTCGTTTGACGGCACGACATGCTACGTGAGACCACATGAAACGGATGCTTATTAATGCGACCCAGCCCGAAGAGCTGCGGGTCGCCCTGGTAGACGGACAGCGCCTTTACGATCTGGATATCGAGTCCGGCGCTCGCGAACAGAAGAAAGCCAACATCTACCGGGGCAAAATCACCCGGGTAGAACCCTCCCTCGAAGCCGCCTTCGTCGACTTTGGCGCCGAGCGCCACGGCTTTCTGCCGCTGAAAGAGATCTCTCGCGAATACTTCATCAAGGATGTTTCGGGCCGCCCCAACATCAAGGAAGTATTGAAAGAAGGCCAGGAAGTCATCGTCCAGGTAGACAAGGAAGAGCGTGGCAACAAGGGCGCTGCCCTGACCACCTTCATCAGCCTGGCCGGACGCTTTTTGGTACTGATGCCCAACAACCCTCGTGCCGGTGGCATATCGCGGCGTATCGAAGGCGATGACCGCAGCCAGCTCAAGGATGCCATGGGCCAGCTGACGGTACCCGACAAGATGGGCCTGATCGTGCGTACCGCCGGCATTGGCCGCAGCTCCGAGGAGCTGCAGTGGGACCTGGACTACCTGGTACAGGTGTGGGAATCGATCACCACCGAGTCCGCCAAGCGCCCTGCGCCTTTTTTGATCTACCGCGAATCCAACGTCATCATCCGCGCCATGCGCGACTACCTGCGCCAGGACATTGGCGAGGTGCTGATCGACAGTCCCGATATCCACGCCGAGGCGCTGGCGTTCATCCGCCAGGTGATGCCTTCCTACCAGCAAAAGATCAAGCTGTATGCCGATGAAGTGCCGCTGTTCTCGCGCTTCCAGATCGAATCTCAAATCGAAACGGCCTACCAGCGGGAAGTGAAGCTGCCCTCCGGCGGCTCCATCGTCATCGATCACACCGAAGCGCTGGTCTCCATCGACATCAACTCGGCCCGCGCCACCCGCGGCAGCGATATCGAAGAGACCGCCCTGCAGACCAACACCGAAGCCGCCGACGAGATTGCTCGCCAGCTCCGCCTGCGCGACATCGGTGGGCTAGTGGTCATCGATTTCATCGACATGGGCCCTGCCCGCAACCAGCGTGAAGTCGAAAACCGCATGCGTGATGCGCTCAAGCTGGATCGCGCCCGTGTACAGATCGGCCGCATTTCGCGCTTCGGCCTGATGGAAATGTCGCGCCAGCGCCTGCGTCCCTCGCTGGGCGAAACCAGCGGCGTGGTCTGCCCGCGCTGCAACGGCCAGGGCACCATCCGCGATGTGCGCTCGCTGTCGCTCTCCATCATGCGCCTGATCGAAGAAGAGGCCATGAAAGAGCGCAGTGCCCAGATCCGCGCCATCCTGCCCGTGCCGGTCGCCACTTATCTGCTCAACGAAAAGCGCAGCGTGCTGGCGGATATCGAGTCACGCCAGGGCGTACGCGTGGTCATTCTGCCCAGCCCGGACATGGACACCCCGCACTACGACGTTCAGCGCCTGCGCGATGACCACCTGGACGAAGACGACAGCCACACCCTGTCGAGCTTCGAGCTTTCCACGGACACCGAGATTGGCAAAGAGCCGCCTCCCAGCTTCGCGGCTCCGGCTCAGCGGGCAGAAGCCGCGGTCAAGAGCATCGCTCACAACGCCCCGGCCCCCGAGTCACTGCAAACCGAAGAAGCGCCCGCCAAACCAGCCGCAGCCGTGGCGCCCGCAGAACAGCCCAGCGTACTTGGCCGCTTCATTCGCGGTTTTGCCAAGCTGCTGGGTGGCGATGAGACCAGCACGACGGCCTCTCAGGAAGCCAGCTCGACGAACCGCAAGCCCGAGCAGCCGGCAGCCCCAAGCCGCCCGCCGCGCAATGAGCGTCGCCAGAAGCCTGCGCAAGAGCGCCAGTCTCAGGAGCGCCAGCCCCAGGAGCGTTCAGCACCCGAGCGTCAGGAAAACAGCGCCTCACGCGACCAGCGCAACGAGACCGCCAAGGCACCTGCTGCCCGAAACGACGATGCAAACGACAAGCGCAGCGGCCCTAGCCGCACGCGCAACCGTCGCCGTCATCCGCAGCAGGAAGATGGCCGGGCTCAGGAAAGCACGCCCCGCAACCCGCGTCAGAAAGAGACTGCCAAGGAGTCGTCGCAGAACGATGCTGCCAGCAGCGCACCGCAGCCGGAACAGCGTCGCGAGAAACCCCGCGACAACAAACCCAAGCACGACGATAGCCGCTCGGAGGCCGTTCAGCAGGACGAGCCGCAAAAGGATGACGGCAAACCGAAGCGCACGCGCAACAACCCGCGCCAGCGTTCACGCAAGCAGGCACTGAGCCCACAGGCCGAAGCCGAGCAGTTGAAGCTCCAGGCAGAAGCCCAGCAGGCACCCGAGGAAGCCTCTGCCCCAGCGGCAGACGCTGAAACGCCTGCAAAGAAAGCCGCGTCAGCGCCAGAAACGGCGACTCAAGCAACCGCTGCCCAAGAGACAGCCACGCAAGAGCCCGCGGCTCAATCGCCAAACGAAGCGGCAGAAGCGCACACTGACACACGTCAGGAGGCCACCGAAGAGGCCGCGGCAGAGGACACCACGGCCACCGCTCGCGCCAGCAGTGCGGACAAAGCACGCAAGTCAACGCGCCAGCGCCGTCAACCGGCCATTCGCGACGAAGCGGCCAAGGAAGCCAACGCGTCTGGAGACGACAACGGTACCCCCGCCGCATCCGCCATGGAGCCTCAGACACCGGCGGCCACCCATGAGCAGCCCGCTGCGGCCACAGAAGAGCCGACAGCGCCACGTGAGGAACAGCCAACCTCGGCGGCTGATCAAGAGCCCTCAGCGGCGGTTGAAGAGAAGTCCTCAGCGGTTATTGAAGAAAAGCCTTCAACGACCGTGGCAGAAGCACCTTCTGCCGATGAGAGCCAATCTTCCGCCACTACTGAAGAGCCCTCAGCAGTGGTTGAGAAAGAGCCCTCAGCGGCGGTAGAGAAAGAGCCCTCAGCAGCGGTAGAGAAAGAGCCCTCAGCAGCGCTAGAGAAAGAGCCTTCTGCGGTGGTTGAAGAAAAATCTTCTGCAGTAGTTGAAGAAAAAGTCTCAGCAGCCGTTGAGGAAGAGCCTTCAAAAGCGTCTTCCGCAGTAGCAGCAGAAGACACCTCAGCAGCCACTGAAGCGCAATCTTCCGTCACCACTGAGGAAAAGCCCGCCACGGCCGAGGAGCAAGCGCCCACGGAAGCGACTCAGGCAGCGGCCGACGCCAACGCCAGTGGCGAGCCTGCCGCTGACGAAGAGGCCTCCAAGCCGCGTCGCCGCCGCCGCCGGGCTCATAACGACCCGCGCGAACAGCGCAAGCAGCAGGCCCAGCAAAACTCACCCGAGTAATGCTGACAGCCATAAAAAACCCCGCCTCGGCGGGGTTTTTTTATGCGCTAGCGTCAAGAGATCACTCGTGGCTCCGCTTCCAGCCTGACGCCAAAACGTTCGGCGACCGCATCTGCAACGACATCCGCAAACGCCAGCAGCTCTGCACGGTTACCGCCACCAAAGTGCACCAGCACCAGCGCCTGATGCTGGTGCACGCCAAACGCCCCCTGGCGGTGCCCTTTCAGGCCACACTGGTCGATCAGCCATCCGGCCGCCAGTTTCACCTGCCCATCGGGCTGGGGAAAATGCGGCATACCAGGATAGTCGTTCAACAGCCGCTGGGCATGGTCACCGCTCACGATCGGGTTCTTGAAGAAGCTGCCGGCATTGGCCAGCACGGCGGGGTCCGGCAGTTTCTGCTGGCGAATGGCGCAGACGGCACGCGCCACCTCCAGCGGGTCAGGCGCGGCAGACACACGTGCGGCCAGGTCGCCATACCCCAATTGCGGATTGGGCGTTTCCGAGAGCCGCAAGACGAGCTGCGTAATGACCACCTTGCCTGCCAACTCACGTTTGAAGAGACTGTCTCGATAACCAAACTGACACGCCTCGGCATCCAGCCAGCGCACTTCCCCCGTGGCCAGCTCGACCACCTGCACCGCCGTCAGCACGTCGGCCAGTTCGACACCATAGGCACCTATGTTCTGCACCGGAGCGGCCCCACAGTCACCGGGGATCAGCGCCAGATTCTCACAGCCCCACAGACCACGCGCTGCCAGCGCCATCACCAGGGCGTGCCAATTCACCCCCGCCCCTACGTAGGCCAGCACCTCCCGGCCACGCCGCTCCAACCACCACTGCCGGAGCGAAGGACGAATGACCACTCCTGACAACTGGCTCGGCAACAGGACGTTACTGCCCCCCCCGAGCAGCGTCATCGGCCTCCGCTGCTGCCATGCCTGATGCAACACGTCCTGCAACGCCGCCAGCGTGGTCGGCGCCGCGTACTGTTCGGCCACACAGGGCAAGCGCAGCGTATTGGCCTGGGTCAGATCCCAGGATGCCATCAGAACCTCAGGGCGGGAGACAGCGCTAGCGTTCACGCTGCAGCTCATCGAGCAGACCCTGCGATGCACGCTCGATCAAGTCCAGCACTTGCTCGAACCCGTCATCGCCACCGTAATAGGGGTCAGGCACATCGCTCTGCGGCAGCCCGGCGTAATCGAGCAGCAGCCCTACTTGGGCCTGGCTATTGGCCGGTTGCAGAGCACGCATGGCGGCGAGGTTTTCGCGATCCATGCCCAGCACGTAGTCGAACTCGTGGAAGTCACTGGCTTTCAATTGGCGAGCGCGAAGATGGCCAATCTCGATACCTCGTTGTCGCGCCGCCGCCTGGGAGCGGGGGTCCGGGGCTTTCCCCACGTGCCAGTCACCTACTCCGCAGGAGTCGATGGTGACGCGGTCATCCAGCCCTGCTCGCACCACGGCCTGCTGAAAAACGCCTTCTGCCGTGGGCGAGCGGCAAATATTGCCTAAACAGACGAACAGCACGCGCTTCATGCACGATCCTCCGATGACGTCAACAAGGCGCGCACCCGTGCCAGGTCCTCCGGGGTATCGACCCCCGCCGGGTTCGCCGCCGCGGCCAGCGCCACCTGAATGGCATGACCGTGCTGCAATACACGCAGCTGTTCGAGCTGTTCCAACTGCTCCAGGCTGGACGCCGTCAGATCACGGTAGGTGGCCAGAAAGCTGGCACGGTAAGCGTAGATGCCAATATGGCGCAGCCAGGCATCGGTGGTGAGCAAATCGGGCTGAGTCTTGAACTGCTCTCTGTCCCAGGGGATCGGCGCTCGGGAAAAATAGAGCGCGCGCCCCTGCAGTGAACGCACCACCTTGACCACATTGGGGTTGAATAGCGTATCCACATCGCCGATGGGCTCGGCCAAAGTGGCCATGGCCGCCTCAGGGTCATCTGCCAGCCGCTGGGCTACCTGGTCGATCAACACGGGAGGAATCAATGGCTCATCACCCTGCACGTTGACGACCAGCGTGTCACCCGCCAGTGAGAGCTGTTCGGCCACTTCGGCCAGCCGGTCCGTGCCGGAGGGATGGTCGGCCCGGGTCATGACCACTTCCGCGCCGTAGGCCTGCATGGCGTCACGGATACGCTCGTCGTCAGTGGCCACGATGACTCGCTGCGCCTGGCTCTCGCAGGCACGACGCCATACGTGGGCCACCATGGGCTCACCGGCGATATCCAGAAGCGGCTTGCCAGGCAGCCGTGAAGAGCCGAACCGCGCCGGGACGACCGCGATGAATTGCGCCGCAGAGCCCATCACACCTCCCCAGTACGGCCAGCTGAAGTGGCCAGCTTCTCATCGGCGTCCATCTGCCGCGCTTCTTCAGGCAGCATCACCGGAATCCCGTCTCGGATGGGATAGGCCAGACCATCATAGTGGCAGCACAGCTCCTGTGCGTCGCGCTGATACTTCAGCTTGCCGTTGCAGAGCGGGCAAACCAGCATTGCCAACAGTTCCTTATCCATCGGTGCTTCCCCTTTGTGTCAGTTCTGCCAGCCTGGAAGCCAGCCAATCTTCAAACTCTTCTGGAAGCCGTGCTTCCACCTCCAGCACCCAGCTGTCCGCCGGGGCCAGCTCACGGCATTTGACCGCATCCTTGGCCGTCATGACCACCGGCCCGAAGGCCATGGGCTTGAAGGTTCGCTCATCGAAAGCGTGATGATCCGCCAAGGGGTGCTGTTCCCCATGGACCCCCAGCGTTTCGAGGGTCTTGAAAAAGCGCTGCGGGTTGCCGATCCCCGCCAGCGCATGTGCTGGCAGCGTAAAGGGCAAGGGAGCCAGCGGGTAGTGCTGGCCACTGGCCAGCTTGCGCCAGCCCTGGGGTACCAGTTGCATGGCCACCGAAGGCACCGGCAAGGGAGCCGTCAGCGTGCCATTGACGATCACCGCATCCACTTGTTGCAAGCGAGCAACGCCTTCGCGCAGCGGTCCTGCAGGCAGGCAGCGCTGGTTGCCCAGCCCACGGCTGCCATCGACCACCACCAGTTCAATATCGCGCCCCAGTGCCAGGTGTTGCAAGCCGTCATCGCTGATCACGATATCGCAGCCCATCTCGACCAGCGCTCGGGCGCCCCGAGCCCGCTGCGGGTCTGCGATGACGGGCAGCCCGGTCTGCTGAACCAGCATGAGCGGTTCGTCACCGCTATGCGCGGGGTCCGTGGTGGGCGTGACATGAAGCGGATAATGGGGTGCGGTGCCACCATACCCCCGGGTCACGATGCCTGGCGAGTAGCCCTGCGCGACCAGCCAGCGCCCCAACCAGGCCACCAGCGGTGACTTGCCGGTGCCGCCCAGGGTGATATTGCCCACCACGATCACCGGCACCTCCGCCCGCCAGACGGGCTTGTGCCCCCGTCGGTAATCGCGCGCTCGACGACACATGAGATAACGGTATAAATTACCTAGCGGAAACAGCGGCGCCAGCCACGGGCTTCCCCCGTAGGCGGCGTCGAGCCAGCGCTTCGCAAGGCTCACTCGTGCTCCTGAAACTGAAGCTGGTGCAGGGCCGCATAAGCACCTGACTTTTCCAGCAGCGCCTGATGGGTGCCCTGTTCCACGATCCGCCCCTGGTCCATGACCAGAATGCGGTCGGCACGCTCGATGGTCGACAGGCGGTGGGCGATCACCAGCGTGGTGCGCCCCTCACAGACCCGCTCCAGAGCTTTCTGGATATAGCGTTCGGATTCGGTATCCAGCGCCGACGTGGCCTCGTCCAGAATCAGAATCGGCGCATCCTTGAAGATGGCTCGGGCAATCGCCAACCGCTGGCGCTGCCCGCCCGAGAGCATGACCCCATTTTCGCCTACCACGGTGAGATAGCCTTCCGGCAGTTTCTCGATGAACTCACTGGCGTAGGCGGCTTCTGCGGCAGCCTTCACGGCGGCCATGTCCGGATTTTCCACGCCATACGCGATATTGTCGGCGATGGTGGCATTGAACAGGGTGACCTGCTGGGAAACCAGCGCTATCTGCTGCCGCAGCGGCCCCAGCGCGTAGCGGTCGGCATCGATGCCATCGATCAGGATCTGGCCTTCGGTGGGTCGATAGAAGCGTGGCAGCAGGCTCACCAGGGTAGACTTGCCGCTTCCCGAGCGCCCTACGATAGCGACCAATTCGCCGGGAGCGACACGCAGCTGAATATCGTGCAGCACGTTGGGCTGGTCGTCGGCGTAGCGGAAGCTGACATGGTCGATGACCACCTCGCCAGTCAAACGGCTCGGCACCACGTCGCCCTCATCGCGCTCTGGGGTCAGATCCATGAGACCGAACAGCTCGGCAGCAGCAGCAATGCCCTTCTGAATCTCACTGTTCACTTCAGTGAGCTGACGTACCGGCTTGATCATCAGCGCAGCGGCAGTAATGAAGGCAACGAATTCACCGGGCGTCATGTTGGCCATCAGACGAGGGGCCATGGCCAGCCATACCAGCAGGGCCATGGAAATGGCCACCAGCATCAGAATCACCGGCGAGCTGACCGCTCGGGTCATGGCTTCTTTCATGCTTTGCCGACGATTCTCTTCGCTGACACGTTCGAAGCGCTGCTTTTCATAGGCTTCGGCACCATGGGTGCGCACCACGCGATACCCCGAGAGGGCTTCCGAAGCCACGTGCGTCACATCGCCCATGGAGTGCTGGATGCGCTTGGAGATGCGCCGAAAGCGCTTGCTGACGTAACTCACCACACCGGCAATCAACGGCGTCACGCCCATGAACAGCAGAGTGAGCATCCAGTTGGTCCAGAACAGGTAGCCAATCAGGCCCACCACGAAGAGTCCTTCACGGAGAATGATGGTCACCGCGTTGGTCGCTGCCCCGGCAACCTGCTCGACATGGTAGGTCACCCGGGACACCAGATGCCCGCTGGAGTGGTGATCGAAGAAGCGCCCCGGCAAATGCAGCATGTGATCGAATACGTTACAGCGCAGCGTATGAATCACATAGCGCCCTACGTAGGCCATGAAGTAAGTACTGAGGAAAGTGCCCAACCCTCGGGCTGCGAACATCAGCACGACGAACAAGGGCAGGAAAAGCCGAAACGCGGCATCGGGATTCTGAATGCCATCGATGAGGCGCTTCATCATCTCGGCCAGCGCAGTGCTGGACGCGGCGTAAATCAGAAACCCGACCACGGCCAGCGAAAAAGCGCGCCAGTGTGGCTTCACATAACTCAACAAGCGTTTATAGAGTACCCAACCTGAATCAGTCACACGCGCTCCCGGCAGTAGTGTGCAGTGGGGGCGATTCTACCCTATGGTGGCCCGCTTCAACACCGCTTCTGGCCACCGGGGACACGCCGCTGGGCATCTATCTGCACGGGCACCCCCGGTTCCAGGCGGATACGCACCGCGCCATCATGGGCGGTACTCCACAGGCAGCTGTGCTGGCGGCGGAAGCGCCGTACCACCTCATCGGCCGGGTGCTGGAAGGCATTATCGCGTCCGGCACTGAAGATGGCATGCCGAGGCATCGCTTCACGGACGAACTGCACACCGGAACTGGTGTGACTGCCGTGATGGCCCGCCACCAGCACCGTGACGTCACCGGCCAACAAGGGCAGCAAGTGGCGTTCCACCTGACGCCCCACATCACCGGTGATCAGCAGCCGATGCTCTCCCACCTGGACTTCCAGCACGCAGGAGCGGTCATTGGAAGAGAGCTGCTGATGTCCTGCCGGGGGCCAGAGGAAACGATAAGTGACGCCGTCCTGCTGCCATTGCTGGCCCTGCTCACAGGGCATGCTGTCGACGATCAGCGGCTCGTCCAGCGGAGCACGCCAGTCCGCCACCTGATGTTCGTCCCGCAACGCTTCGACGCCGCCTGCGTGGTCGGTATCGGCATGGCTGACCACCACCAGGTCGAAGGCCTGACCAGGCGGCCAGAGCGTTTGCAAGGGCATGAAACCGCTGCGAAAACGCGGCCCCGTGTCGTAAAGCATCCGATAATCGGCGCTGCGCAGCTCGACCAGCTGGCCCTGCCCCACATCGTGCACGGTGACGACCAGCCGACGCTCTTCGACGCGTTCACTTGGCCACCAGGGAGCGCTCAGCGCCAATAGCGTGACCAGTATGCGCACCCCGCTGGGCGTGGCGGGCAATCCCCAGCCAAGCGCCAGCAGCAGCCAGGCCAGTGCCAACGGGTAAACGTGCTCGGGCGGTGGCTGCCACAGCGGTGCCAGGGCCAACGAGGCCTCCAGTAGATAATGGAACAGCGCCAGCGCCTGTGTGAACACCCACCAGGCTGCCAGCCCAATGCCCGGCAGCGGCGCGAGCAGCCACCCCAGCAGCGCCGAAGGCACCATGATCGAGCTGACCCAAGGTACGGCCAACAGGTTGACCAGCGGAGCCGCGGGCGCCACTCGGCCAAATGCCAACAGCACCGCCGCCGCCATCAGCGGGGCCAGCAACAGCTGGGAACGCAGCAGCGCCCAGCACCAGCCTTTGATACCCCGAGGGCGAGGGCGCCCCTGCCAGATCACGATCAGCCAGCCCACCGCCACGAACGACAGCCACAAGCCGGGCCGCCATAGAGAGAGCGGGTCGGCCACCACGATAACGGCGAGGGCCAGCCACCAGGCCTGCCAGGGGCCTGGCGCATGGCGCCCGCTCAACACCCATAGCCCCAGCAGGGTCATGATCATGGCGCGCATGGCAGGAGGTGCCAGCCCTGCCAGCAGTGCATAGCCCACGGCAGCCGCCCCCGCCACCCACCAGGGCCAGACGCGCAGGCGCCAGTCACCGGGAGTCATCAGCCGTGCTGCCAAGCGGGCCAACAGCAGCGCAAAGGACGCCACCAGGCCAACGTGCAAACCGGAAATCACCACCAGGTGCGTGGTGCCGGTGGCATTCAACAGCGCCCAGTCCTGCTGCGTCAGCTGGTCGCTATCGCCCAGCGTCAACGCGGCCAGCCAGCGCTGGGTACGCGCCTCTGGCGCAGTACTCTCCAGGTAGGCCACCGCCTGCTGGCGTAGTTGGAAAGGCGCCTCCGACAAACGTTCGGGCGCAGGGTCGTTGCGTACATAGCCAGTGGCATGAATACCTTCACGCCACAGCCACTGGGCATAGTCAAAGCTGTTGGGGTTGGCAAAGCCTCTGGGTGGGCGCAGCCGAACGGTCAGCTGCCAGCGCTCGCCAACGGCGTAAACCGCACTGGACTGGGTGGCAGACGAGGGAAAAGCCGAGTAGGCGCTGACCCGCACTTGCTTCAGCCGATCACAGGGCAGCAGGGACTCCGGCGAGCGGCACGCTTCTACCGCCAGCCTCAAACGTTGGCTGCCCCCGTCCTCTCTTTGCACGTGGAGCACGCGGGCCTCCAGCGTCAGGTCCTGGCCGCTCAAGCCGTCGGGCAGTCGCTTGCCCCACTCCTGCTGAAGGGTCAGCACCATCAGTGCCACCAGCGCTAGCCATATCAACCCACGAGGGCGCGTCGTCGCCATGACTACGGCCGCCACCATCAGCAGTGCCAGCGCCAAGGTGGCGTCTCGCTCGGCCCCCAGCCAACCCGCCAGCGCACCGCCCAACAGCGCAGCCAAGGCCGCTGGCACCGCACTCCCTCGCCCCATTCCACCTCCCTGGCCGAGACTCTTCGCCTCAGTAACGTAGCCTAAGCCCTGCGCTATGTGGATAATAGCCTGCACCAATAGCAAGAGTACCTGACATGCCGCGCCGTTTCCTGCAGCGCTACATGCCTAAACCGGACACCATCCGACGCCAACGATCGCTACGTTTCATGGCGCCGTTGATTGCCGATCCAGGTTTGTGGCTACTCACTCGACGCAGCGTTGCCAATGCATTCAGCGTCGGGCTTTTTTGTGCCATGCTGCCCATTCCTTTTCAAATGGTCGTGGCCGCGCTGGGGGCACGGCTGGCTCGCTGCAATCTGGCGCTCTCGGTAGGCCTGGTGTGGGTCACCAATCCGCTGACCATGCCGCTGATCTTCTACATCAATTACCGGATCGGTACTTTTTTGCTGGGCGCTCCGGTACGCGAGGCGCCATCACGCATTTCGACCCGCTGGATAGCCGAGCAGATGCACGACATCCTGCCGCCTCTCCTGCTGGGCTCACTGATCACTGCCATCGCACTGGCCCTCATCGCCAACGTCGCAATTCGGCTCATCTGGCGCTGGCACGTCTCCCATAACTGGAAACGCCGCCGCCTGAAAAGGCGACGGCGCAGAGCCTGCATCGAATCGCAGTTCGACGATTAACCCCTGAGCGATTAACTCTGGAGCTGCTCGACGAGCCGCCCACCATCCAGCTTCATGACCCGATCCTGATGAGCCGCCAGGCTCACATCGTGGGTCACGATCACGAAGGCGCAGGCGCTCTCCTTGGCCAGCTCATCCATCAAGTCCAGAATGGTACTGGCGGTGGTCTGATCGAGATTGCCAGTGGGCTCATCCATCAACACCAGGCTCGGGTCGGTCACCAGCGCCCTGGCAATGGCCACACGCTGGCGCTCGCCGCCCGAAAGCTCACCAGGCTTGTGGTCGGCACGCGCCTTCATGCCCACCCGGTCGAGCAGCTGCAAGGCGCGCTGTTCGGCGACCTTTTTCGCCTGGCCGCGAATGATCAGCGGCAGCGCGGCATTTTCCAGCGCAGTGAACTCGGCCAGCAGGTGGTGGAACTGGTAAACGAAGCCAATGTAGCGGTTGCGAAATTTGCCAAGTGCAGCTTCGTTCAGCTCCGACAGCGGTTCGCCAGCGATCACCACGCTGCCTTCGCTGGGGCGATCCAACCCTCCCAGCAGGTTCAACAGCGTGGTCTTGCCGGAACCGGAGCTGCCCACGATGGCCACGCGCTCCCCAGCATGTACCTGAAGGTCCAACTGGTCCAGCACCGTCAAATCCTGCGGCCCTTCGCTATACACCCGTGTCAGGCCACGGCATTCCAGCATGACGGCGGGTGGTTGAGTAATCGTCGAAGTCATTGGAGCATCCTTATTCATAGCGCAGTACGTCAGCCGGTTGAACCCGAGCTGCTCGCCAGGCAGGGTAAAGTGTCGAGAGGAACGTCAGGCCGAAGGCGGCCAGCACGATGTCCCGCACATCGCTCCACTGCAAGCGCGAGGGCAAGTCGCTGATGAAGTAGACCCCGGCATCGAGGAACTGGATGCCGAAAGCACTCTCGAACCAGGCGATGATGTCGGAAATGGTCAGCGCCAGCGCAATGCCGACCGCTACGCCGACGGCAATGCCGATCAAGCCGATGGCCAACCCCTGGACGATGAAAATACCCATGATCGAGCGCGGCGTGGCACCGATGGTGCGCAAGATGGCAATGTCGGCACGCTTGTCGGTCACTACCATGACCAGGGTGGACACGATGTTGAACGCCGCCACCGCAATGATCACCGTCAGCAGCAGCGCAATCATGCGCTTCTCCATCTGGATGGCCTGGAACAGGTTGCCGTGGGAGAACGTCCAGTCGGTGCCACGATAACCCGAGCCCAACTCCCTGACGATGGCCTGGGTTTCGCTCCCGGCCACGAACAGGTCATCCAGCTCGAGTCGCAGCCCACCTACGGCGTCGCCCATGCGCGCCAGGGTCTGCATGTCTTCGATGTTGGCATAGGCCAGATTGGCATCCAGATCCGCGCCCACGCTGAATATTCCACTGACCGTGAAACGCTTCAGCCGGGGAAAGACCCCAGCGGGCGTAATCGACGCTTCGGGCACCAGCAGCGTGACGCGGTCACCCACCCCGACGCCAAGACGCCTGGCCAGCATGGAGCCCAGCACCACATTCCACTCGCCGGGCACCAGATCGGCCAGCTCACCTTCCCGCATGTGCTGGCCAATGATCGATACTTGGCCTTCCCAGTCGGGGTGGATGCCGTTCACCATGGCCCCCTGATTACGCCCACCCGACGAAAACATGCCCTGCTGTTCGACATAAGGCGCCGCGCCAATCACTCGCTCGCGCTGCGTCAGCCGGTTGGCCAAGGCCTCCCATTCGACCAGACCCTCCTGCGCTTCGATCTTGGTGTGTGGCACCATGCCGAGGATGCGCGTACGCAGCTCATGATCGAAGCCGTTCATGACCGACAACACCAGAATCAACACCGCCACGCCGAGCATCAATCCGAGCATCGAGGTCAGTGAAATGAACGAAATAAAATGGTTCCGGCGTTTAGCGCGCACATAGCGCAGCCCCACCAGGAAAGGCAAACGATCAAGCATGGCTTCATTCCTTAATAATGAGCGTCCATGGTACGGTTTTTTCAGCATGGCTGCATGTACAAACGCAGCCTTAGAGTAGCGAAAGCAGCAGCTGTTCCCTGGCACACGGTAACGCTTGCAAGTTGCGTGGCAACCCCCTAAATTGCGGCCGTTCCTCTTGCCCGCTGGGCGAGCTCTCTTACCTCGACACGAGTACCCGTGACATTGGCTATCAAGACGTATCGCTTGCTCCCCGAATGGCATCCACAGGATGGCCTACAGTTGACCTGGCCCCGCCCAGACGGCGACTGGGCGCCCATGCTATCGCGGATCGAAGCGACCCTTGAGCGCATTGTGTTGGCCACCGCACGCTATCAACGCGTCATCATCAGCGTGCCGGATGAGGCGACTCGGCAACGCCTGCTCGCCACGTTCAGCGCTTATGGCATCCCCGACGCGCAGCTGCAGCTGATTGTCGCACCCACCGACGATACCTGGGCGCGCGATCACGGCCCCATCACGGTGCTGGACGAA
Organism: Halomonas sp. C22; assembly: GCF_007655045.1. NCBI lineage: Bacteria > Pseudomonadati > Pseudomonadota > Gammaproteobacteria > Oceanospirillales > Halomonadaceae > Halomonas > Halomonas sp. C22. The sequence continues at coordinate 208,369 of NZ_VBVC01000006.1, read as the reverse complement.
GAGGATCAGCCCCTGCTGCTGGACTATACCTTTACCGGCTGGGGCGGCAAATTTCCTGCCGAGCACGACAACCAGCTCACCCAATGGCTGGCCGACGCCGGAGTATGGGCCTGCCCCGTCGCCTCTCGGGCCATGGTACTGGAAGGGGGCGGCATCGAGACCGACGGCGAAGGCACGCTGTTGACGACCGAAGCCTGCCTGCTGAACCCCAACCGCAACCCGACCCTCAGCCGCGCCGACGTGGAAGCCCGGCTGGCTGACGATTTCGGCGTGGACCGCTATCTGTGGCTGGCTCATGGCCACCTGGAAGGCGACGACACCGACAGCCATGTGGACACGCTGGCACGCTTTTGCGACCCCACCACCATTGCCTACGTGCGCTGCGACGATCCAACAGATCCGCATTATCCGGCACTGCAGGCCATGGAACAGGAGCTCAAGGCGTTCCGCCAGCGCAATGGCGAGCCCTACCGCCTGATCGCCCTGCCCTGGCCACAGGCATGTTTCGACCCGGAAGATGGCCACCGGCTGCCGGCCACCTACGCCAACTTCCTGATCATCAACGAGGCGGTACTGGTGCCCACCTATGGTGACCCCGCCGACGTGGTTGCCCTGCAAGCCCTGGCCACGGCGTTTCCGGAGCACACGCTGATCCCGATCGAGTGTGTGAGCGTGATTCGCCAGCACGGCAGCCTGCACTGCCTGACCATGCAGCTACCCAAAGGCACACTCGCCCCGATTGTTTCCATGTCTTGAAGCTAATGTATTGAAGCTAATGTCTTCAAACTAACGTCTTGAAGTGAAGGTCTTGAGGAGAACGGCATGTCACACACGCTGAACGTTGCGGTCATTCAACAGGCTGCCTGGCCTGACAAGGCGCGCAGCCTGGCAGAGAGCGAAGCCGGTATTCGCGAAGCAGCCCGTCAAGGTGCCCAGCTGGTACTGCTGCAGGAGCTGCATGCTACCCACTACTTCTGCCAATACGAAGACCCGGCGCTGTTCGATCTGGCCGAGCCGCTGGATGGCCCCACCGGGCAGCGCCTGGCCGACCTGGCAAAAGAGCTGGATATCGTGCTGGTGGGCTCGCTGTTCGAGAAGCGCGCCGCAGGCCTCTACCACAATACCGCCGTGGTATATGACCGCGCCCAGGGTCGCGTGGGCCAGTATCGCAAGATGCACATTCCCGACGATCCCGGCTTCTACGAGAAATTCTACTTCACCCCCGGCGACGCCGATGCCGCCCGTGGCGATGGTTTCACCCCCATCGACACCTCGGTGGGACGCCTGGGCATCCTGGTGTGTTGGGATCAGTGGTATCCGGAAGCCGCACGACTCATGGCGCTGGCGGGCGCGGAGCTGCTGCTCTACCCCACGGCGATTGGCTGGGACCCCAGCGACGACCCTGCCGAAAAAGCTCGCCAGAAGGAAGCCTGGACGCTGATTCAGCGTGCCCACGGCGTCGCCAATGGCCTGCCGGTACTGGTCGCCAACCGGGTGGGCTTCGAAGCCGACCACTCGGGCGTCGGCGAGGGTATCGAATTCTGGGGAGGCAGCTTCATCTGCGGCCCCCAAGGGGAACTGCTGGCCCACGCTGGCGAGCAGCGCGAGCAGCTGGTGGTGACTCTGGACATGGCGCGCAGTGAAAACACGCGACGCATCTGGCCTTACCTGCGCGACCGCCGTATCGATGCCTACGGTGACCTGACGCGCCGCTACCGGGACTGAGCCAAGCGTCCTTTCAACCACCGCCATCGTAAAAAAACGCCTGCTCGGGTAACCCGAGCAGGCGTTTTCATTTGCACCACGAGGCGTCCCTTCCTCACGCCATGTCGCCCGTCGCCTGCCGACAAGCAGGGCTGGACGTCACGGGCTCACTTCCAGAAATCGCGGATCGACGCGATCCCCTGAGCCCCCACGGCGCGGGCGTGGTTGGCATCGAAGCGCGTCATGCCACCCAGCGCAAACACCGGCATGCCCGCCCGCTCGACCAACTGCTGGAAGTCGTGCCACCCCATGGGGGCCACTTCCGGGTGGGAGGGCGTGGTACGCAGGGGTGACAGCGTCACGAAATCGCAGCCCAGCACGGCGGCTTGAGACAGCTGTGTCTGGTCATGGGTCGAGGCAGAGAGCCACTTGTTTTCGGCAATGGGGCGGCGGTCCAGCGACATCAAACGCGCACTGGTGAGATGAATACCGTCGGCATCCACCTGCTCCAGCACTTCCGGCTCGGCATTGAGCAGCAGCTTGGCGCCGTACTGGCGGCACAGCGCCAACGCACGCTCTGCCCGCGTCAGGTAGGCCGCTTTATCCAGCGACTTGGCCCGCAGCTGCACCAGGCGAACATTATCCTCACGCAGGGCACGTTCCAGCAGCGCTGCAAACCGCTCATCATCGGCCTCTTCACCGGTAATGAGGTATTCGGTAGGCAGCATCACTGCGCGCAGGATGGGCAGATTGGCGGCGGGGAACGGGTAGTTCACCAGCTCGTCCATGGGTACCCAGCGCACGGCCTGACCTTCACGCCCGAAAGGTTCACCGGCAAACTCATGCACTTGCCACACGTCCAGCAGAATGTGCTTGTCCGGGTACTCGTGGTGCACACGAATCAGAGGCTGGGCGCGCACGATCTCTACCCCCAGCTCTTCATGCAGCTCACGCTTCAGACCTTCCAGGCCCGTTTCATAGGGCGCCAGCTTGCCGCCAGGAAACTCCCACAGGCCGCCATGATCGACATTGGACGGCCGACGCGCGATCAACACGTGCTTCTGATCAGCGCTGATGATGGCCGCTGCCGCGACATGAACCCGTCGTTTTACCATTACACTCATTACGTCTAATCCACTCTGTGCGCGCCGCACGGGACAGGTACGGCGCTATCTGGCTTTGTTGAGTACGATGCCACAGCCTAGCTGCGGTAATCCGCATTGATGGACACATAGTCATGGGAAAGATCGGAGGTCCATACGGTAGCCCCCTCCTCACCACGACCCAGCGTGATCCGAATGGTGATCTCCTCCTGCGCCATGACCGCACTGCCAGCGGCCTCGGTATAACTGCTGGCGCGACCGCCCTGCTCCACCAGCCTCACGTCCCCAAGGTCGATGACGACGCGGCTGACGTCGAAGGCCTCAACTGGCGCACGGCCCACTGCGGCCAGAATACGCCCCCAGTTGGCATCCGAGGCATACAGCGCGGTTTTCACCAGCGGCGAGTGGGCAACGGTGAAGGCGACATCCAGTGCTTCCTGGCGGGTACGCGCCTCATCGACCTGCAAAGTGACGAACTTGGTCGCTCCTTCGCCATCACGAATGATGGCCTGTGCCAGCTCGGTCATCACACGCTGCAGGCCATTGCGAAAAATCGCCACCTGCTCATCGCTTTCGATGCGAGCGCCGGTTCCCGTGGCCGCCAGCATGCAGGCGTCGTTGGTGGAGGTGTCGCTATCCACCGTGATGCAGTTGAACGACCGGTCGACGGTCTCGCGCAGCAGGGTTGCCAACAGCGTTTGCTCGATGGCCGCATCGGTGACCACGAACCCCAGCATGGTGGCCATGTTGGGCTTGATCATGCCCGACCCTTTGGTAATGCCGTTGATGGTGACCTGCTGCTCCCCCAGCGCTAGCGTCACAGTTGCCCCTTTGGCGCGGGTGTCCGTGGTCAGAATACCTTCGCCGGCGTGTTGCCAAGCCTGACTACTGGCCGCCAGGGTGTCCAGCGCTGGCGGCATACCCCCCAATAGCCGCGCCATGGGCAGCGGCTCTCCGATCACACCGGTCGAAAACGGCAGTACCTGCTCCGCCGAAACGCCTGCCTGCGCGGCCAGTGCCGCGCAGCTCTCACGCGCATCCTGCAGCCCTGAGTCGCCGGTACCCGCATTGGCATTACCGGTATTGATCAGCCAGTAGCGAGGTGCCTTCCCCGCCGCCTGACACTGTGCCATGTGCTCCTTGGCCACGGTGACCGGCGCTGCGCAGAACGCATTGCGGGTAAACACGCCCGCCACGCTAGCGCTTTCGGGCAGTTCGATCACCACCATATCGCGGCGGCCCGGCTTCTTGATGCCCGCCATTGCAGTGCCCAGACGCACCCCTTCAAGGGGTGGCAACTCCGGAAAGGGAAGGTTACCCACCGCCATGTTTCTCTCCTTAACGTGCGCTAACGATAATCAGCTTAGTTTGCCGCAGCACTGCTTGTATTTCTTGCCGGAACCACAGATACACGGATCGTTACGGCCGACTTTCGGCCCCTCACGGCGCAGCGGGCGACCATCGGCACCAGGCGCGACTGCCTCACCGTCTTCGCTGGGCGCATCATGGCGGCTGGCCGCCGTGGCCTTCTCACGCGCCAGCTCTTCGCGGCGCTTCTGCTCCAGCGCATCCACTTCTTCTGGTTGGCGCACCTGGACATGACTCAGGATGCGGGTGACATCGGCCTTGATGTTGGTCAGCAGATGCTGGAACAGTTCGAAGGACTCGCGCTTGTACTCCTGCTTGGGGTTCTTCTGGGCGTAGCCACGCAGATGGATACCGCGACGCAGGTGGTCCATGGATTGCAGATGCTCTTTCCAGCGCGTATCCAGCACCTGCAGCATGACCTGCTTCTCGAAACGGCGAATCAACGCCGCACCCGCCGAGGCAATCTTGGCTTCGTAAGCTTCACGATGCATGGTCTGCAGGCGCTCACGCAGCTTCTCTTCACTGAAGCGCTCATCCTCTTCCGCCCACTGAACCACCGGTGCGTCCAGATTGAACTCGGTTTTCAGATGCGACTCCAGGCCATGCAGATCCCACTGCTCGGCCAGGCTCTGCGGCGGCACGTAGGTGCTGATGGCCTCTTCCATCACCTCCTCACGAATACCCAGCACGGCGCTCGATACGTCGTCAGAGGCGAGAATTTCGTTACGCTGCTCGTAAATGACGCGGCGCTGGTCGTTGGCGACGTCATCGTACTCGAGCAGCTGCTTACGAATATCGAAGTTGCGCCCCTCGACTTTCTTCTGGGCACGCTCGACGGCGTTGGACACCATCTTGTGCTCGATGGCTTCGCCACGCTCCAGGCCCAGCGCCTGCATCAAGCGCTTCACTCGGTCCGAGCCGAACAGTCGCATCAGGCTGTCTTCCAGCGAGAGGAAGAAGCGCGTGGAGCCCGGGTCGCCCTGACGGCCCGCACGGCCACGCAGCTGATTGTCGATACGACGCGATTCGTGGCGTTCGGAACCGATCACGTGCAGCCCGCCAGCGGCCAGTACCGCATCATGACGCTCCTGCCACTCGGCTTTCAGGGCATCGAGCTGGGCCTGGGTCGGGTTCTGCAGCTTGGCGGCATCAGCCTCCCAGTTGCCGCCCAGCATGATATCGGTACCACGACCGGCCATGTTGGTGGCAATGGTGATGGCGCCGGGACGCCCGGCCTGGGCAATGATTTCGGCTTCGCTCTGGTGCTGCTTGGCATTGAGCACGCTGAATTTGAGGCCCGCGTCACGCATCAGGCGTGCCAGATATTCGGAGGTCTCGATGGAAGCCGTACCGACCAGCACCGGGCGGCCCGCCTCGGTCTCGGCAGAGACGTCCTTGATGATCGCTTCGTACTTCTCTTCGGCACTCAGGTAGACGAGGTCGTTGAGATCCTTGCGTGCCAGAGGCCGGTTGGTGGGAATGACGATGACGTCGAGGCCGTAGATCTGACGAAACTCGAAGGCCTCGGTATCTGCAGTACCGGTCATGCCCGCCAGTTTTTCATAAAGGCGGAAGTAGTTCTGGAAGGTGGTCGATGCCAGGGTCTGGCTTTCACGCTGAACGGTCACGCCCTCTTTGGCCTCGACCGCCTGGTGCAGGCCTTCCGACCAGCGGCGGCCAGGCATGGTGCGCCCAGTGTGCTCATCGACGATGACCACTTGCCCGTCGGCGACGATGTAGTCGACGTCAAGATGATAGAGGTGCCGCGCCCGCAGCGCCGAGTGCATGTGCTGCAACAGGTTGAGGTTTTGCGCCGCATAAAGCGAATCGCCTTCGCCCAGCAAGCCTTCGGCGCGCATCAACTCCTCGACCTTGTTATGGCCTTGCTCGGTGAGCTCGACCTGCTTCTGCTTCTCGTCCAGCACGAAGTCGCCTTCGACAGGAGCGTCTTCGTCTTCGGATACTTCCGCCTGCTCCAGCTGCTGGGCCAGACGGTTGACGATGGTGTACAGCTCGGTGTTCTCGTCCACCGCACCGGAAATGATCAGCGGCGTACGTGCTTCGTCGATCAGGATGGAGTCCACTTCGTCGACAATGGCATAGTGCAAACCGCGCTGCACCTTGTCCTCCAGCGAGAACGCCATGTTGTCGCGCAGGTAGTCGAAGCCAAACTCGTTGTTGGTGCCGTAGGTGATGTCACATTGGTAGGCGTGGCGCTTCTCTTCACCGGTCTGGCCAGCAAAAATCACCCCTATCGACAGCCCCAGGAACTCATACAGCGGGCGCATCCACTCGGCATCACGGCGGGCCAGATAGTCGTTCACCGTGACCACGTGTACCCCTTTGCCCGTCAAGGCATTCAGGTATACCGCCAGCGTGCCCACCAGGGTCTTGCCCTCGCCGGTTTTCATTTCGGCGATACGGCCGCGGTGCAGCGTCATGCCACCGACCATCTGCACATCGAAGTGACGCATGCCCATGACTCGCTTGCCGGCTTCGCGCACTACCGCAAAGGCCTCAGGCAGCAGTTTATCCAGGCTTTCCCCAGCCTCCAGACGCTGGCGCAGCTCGGCCGTCTTGGCCTGCAGCTCGCCATCGCTCAAGCCGACCAGAGTCTCTTCCAGCACGTTGACACTCTGCACGCTCTTGAGCATGCGTTTGACTTCACGGTCGTTCTTGGAGCCAACGACTTTGCGTAACAAGGAATTAATCATGAAATATCCACATCAACAGGAGCGACCTCTTCAGGCGCACTCTTTCATAGGGTCAATTAACGTCGGGTAAATGAACGTACCGCTAGCGGCAGGTCAACGGGCTGGCGGCCCCCGAGGAGAGCATACATCCAGAGCGACCGTCTGGCGGGGCATGACGGGAAAGAAAGAGATAAAGCTTTTCAGAACAGGAAGTTGACGCTGCTGACGTGCTACCCAGCGCCTTAGCGCGCGGCGCTTTTTGGCGATCCACTGCGACTGGGCACGCAGCATGGCGGGCACCCAAAAGCAGATACACACGCTCCGGTCGCTGCTGCGCAGATCGGAAGGGTGTAAACTGGCGGGCAGCAGACAGCTCACCAGCAGGCCCGCAAGCCACCAACGCGCCAGCCCATGGCGACGATGTCGCCGAGGCAGAGCAGATAATGTATCGAGCGTTGATGGCATGCTGTGGCGTGGCTCCTGAGCGTGTTAGGCTCTGTCGATAGACGAAAAACATGGGTGCTGCGCGCACTCGTCAGCACGATACTATCCGCAACACCCCAGGAATCAGGTAAATGAGTATAAAGGTTAAGCGTTCCCGCGCACAGCCCATTACCCAATTGCTGAACACGTCCGCTGGCGCAGGCCATCTGATGCGTCAGTCGCGCCTGATCGATCAAGCCCAGACTCATCTTCGGGCCCACTTGCCCGAAGAGATGCGTGCGCATGTGTTCGTCGGCGGCTTCAGCAATGGACGACTGACCCTGATCAGCAGCCAGGCCAGCTGGTTGACCTGGTTGCGCTACGAGCAACCGCGCCTTTTGAGCCTCCTGCAGCAACTCCCCGGCTTTGCAGGGGTCACTGGCTTTACGCTGAAAGTACGCCCCGTACGCACCGTGACACCACCGGCACGCTATGCGCGCACTCTCTCTACCAGCGCTGGCACGACCCTCATGGAGTGCGCCGAAGACACCAAACACCCCAAGCTGAAGCAGGCCCTGGAGCGCCTTGCTTCGCATGCCCAGCGCTCTTCATGAGCCGCCTGCGCAGCACGTCATGCACCTGACTGTCAGACCAAACGCAATAAAGCACCGCATGGCGGTGCTTTATTATTAGTGGGGGGCATTCCCCCGATTTCAACCTGCGCGCTTCAAAAACCACGTCACGCCATGGCGGGTGCCGCATAGGAGATAGGCGCAACGGCCTTCTCTTCTTCGAAGGTCACGATTTCGTAGGCATCGGGCTGCGCCATCAGCTCACGGCACAGACGATTGTTGAGGGCATGGCCGGATTTCACACCACGAAACTCGCCAATCAGGCTGTAGCCAAGCTGATACAGATCGCCGATGGCGTCGAGCACCTTGTGCTTCACGAATTCGTCCTCGTAGCGCAGACCACCTTCATTCACGATACGGTAATCATCCACCACGATGGCGTTGTCGAGACTGCCACCCAGCGCCAGATTGTTCGAGCGCAGGTATTCCAGGTCACGCATGAAGCCAAAGGTTCTGGCCCGAGAGACTTCCTTGACAAACGAGGTCGTGGAAAAGTCGATCAATGCCGTCTGCTTCTGCTGCTCGAAGACAGGATGGTCGAAGTCGATGGCAAATGACACCTTGAAGCCTTGATGGGGCAGGAATGCGGCTTCCTTGTCACCATCACTGACCGCCACACGACGCTTGATGCGAATGAATTTCTTGGCCGCGTCCTGCTCGAGAATACCTGCAGACTGGATGAGGAAAACGAACGGGCTGGCGCTACCATCCATGATCGGCACTTCCGCGGCACTGATATCCACGTAGGCATTGTCGATACCCAAGCCCGCAAAGGCAGACATGAGGTGCTCGACGGTGGCTACCTTGACGCCTTCATGGGAAAGTGCCGTGCACAAGGTAGTGTCTTCCACCAGCTCGGCGCGGGCAGGAACGTGAACCACTGGGTCCAGATCGGTTCTGACAAACACAATACCCGTGTTGGCCGGTGCCGGGCGCAAAGCCAGATGGACTTTCTTGCCAGAGTGCAGACCCACTCCAGTGGCGCGGATGACGTTTTGTAGTGTGCGTTGTCTGATCATGGGCAGTGGTCAAGCTCTAATATCGGCGGCGTGTAACGAGTCGCTACCCAGCCGCAGGGGGAGAAAAGTTATCAAACAGTGTTCACTTTAACAGCAAACGAGCGTTTTACCAATAAAACTCTCGTTTGCTGCCTCAATAAACCTGATAGCGCAGATCAATCTGCCTGGCGGCGCAGGAACGCGGGGATATCCAGATAGTCATCGGCATCGGCCGAACGACGTTTTTCAGGGCGTGGCTTGGCTGCTGCTTCCGGCGCTTCGGCACGCGCGGTAGCCTGTTGCCGCATGACGGTGGGCTGCTGCAATTTACGGTAGTCGGAGCCACCGGCATCTGCAGCGGAGCGGCGTGCCGGTTCGCGAGACACGGCCTTGGCCTTGCTGCCATCCAGGCCAGCCGCCACAACGGTCACGCGCAGCTCGTCGGACATTTCCATATCGATGGAAGTACCCACGACGATGGTGGCTTCCTGAGAGGCGAACTCCTGCACCGTGGCACCGACGTCATTGAACTCGCCAATGGATAGGTCGGGGCCAGCCGTGATGTTGACCAGAATGCCGCGGGCACCGTGCAGGTCGATATCTTCCAGCAGCGGGCTCCGGATGGCTTTCTCTGCAGCTTCACGGGCACGGTTCTCACCAGTGGCGCCGCCAGTACCCATCATCGCCATGCCCATTTCGGACATGACAGTACGCACGTCGGCAAAGTCGACGTTGATGATGCCCGGGCTGGTGATCAGCTCGGCAATGCCTTGCACCGCCCCCAGCAGCACGTCGTTGGCAGCGCTGAATGCCGTCAGCAGGGTCGCGTTCTTGCCCAGCACCGACAGCAGCTTTTCGTTGGGGATGGTGATCAACGAATCGACATGCTCGGAAAGCTCTTTCATGCCCTCCTCGGCCGCTCGCATGCGCTTTGGCCCTTCGAACGGGAAGGGACGGGTGACCACGGCAACCGTCAGGATGCCCAGCTCTTTGGCGACCTGGGCAACCACTGGAGCGCCTCCTGTCCCCGTGCCACCGCCCATACCGGCAGTGATGAAGACCATGTCGGCGCCACTGAGCAGCTCGGCAATACGATCACGATCTTCCATCGCGGCCTGACGACCCACCTCAGGGTTGGCGCCTGCGCCCAGCCCTTTGGTGATTTCCCCCCCCAACTGAAGCACCGTTTTTGCCGACACCCGCTTGAGCGCCTGTGCATCGGTGTTGGCGCAAATGAATTCGACGCCTTCGATGTTGCTCTCGACCATGTGGTTGACAGCATTGCCGCCGCCACCGCCAACACCGACTACTTTAATGACCGCACTGCTCGAGGGTGCGTTATCTACCAATTCGAACATAAGCCCCGTCTCCTGAACCGCGTCGCGGCCCTATCAGAAATTTCCTTTGAACCAGCCTTTGATTCTTGCCAGCGCCGAATGGCCATCCTTGATATCACGTCGGGCAAATTCACTGCGTCCTTTATGTCCCGCAGCGCTTCCCCCGTGGCTTTCTAGGCCTTGCCCATGACGCGTTTCCTGCAGTGCATAGTGCAGCAAACCAACGCCCGTCGCATAGATAGGATTGCGAACCACATCTGCCAAGCCTCTGACATTTTGTGGGCAGGCAATACGAACCGGCATGTGAAAAATTTCTTCGGCCAATTCGCTGACACCTTCCATGCGTGAAGTGCCGCCGGTAAGCACCACTCCCGCCGCCACCATATCTTCATAGCCACTGCGGCGTAATTCGTCTCTGACCAGCGTGAAGAGCTCTTCATAGCGAGGCTCCACGACTTCTGCCAACGCTTGGCGCGACAGATCTCGTGCCGCGCGATCGCCCACGCTGGGTACTTTGATCATTTCATCGCTGGCGGCCAGCTGCGTCAGCGCGCAAGCGTATTTTACCTTGATTTCTTCTGCGTGCTGAGTGGGCGTGCGCAACGCCATGGCGATATCGTTGGTGACCTGATCACCCGCGATCGGTATGACCGCCGTATGGCGTATGGCACCTTCGCTGAAGATGGCCATGTCAGTGGTTCCCCCACCGATATCGACCATACAGACACCGAGCTCGCGCTCGTCTTCGGTCAGTACCGCCATGCTGGATGCCAGCTGTTCCAGAATAATAGCATCCACATCCAGACCACACCGCCGCACGCACTTTTCGATGTTCTGCACGGCATTCAAGGCAGCCGTGACCAGATGCACCTGAGCTTCCAAACGAACCCCGGACATGCCCAACGGTTCGCGGATGCCCCCTTGGGCGTCGATGGAAAACTCCTGAGGCAATACATGCAGCACTCGCTGCCCTTCGGAAATGGCCCGTGCCCGCGCGGAATCGATGACCCGTTCGATATCGTAAGGAGTGACTTCGCGCTCCTTGATGGCCACCACGCCGTCGGAATTCATGGAGCTGATATGGCTGCCTGCCACACCGACATAGACGGAATGGATGTCGCAACCCGCCATTAGCTCGGCTTCTTCTACTGCACGCTGAATCGACTGAACCGTGGATTCGATATTGATGACCACTCCCCGCTTCATGCCACGAGAAGGGTGAGAACCGATACCGGCGATTTCAATCCCACCATCATCGGTGGGTTGACCGACTATCGCGACGACCTTGGACGTTCCAATGTCCAGCCCGACAACCATATTGGATGCGTTGGGTGAGCCTGCCATGAGTCGGTAAATCTCCTTGTCGTCGTTTTATAAGAACGGGGATCGCTTTTAATGCTTAAGCAAAAGCAGGCGAAACCCAAAGATAAAATAAATAACCTGACTAAAACTGTGTGACGCCGCTAACCGCTGACCGAATAATAAAAACTGACCCACAGCATCGCCTGGGACATAGTATAGAAACAATAGCCACAATACGACTAGCCCAAACCAACGATAATTGGCTTGGAAAGCATTTTAAACCCCATAAAAGGGTTTTTTAGCGGGCCGACCTGCCCATTTACCCGATTTTTTGCACATTGCGCCTTATAGTGACTCGCCCTCCTCCTCCGGAACCTCGGTTTCACCGTGCCACGCCACCGCCACACCATTGGGATAGCGCAAGTCGATATAGCGAATATGCTCGCCTACGCTACCCAGCTCACGCTGCCAGGAGGCCGACAGCCGGGCAAGTCGTTCGCCATGGTGACGACGCCCCAACATTACCCAGGTGCCTTGATCAAGTTGAAGTCGCCAGGCACCACGAGGCTCCAGGCGGAGCTGAGCCAGCGTCAACGACAGTCCGGCAAAGTGCGGCGTCAAGCGCTGATAATAGGCCAGCACTTCCGCACTGCTTTCCTGAGGGCCCGCCAGATCGGGCAACCCAGGGGGCACGGCAAGAGGCGCATAGGAGAAGGGTTCGCCTCGCGGGTTAAGCAGGAAGTCGTCATTCCAGCGGGCTACCGGCGTCTGTTCTATCAATTCGAAGACCAGCGCATTGGGCCACTCTCTGGAGATTCGCACTTCATCCAGCCAACCAATCTCCAGCGCATTGCGGCGCAGCTCGCCCAAGTCCGCCGATAACCAGGTAATGTCCTGAACCAGCGGGGCCAGCTGTGAACGCAAATAGTCGGCGCTCACGTATTCCCACTCGCCTCGAATGGAGACGCGCTCGATAGGGCGATCCAACCAAAGCCATAGCGCTCGGCTCCCCGCCCCCAGCAGCAATGCCAGTAGAACGATACCGAGCCACGCATTGCGCTTCTTCATAAGGAACTCATGCCATGCCCCGTCACGAATCGCGCGCCAGTGCAGTGGTCAAAATACGCATCACCAGCTGGTCGAAATCGATACCGGCGTGGGCCGCCGCCTGAGGCACGAGGCTATGGTCGGTCATGCCGGGCACGGTATTCACTTCGATCAGCCAGAAATCGCCCGCGGCATCACGCATCACATCGATACGCCCCCAGCCCTCTCCGCCTACGGCCAGGAAGGCCTCTTTGCACAGCGCGGCCAACGCCTGCTCGTCTTGCGGCGACAAGCCACAGGGCAAATGGTACTGGGTGGTGTTGGTCAGATACTTGGCTTCATAATCATAAAACCCACCCGGCACCTCGACACGAATGGCAGGCAACACGTCATCGCCCAGCAGGCCGACGGTGTACTCGTCCCCCGTGATGAAGCGCTCTGCCATGACCCTGGCATCGAAAGTGGCAGCTTGGGCATAGGCCGCTTTCAGCTCATCGAGGCTGCGGACGATACTGATACCCAGAGTCGAGCCTTCGTGTACCGGCTTGACCATCATGGGTAGCCCTAGCTGAGCTACCACTGCCTCCCAGTCCGAAGCGGCATTCAGCATGATGCACTCCGGCGTGGGCAGGCCGACGGCTTGCCACACCTGCTTGGTACGCTGCTTGTCCATTCCCAGCGCCGAAGCCAGTACGCCACTGCCGGTGTAAGGCAAACCGAGCAGCTCCAATGCGCCCTGCAGCGCTCCATCTTCACCGCCACGCCCATGCAGTGCGATGAACACCGCGGTGGGATCGAGGCGCTCGAGGCCCGCCAGCCCACCCTCTTTGAGATCGTAACCCTGCGCATTCACGCCTTGACGCTGCAAGGCGCTCAACACGGCGGCACCACTCTTGAGCGACACCTCCCGCTCGGCCGACATGCCGCCGTAGACCACGACGACACGCTCCAGGCCAGCCTGCTGCGTTTGCCCTGATGTCATAGCACCACCTCTTTCATGACCAGCTTGGCTTGGGCAAGGCGCAGTGAAATGCCACCCACATCGCCCGCGCCCTGGGTAATCAGAATATCGCCTGGACGCAGCACGTTGTTGAGCAGGGCAGGCAGCTCGTGCTTGTGCTCCACGAACAGCGGATCGACATCGCCACGTTGACGGATGGAGCCTGCCAGGGTCTTGCCTTCAGCACCCGGCACCACCGCCTCGCCAGCGCTGTACACGTCGAGCAGCACCAGCGTATCCACCTGAGACAGTACGCGTACGAAGTCTTCGTAGAGATCGCGGGTACGGCTGTAACGGTGGGGCTGGTAGAGCATCACCAGACGGCGCTCGGGCCAGCCGGCACGCACCGCCTGAATGACCATGTCCACTTCACGCGGATGGTGACCGTAATCGTCGACCAGCATGATCTCGCCTTCGCCGACCGGTGCCGGATAGTGGCCATGGACCTGAAAGCGCCGCCCTACGCCCGCAAACCCCATGAGACCGCGCTGGATGGCGTCATCACTGACCCCGGCGTCGGTCGCCACCACGATGGCCGCCATGGCGTTCAAGGCATTATGACGGCCAGGCATGGCCAGTCGAATGGCCAACGGAGGCGCGCCACCGGGCCGCAGTGCCGTGAAGGAGACTTCCCCGGCCTGCTGACTAAAATCCACGATGCGGTAATCGGCATCTTCATCGAAGCCGTAGGTCACGAACTGGCGCTTGATACGCTCGCACAGCCCGCGCACGTGGGGATCATCGATACACAGCACAGCCAAGCCGTAGAAAGGCAGATTGTGCAAGAACTCGATGAAGGTGTTTTTCAAACGCTCGAAGTCACCCCCATAAGTGGCCATGTGGTCAGCATCGATATTGGTGACGATGGACACCATGGGCTGAAGGTGAAGAAACGACGCATCGGATTCGTCGGCCTCGGCCACCAGATAGTCGCCCTCCCCCAGGCGAGCATTGGCGCCTGCGCTGGTGAGTTTGCCACCGATCACGAAAGTTGGGTCCAGACCGCCCTCTGCCAACAGGGTAGCCGTCAGGCTGGTCGTGGTGGTCTTGCCGTGAGTACCGGCCACGGCAATGCCGTGACGAAAGCGCATCAGCTCGGCGAGCATTTCCGCACGCCGCACCACCGGCACGCGGTGGTCATGTGCCCAGCGAATTTCAGGGTTGGCTTCATCGATGGCACTGGAGACGACGACCACATCCGCGCCTTCCACGTTTTCCTTGGCATGCCCAATGAATACATCGACGCCGCACTGACGCAAGCGCTCCACGACAGTGGAGGCTTTCATGTCACTACCGCTGACCTGGTACCCCTGATTGGCGAGCACCTCGGCAATGCCGCACATTCCGGCACCGCCAATACCGACGAAATGAAGCCGCTGGATACGGCGCATACCCGGGCCGCTCGGGCCACTCAGCTGCGGCGACGTATGATTGACTGACTCGGTCACGCAGTTTCTCCTTGCTTCACCAGCGAGAGACAGCCTTCGGCCAGGCGCTCGGTCGCGTTCAAAGACGCGGCTTGACGTGCCTTGACGGCCATCTCTGCCAGAGTCTCTGGGTGGAGTAATTGTTCCAAAAGGTTACTTAAATAATCAGGCGTCAGCTCGGCCTGAACGATACATAGGGCCGCGCCCGCCTGGACCAGCACGTCGGCATTTACCCGTTGATGGTCGTCCACGGCAAAAGGAAACGGCACCAGCAACGCGGGCTTGGCCGCCGCCGCCAGTTCGGCAATCGTCAGCGCACCGGCTCGGCAAACGACCAGATCTGCCCAGGCATAGGCAGCGGCCATATCATCGATGAACGGCGAAACCTCGGCGACTACCGCCTGTTGAGCATAGGCCTCTGCCGTGGCGAGATCGCGCTCCTTGCCAGCCTGGTGACGCACCTCGGGACGTCGCTCCGGCGGCAGCGCAGCCAAGGCCACAGGCAGGCGCTCGTTCAACGCTACCGCGCCCAGGGAGCCGCCTACCACCAACAGGCGCAGCGGCCTGCCCTGCATGTCGGCCACCTGGCGGGGCTGCTCGCCCAGCGCGGCGATATCATCACGTACCGGGTTGCCGATCACCTCGGCACGCGTGCCAAACGCATTTTCGAACGCGGCATACGTCCGCGTCGCCAGTCGCGACAACACCTTGTTGGTCAGCCCTGCCACGGCATTCTGTTCATGAATGACCAGCGGAATACCTGATAACCGGGCCGCCAGACCGCCAGGGCCGCTGGCGAATCCGCCCAGCCCCACCACGACATCCGGCTTGAAACGCTTGATGACACCACGTGCCTGGAGCACCGCGCGCGACAGGTTGAGCGGTGCCTTGAGCCAGCCAGCGGCGCCATTGCCGCGCAACCCACTGATCGCAATGGTATGCAGCAGAATGCCCGCCTCGGGCACCAGGCGGTTTTCAATTCCCCGTGGGCTACCCAACCACTCCACGGTCACCCCTTGGGCCTGGAGGGCACGCGCCAGCGAGAGCGCCGGAATGACGTGCCCTCCCGTTCCTCCCGCCATGACCAATACCCGTCGACCCGCATGTATCGCCACAAACAGCTCCTTGAATAATTACGTCAACCGCGGCTCTCGGCGAGCACGGTAAGGCGTCGACAATCGGCGCGGGCGATGCCGAGTTTCTGCATCCACCCGGAGCAACAGCCCCACCATCATCCCAGTGACCAGCAGACTGGACCCCCCGTAGCTGATCAGCGGCAGGGTCAGCCCTTTGGTCGGCAGCAAGCCAGCACTCACCGCCATATTGATAAACGCCTGAGCTGCCACGATAAAGCCGATTCCGTAACTCACGTAGGCACCGAACAGATGCCCGGCCAACTCTGCTCGCCGGCCCACCCACATGGCCCGCACGATGAACAGGGTGAACAGCAGCACCACGGCAATCGCTCCGATCATGCCCAGTTCTTCGGCCACCACCGCAAAAATGAAGTCCGTATGGGCTTCAGGGAGATAGTGCAGCTTCTGCACGCTGTTGCCCAATCCGGTGCCGGTCACATGACCACGCCCAAACGCGATCAATGCCTGCGTCAGCTGATACCCGGTGGCGAACTGGTCGGCCCACGGGTCCAGGAAGCTGGTCCAGCGCGCCAGTCGATACGGCTCCATGACGACCATCATCACGGCACCAAACCCCAGTACCCCCCCACTGCCCAGCAACAGCGTCAGCGAAGCGCCACTCATCATCAGCATGCCGATTACACAGACGGCATACACCACCATGCCGCCGAAATCCGGGGCAAGAAACAGCAGGAAGGCAGGAATAGCCAGTACTGCCAAGGGGCGCCACATGGTAAAAGCACGCTGGCGCAATTCGTAAGTGAAGCGCGACATGAACGCTGCCATGTAAAAGATCAGCCCCAGCTTGCCGAATTCCGAGACTTGCAGGCTGGGAAGCGGCCCCGGCAGGGCAATCCAGCGCTTGCTGCCGTTGACTTCTTGACCCACGGCCAGTACCACGACCAGCATGAAGATGCTGAACAGCAGCAGCAATGCCGCGTTCTGACGCCACAGCTCCAGCGGCACACACACCATGAACAGGCATGCCATGATGGCCAGCACCAGAAAGATGCCGTGCTGGCGGGCATAGTGATAGCTATTTTCCAGTAGCCCTATCGACGCGGAGCTGACCATGACCCAGCCCAGCCCCGCCAGCGCGACCGCCGCGACAATCAGCCAGACATCGCAAGGCAGGTGGCGGGTTGCCAGCGCTTCACGCAGTCGTTGCACCCTACTCATTGATTCGTCGCTCATGGGGCACTCTCACGCTGTTTCTGCTCGATCCAGTCGCGAAACAGGTCGCCCCGCGCCTGGTAGTTGGCGAATTGGTCCAGGCTGGCACACGCTGGCGAGAGCAACACACAATCCCCTGGCTCGGCCAGGTGCCATGCTGCTTCCATCGCGTGTGTCAGTGTTTCGACACGCTGAGTGTGAAGGCAAGGGCCAAGCACGCTGTCGAGACGCTCGGCGTCTGCGCCATAGAGTAGCGCGGCCTTTGCGTAGCTCGCCAGCGGCGCGGCCAGCGGCGTAAAGTCGGCACCTTTGCCCACGCCACCGGCCAGCAGGATGATCTTGCCTGTGAGCGCGACGCCAATACCATTGATGGCTGCCAGGGTCGCGCCGACATTGGTCCCTTTGGAGTCGTTGACCCAGCGAACCCCGTTCACCTCAGCAACGGCTTCACTACGGTGCGGCAGCCCCTTGAACGTGGTCAACACCTCGCACATGGCCTGACGATCGAAGCCCAGCGCCTGGCCCATGGCCAGCGCTGCCAGCGCGTTCAACTGATTGTGCTGTCCGGTGATGGCCAGCTCATCCACCGCCAGCCACGGCGTCTCGCCGTGCATCAAATAGCGGCGTCCATCGATATCGGCCAACCCCCAGTCACTGCCGGACGGGACACCTACCCCGAAACGCTCGACACGCTCCAGGGCATCCAGAGGCCAGGTCATGGGGTCATCGGCGTTGACCACCGCGTGCTCCGCCCCGATGAAAATGCGCTGCTTCGCCTCACGGTAACCCGCAAGATCGCCATGACGGTCCAGATGATCATCGCATAGATTGAGAAACGCAGCCGACGCCGCCCCCAGGCGAGGCGTCGTTTCCAGTTGAAAGCTGGATAGTTCGAGGATGAAAAGCTCGGCATCGGGGTGGTCGGCCAACAGATCCAGAGCCGCCGTGCCCAGGTTACCCCCCACGGCAGCGTACACTCCCGAGGCCTTGGCCATTTCGCCTAATAGCGTAGTCACCGTGGACTTGGCATTGGAACCCGTAATCGCCGCCACCGGGGCACGCACCAGACGCCTGAACAGCGCCGTTTCGCCCACCAGTATCGGCTCGCCGGTGGCAGGATTGACGCGCTCCAACAGCCCGTCGAGGCCTGCCGAATGCGGGTCGACGCCCGGACTGACCACCACCTCGTACGCATCGCTGAAATCCAGCTCGCTCAGCGGCCCACAGTGGCAATCAATCGCTGGATAACGCTGCTGGAACGCGGCGAGGCCAGGCGGCATCTCGCGGGTATCGGCCACCATGAAAGGCACTCCATGGCGGTCCAGGTGGCGACAGATCGCCTGACCGGAAATGCCCAGCCCGACAACAACGGTAACACCCTGAGGTACCTTCACCATGAACGACTCCTTGTGCCTGAATCAGAGCGGCCTTGTCCAACCTGACACGGCCACCCTGACACGACTACCCAATGACTAACGCACTTTCAGGGTGGCCAGTCCCAGCAGAACGAGGACAACGGTGATGATCCAGAAACGCACGATCACGCGCGGCTCAGGCCATCCCTTGAGTTCGTAATGGTGATGCAGCGGAGCCATACGGAAGATACGTCGCCCCGTCAGCTTGTAGGAGCCGACCTGCAGAATGACCGACACGGTTTCCAGCACGAAAATACCGCCCATGATGAACAGCACGATCTCCTGGCGCACGATGACCGCCACCACGCCCAGGGCGGCCCCTAGCGCCAGCGCACCCACATCGCCCATGAACACCTGGGCGGGATAGGTGTTGAACCACAGAAAGCCGAGGCCAGCACCGGCAATCGTGGCACAGAAAATGGCCAGCTCGCCGGTTCCCTGAATGAAGGGAATATGCAGGTAGTTGGCAAATACGGCATTGCCGCTGGCATAGGCAAACACCGCCAGCCCCATGGCCACCAGCACGGTGGGCATGATGGCCAGACCGTCCAGGCCATCGGTCAGGTTGACGGCATTGGAGCTACCGACGATGACGAAGTAGCTCAATACGATGTAGAACAAGCCCAACGGCAGCGCAACGTCCTTGAACAGCGGAATGAGCAGGCTGGTTTCGGCGGGCGTGGTGGCCGTGGCGTACAGAATGATGGCGGCTCCCAGGCCGACCACCGACTGCCAGAAATACTTCCAACGTGCTGGCAGGCCTCGCGGGTTCTTTTCGACCACTTTACGATAATCGTCGACCCACCCGATGGCGCCAAAGCCCAGCGTCACCAGCAGCACGATCCAGACGTAATAGTTGGTCAGGTCACCCCACAGCAAGGTGCTGATCGCAATCGCCAGCAGGATCATGGCGCCGCCCATGGTCGGCGTACCTGCCTTGGAAAGATGCGACTGTGGGCCGTCGTCGCGAACGGCCTGGCCAATCTGCCCTTCGACCAGGCGACGTATCACCCAAGGCCCCAGCCAAAGGCACAGCATCAGCGCGGTGAGCGCGGCGAGAATGACGCGCAGCGTCAAATAATTGAACACCTGAAACGCAGTTTGGAATTGAGCTAGAAAATTCGCCAAATGAAGTAACATGAACGGCGCTTACCTTGTGTCATCCGCACGCAGCGCAGCAATGACTCTTTCCATGCCGGCACTGCGCGATCCTTTCGCCAGCAGCGTGGCGTCAGGTGGCAGAGAATTAATAACATGACGCACTAGCGTCTCGTGGTCGTCGAAGTGCAGCCCGCGACCAAAGGCATCCGAGGCAGCCTTGGCTGCCTCGCCAACCGTCAACAGCATGTCCAGCCCCAGCGACGCAGCATACGCTCCTACGTCGGCATGCAGCCGTTCAGATTCATCTCCCAGCTCTCCCATCGCGCCCAGGGCGCACCAGCGAGGGGCAGGAAAGCTCGCCAAGGCATCCAGAGCCGCCTTGACCGCGCCAGGGTTGGCATTGTAGGTGTCGTCCAGCAGCGTCGTGCCGCGAATGCCGGGCACCACGCTCAAGCGGCCCTGCAATGCCGACAACCGATTCAGCCCAGCCACGACCTGCGGGGCAGGAACGCTCAGCGCCAGGGCAGCGGCAGCGGCGGCCAAGGCGTTACTGACGTTATGCTTGCCGATCAGGGGTAGCGTTACGCGCCCCAACGGCTCACCTCCGACAACGAGCGTGAAAGCATAACGCCCCTGTGAGTCGCAGGAAAGAGCCGAAGCGTTTACGTCCGCATTGCCCTGCACCCCGTAGCTGACCACTCGTCTGGGGGCCGCACAGGCCGCCCAGAAAGGGAAGTAGCGATCATCGGCATTGATGATGGCCACGCCATCCTGATCGAGCCCTGACAAAATTTCGCTCTTGGCCTGGGCAATCTGACCCATGCCACCAAACTCACCTACATGAGCGCCCGTCACGTTGGTGATGATGGCCACCCTGGGGGCCGCCAAACCAACGGTCCAGGCGATTTCACCCAAATGATTGGCCCCCAGTTCGATGACACCCGCCTGGTGCTGTGACCCAAGACGTAACAGTGTCAGCGGCGCCCCGATATCGTTATTGAGGTTGCCGATGGTCGCCAGCACCTCACCGAGTGGCGCCAACAGGGCTGCCACCATCTCCTTGACCGTGGTTTTTCCGCTATTCCCCGTGACCGCCACCAGCGGCAGCGTAAAGCGTCGCCGCCATGCGCACGCCAACAGCCCCAGCCCCAAGCGCGTATCCGGGTAGCGCAATTGCGGCAGCGGACTCTCCACGGGATGCTCCACCAGTGCCGCTACGGCGCCCAGCTCTCGGGCCTGTTCGACGAAATCGTGACCATCGAAGCGCGGGCCTTTCAGGGCAATGAACAGGCAACCCGGCACGATCTGGCGGGTATCCGTCACTACCTGGCTGATCGCAACGTCAGTCGCTTCGCTCGCCAACGGAATACTCAGCGCCGCAGCCACTCCGCCAAGGGTCCACATCAGCGGCCACCTCGCGCTCGAATGGCTTGCTGCACCTGCTCGTCATCCTGGTAGGCGTGTCGAACACCCTCGACTTCCTGATAAGCCTCATGACCCTTGCCAGCCACCAGCACCACATCCTGAGAACCTGCCTGAGCCACGGCATGCAGGATGGCCTGACGCCGATCGCCAATCTCTTCCACCCGCTGCGGATCGTGAAAACCCGCCAAAATTTGCTGACGAATTTCGGCGGCAGATTCACGGCGAGGATTGTCGTCGGTCACCACCACACGGTCGGCCAGCCGCTCGGCTACCCTAGCCATTTCCGCGCGCTTTCCGGTATCGCGCTCACCACCACAGCCAAACAGGCACCAGAGCTTTCCTTGGCTCCCCAAGTGATCACGCAGTGCTTCCAACGCATTTTGCAGCGCGTCAGGCGTGTGGGCATAATCCACCACGACACAAGGCGATTCGCCCCCGCCAAAGCGCGTCATGCGACCCGGCACCGGGCTCAACTTGGCCGCCGCCTCGAACAGCGCATCCAGCGACTCGCCCAGCCCGTACAACACGCTGATGGCCAGCAGCACGTTATCCAGATTGAAGCGCCCCAGAAGCGGCAATTCGAGCGCTTTCTCGCCCTCGGGCGTGGCAATCAGAGCCTGCTGACCGGTTTCCAACGGATGCCAATCGAGGATACGCAGCGTCACCGCCTCATCGCTGCCCGTCGCCAGCACACGCACATGGGATTCGCACCCTGCCAGCATCAGCCGAGCCAGGGAGTCGTCACCGTTGACCACCGCCAGGGTCAGCTCAGGACGACGGAACAGCTTGGCCTTGGCCGCAGCATAGGCCGCCATGCTGCAGTGATAGTCCAGATGATCCCGGGTCAGATTGGTGAACACGCCGACCGTCACGTTCACTGCTTCCAGACGGTGCTGGTCCAGCGCATGGGAAGAGGCCTCCAGCGCTACGCGCTGGACCCCTTGGCGCCCTAGCTGCCCCAGGGTGGCCTGCAACGCCAGCGGCCCGGGCGTCGTCAGCCCGGTATCCATTAGCTGCCCCGGGCGCCCAACGCCCAGGGTGCCTACCACTCCAGCCCGAGTGCCCAAGCGCTCACTCAATGCCGCGATATAATGCGTGACCGAGCTTTTGCCGTTGGTTCCCGTAACTGCGATCACCTCCAGGCCATCAGGCACTTGATAAAGCGAGCGCCCCAGCTCACCCAGCCGCAGGGCCAGATGAGGCAGCGAAAGCACCTTGCCCTGCAGCGTCAGCTCGGCCTGCCGCGTATGCGCCAGCACCAGCGAGGCGCCTCTCTCCAGGGCTTGCTCGATATACTCGCGGCCATCCCCTTGACTACCGGGCACCGCCACGAAGACATCTCCTTGTGCCACCTTGCGCGAATCGGTCACCAGATCGAGCGACACGGGCAGCGGCGGCAGCTCCGGCAAGCCAGCGCCTGGCCACACCGCCTTGAGGGCGGCCCGAAACTGGTCGAGGCTCACAGTCATGCCTACTCCTTGAAAGCTATTCAACGTCATGATCAGGCGGCACATCCAGCAGCCGCAGCGCGTTGCCGGTGACGCTGGAAAATACGGGGGCCGCCACCGCCCCGCCATAAAACTGTCCCGCCCGAGGATTATCGATCATCACCACCGTGACGATGCGCGGATCAGAGATAGGTGCTATGCCAGCAAAGACGCTGCGATAGGCATCCGTGGCGTAACCCTGCTGGCTGGTCTTGCGCACCGTACCGGTCTTGCCGCCCACTCGGTAGCCCTCTACCCGAGCACGCCGCCCACCAGAGTAGGCCCCCACGGACGTTTCCAGCACGTCCAGAAGGTCATCTGCCACGCTAGGCGAGATGGCAGGAATGCCCTGTGGAGGCTCGGACAACCTCAACAGCGAGGGCGGCAGGCGCTCACCGCCGTTGGCCAATGCCGTGTAGGCACTGGCAATCTGCAGCGCAGAGGTCGACAGACCATAGCCATAGGAGAGCGCCGCACGCTCACTGCGCGACCACCGCACCGGTGCCGGGAGGCTACCCGTGGACTCGCCAGGAAAACCGGTACCCGGCCCCTGCCCAAAGCCCAACTGATTGTACTTTTCCCAGATCGCCGTATCGCTGAGCTGAAGCGCCAACCGCGACATACCGATGTTGGAAGATTTTTCCAGAATACCCGCCAGATCCAACTGCCCGTAATTACGGATATCACGAATGGTGAACTGGTCGATGCGCATCCAGCCCGGCGACGTATCGACGACCACATCGCGGTCAAATACGCCGCTTTCGAGGATCGCCGCCATGGCCAGCGGCTTCATGACCGACCCGGGTTCGAAGACATCCACCAGGGCCTGATTGCGCAGCCCTCGAGGATCGAGCCCTGCACGGTTGTTGGGGTTGTAGGAGGGCAGGTTGGCCATGGCCAGCACCTCGCCAGTGCGTGCATCCATCATGACCAGCACGCCGCCGTCCGC
Source organism: Halomonas sp. C22 (assembly GCF_007655045.1). Classification (NCBI taxonomy): domain Bacteria; kingdom Pseudomonadati; phylum Pseudomonadota; class Gammaproteobacteria; order Oceanospirillales; family Halomonadaceae; genus Halomonas; species Halomonas sp. C22. The sequence continues at coordinate 184,649 of NZ_VBVC01000006.1, read as the reverse complement.
CTCGTGCTCGGCAACGGCGGCGCGCAGTTCACGATAGGCCATGTACTGAATGCGCTGATCGATGGAAAGCGTCAGCTCGCCCCCCGGCTGGGCATCACGGATCACCCCCAGCTCACGCACCAGACGCCCCCGCCGATCCTTGATGACGCGCCGCTGGCCGGGGTGACCTGCCAGATAAGGTTGATAAGCAAGCTCCAGCCCCTCCTGCCCCACGTCATCGACGTTGGTGACGCCCAGCAGTTGGGCCACCACTTCCCCTGCCGGGTAATAGCGCTTGTACTCCCGCTGCGGATACACCCCGGGGGTGCGCAGATCCAGCACTCGCTGCGCAGCTTCCGGGGTCATATGGCGACGCAGATACATGAACTCTCGACTGGCAAAGCGCGCGACCCGGGCATCGAAATCATCCAGCGACATCCCCAGGGCCTGGGCCAGCATGACTCGCTGAATGGCATCGCCAGGCAACTCTTGCGGGTTGGCCCACAGGGTCACCACAGGCGTCGAGATGGCCAATGGCTCACCATTGCGGTCGGTGATCATGCCGCGATGTGCCGGAATGGCCTCATGACGCAGGGTGCGCGCGTCCCCTTGGCTTTGCAAAAAGGGGCGGTCGATGACCTGGAGCAGCGTGATACGACCGATCAGAATGGCAGAGGCCAGCCCTACCACCAGCAAGATGAAAAAGAAACGACCGCCAGCCAAGGGCGGTGCAATGGGATATTGACGGGACTTCCCTCCCCGACCTTCGCGTCTCATGGACGAATAACCTCAACATCGTTGACGTCTGGAATACGCATTTCTAGCCGTTCCGTGGCAATTTGCTCGATGCGTGCCGGTGTCGACCAGGCACCCTCTTCCAATAACAGCTGCCCCCATTCGGTTTGCAGCTGATTCTTCTCCTGCTCCAGACGCTGCAGCTCGGCAAACTGTACCCGAGTCATGTGGGTGGTCATCACCACCGACAACGCCGTCAGCAGACATAAGGCAAACAGGGCGACCAACAGCAGCGGCCAGAGGCGCAGACGCACTTGAAATGGCCACTCGGCCTGCAACGTAGACAGCCATCGTTCGAAGCGATCAAGGCTCATGGTCACGCTCGCTTACGGGCGGCACGCATGACGGCACTGCGGGCCCGGGGATTGGCATCCACCTCTTCGTCGCTGGGACGGTTCCCCTTGCCCAAGGCCTCGAGGCGGCGATTCAACTGATCATCACGGATGGGAACGCCACGCGGCAGATGGGTATCTCCGCGTACATGGTGGCGAATGAAGCGCTTGACGCGGCGGTCTTCCAGCGAATGAAAGCTAATGACCACCAGATGCCCACCCGGCGCCAAGGCTTCCAGGGCCGCTTCCAAAGCGCCATCCAGCTGTTCCAGCTCGCCGTTGAGGTAAATACGCAGTCCCTGAAACGCCTTGGTCGCCGGGTGCTTGCCCTTTTCCCAGGCGGGATGGGCTGCCTTGAGGACGTCGGCCAGATCCACGGTGTGCGTGAAAGGTTGCTCGACGCGCCGCTTGACCACGGCATTGGCCAACCGCTTGGCGTAGCGCTCTTCGCCATAGGTCTTGAAGACGCTGGCTATCTCGGATTCGCTGGCACGGGCCAGAAAGCTTGCTGCACTCTCGCCTTGCGTGGGGTCCATGCGCATGTCCAACGGGCCATTGCGCATGAAGCTGAAACCACGCTCGGGATCGTCCAACTGCGGCGACGACACGCCGATATCCAGCAGGATGCCTGACAACCGACCATGTACGCCCTGCTCTTGGGCGAATTCCGCCAGCCGCGCAAATTCACGACGAGTGATCTCAAAACGCGAGTCGGTGATTTCCGCAGCGGCGGCAATGGCCTGTGGGTCGCGGTCCATGGCCAACAAGCGGCCCTGTTCACTCAACCGCGACAGGATGAGACGCGAGTGCCCCCCGCGGCCGAACGTGCCGTCCAGATAGACACCGTCGGGATCATGGATCAACGCATCGACGGCCCCGTCCAATAACACGCTGGTGTGACGAAAACGGGAAGCGACCTGATCGGCGTCGGCAGAAGGCATGTTACTCTCACACAAAATTTGGGAAGGCGTGCCCTGCACGCCTTTCATGGAAATGGGGAGTCGGCCGATAAGCCGGGTTCTGTCGTGGACAGTCATTCCTCTAGGCGCTGCGTCACCACAGCGCTCAAGCAACCTACCCGGACCCAGCGCGGGCCACGCCATTGGGTCCCTATTTGGTCTTGCTCCGAGTGGGGTTTACCATGCCACGCACTGTTGCCAGGCGCGCGGTGCGCTCTTACCGCACCCTTTCACCCTTACCGGTTCCTGAGGTTGATGTCAGAAACTTAGGCGGTCTACTCTCTGCTGCACTTTCCGTCGGCTCTCGCCGCCCAGGCGTTACCTGGCACTCTGCCCTGTGGAGCCCGGACTTTCCTCCCCCAACGGCTCTTGCGAGCATATTAGCGGCGACTGTCTGGCCAACTCCGGCGGCAAGCATACCAGCGCCCCGCCCTGGCCTCAATGCTCGCCTTTGATTGCCTGCAATCTGGCATACCACTGCTGCTTGCGCCCCCCCATCAATCGCGCCGCCACCGCCGCCCCCTGCTTGACCCCGACACCTTCGGCCAATAGCGCCGCCAGCAGCGCATCTGCCTCCACGGACTGCTCATCACCCTGCTCGACGGGCGCCGCTCCGGCAATGACGATCACGAACTCACCACGCGCCTGATTGGCATCTTGCTCCATCTGTTCCAGCAGCTGCGCAGGCGTTCCCTGCAAAAACGTCTCGAAAGTCTTGGTCAGTTCCCTGGCCAGCACCACGCTGCGCTCGGGCATCTGCTCTGCCAGCGCCTCCAGCGTCGCCAGGATACGATGAGGCGACTCGTAAAACACCAGCGTCTCCTCCCGGGCCACCCACCGTTCCAGCGCCTGCCGCCTGCCACTGGACTTGGCAGGCAAAAAACCGCCAAAAGTGAAGCGATCCGTGGGCAGGCCAGCCGCCGACAGCGCCGTGATCAAGGCACAAGGACCAGGCAAGGGCACCACATGACGCCCACGCGCACGCAGCTCGCGCACCAGCACGAATCCCGGATCACAGATCAGCGGCGTGCCGGCATCACTGATCAGAGCGATGTCTTCCCCTGCCACAAGATAACGATCCAGGCTATCCACGCGCTGCGCTTCGTTATGCTCATGCAGTGATATCATGGGGGTATTGACCCCCAGATGGGCCAACAAACGTCCGCTATGGCGCGTATCCTCGGCGGCGATGCGCGCCACACTGGCAAGTATCCGAGCGGCGCGAGGCGACAGATCGTCCAAATTCCCAATTGGCGTAGCAACCACGTACAATGTGCCCGGAGGTTGGTGTGTCATCGTGACTCCCGATTTATTAATAGCTTGCCCTGACGGTGCGCTATGCTTACTCAACGTGAGATCAACCTGCTCATAGGCCGCGACAGCGCAAATGGAAACTAAGGAAGGATACATGAAACAGTCACTTCGTGGCCTGTTGGCCACTGCCTTCATGGCACTTCTCATCACCGGGTGTGCCATGCAGCCGCCCAGCGTCGTTGACCGAGCCCCCGATCAGGACGCAGGACGACTGCTCAGCCAGGCAGAGCAGCAGGCTCCCGAACAGGCTGCCCAAACGCGCCTGGAAGCGGCCAACATCCTGGCCCGCCAGGGTCAGCGAGAGAGCGCTTTCGAGGCCGCCAGCAGCATCGATGAAGCCCAACTGGGCGATACCGATCGCTTGCGCTGGGCCATGCTGTTCTCGGAACTGGCCCGCGGCATGAACGACCCGCAAGCGGTCCTGCGCGCCACGCAAGTACTGGATGACGAACTGCCCATGCAGGCCAATCAGCAGCAAACGCTGGCAGAGCGTCGCCAATGGGCCCAGGAAGCGCTGGACCAACGCCCTGACGACGTGCAAGTCGCGCTGCCGGAGCTGGAAGGCACCGACGTGCGACGCATCGCCGTAGCCCTGCCGGAATCCGGCCCTCTGAGCAGCGTGGCCGGTACGCTGACCACGGCCATGCGCCGCCACAATGAGATCAGCAATGATGGCGTACAGCTGACCTTCATCGACGCCTCCCAGTACTCTCTGGATGAAATCTACAGCCGTGCCGAACAAATGAACGCACAGCTGTTGATCGGCCCGCTCGACAAGGATCAGGTGACCCAGCTGGAACAGCGCGACAGCGTTCCGCTGCCCACACTGGCGCTCAACTACGGCAACAATGCCAGCAATCAGGCCCAGCGCCTGCTGCAGTATGGCCTGTCAGCCGAAGACGAAGCACGCCAGGCAGCCCGCCGTGCTTATCAGGACGGGCACCGCCAGGTAGCCGTCATGGTGCCGGATAACGACTGGGGGCGCCGAGTGGGCGAAGCCTTCTGGAACGAGTACCAGCGCCTGGGCGGCGAAGTCACCAATGCCGTGCGCTACAACCCGAGCAGCCCGGTGTCCAATGCCGTCCAAACTGCACTGAACGTCAGCGGCGAACGGGCTCGCCTGGGCAACATCGACGCCCTGTTCCTGCTCGCCTTGCCCGACTACGCGCGCCAGGTGCCGCCCACCATGGATTACTATTACGCACCTGACCTGCCGATCTACGCCACCTCGCACCTGCATGAAGGCCGCCGACAGACTCGTCTGGACCAGGACCTCAACGACGTCATGTTCATGGACATCCCCTGGCAGATTCCTGACGCAGCCGTCGGTGGAGAGGAAGTTTTGCCCTTCTACGCCACCTACCAACAGCTGCGCGAAGAGTCCGACGCCTCCATGTTCCGCCTCATGGCCATGGGCGTCGATGCCTACGAGCTGGCCAAACGCATGTCGGACCTCTCGGACATCAATGGCCTGAACGGCAGCACCGGTCGCATGTCATTGGCCAGCGACGGCCGCATTCATCGCGAACTCCCGTGGGCAAAGTTCCAGAACGGTACGCCCGCGCCCATCCTGATCCCTGGCCTCTTGGGCAATGAGCCGTAGCCCGCAACATAGTCCGCAACGTAGCCCGCAAAGCGCACGCTACCGAGGAGCAGCCATTGAGCGAATCGCCGCTCAATGGCTGCAGGAGAAAGGCCTTCGGCTGGTGGCCAGCAACCACCACGTGAAGGGAGGCGAACTGGACCTGATCATGTATGATCGGGATATTCTGGTGTTCATCGAGGTCAAACACCGCGCCAACACGGAGCACGGGCATCCACTGGAGACCGTGACGGCACAGAAACGTCGCCGTCTGGTAAAGGCTGCCACGCTCTATATTGCAAGGCATGGCCTCGACTGCCCTTGCCGCTTTGATATTCTAGCGATCACAGGCATGCCACCCGAGCTGACGTTCGAATGGGAACAAGCGGCTTTTGACGCTTATTAATACTCTATAACCGGGAAGCCCTGATGGACTTTCAATCTCGCATTCTCAACCACTTCAATGCCAGCATTGATACCAAGACCTATGCCAGCGAGGTGCTGCCACCGTTTATCGAAGTGGCCAGCCAAATGATGGTTCAGTGCCTGGTCAACGAAGGCAAGATCCTGGCCTGCGGCAATGGCGGCAGCGCAGGCGACAGCCAGCACTTCTCTTCGGAACTGCTCAACCGCTTCGAGCGCGAGCGCCCCAGCCTGCCTGCGCTGGCATTGACCACCGACACGTCGACGCTTACCTCCATCGCCAACGACTACAGCTACAACGAAGTATTTTCCAAACAGATTCGTGCGCTGGGTCAACCGGGCGATGTCCTGCTGGCCATCTCGACCAGCGGCAACTCCGCCAATATCGTTCAAGCCATCCAGGCAGCCCATGATCGCGACATGACGGTGGTGGCTCTCACAGGGCGTGACGGTGGCAACATGGCGTCGCTGCTTGGCCAGGATGACTGTGAAATACGCGTGCCCGCCACCTCGACGGCGCGCATACAGGAAGTCCATCTGCTGGTCATTCACTGTCTGTGTGATTTAATTGACGAACAGCTGTTTGGCGGCGCTGCCTGACAGCGCGCTCAGGTCAACGAATTATATCGATAAAGGAGTCATCTCAATGGCCCTACGTTTTTCTTCTCGCTCCCTCTTGGTCGCTACGCTGTGCGGCGCGGTTCTGCTCAGTGGCTGTGCCAACAACAGCGGTTCCAACCCCTCCAACTACGGCCAGCGCAGCAGCGATGTCCAAGCCGTCGATGCCACCATCGAACGCGAAGTGGAGCGCTCTCTGTCACGTTCCGATGCTCGGCTGGGCGACGCGCGGATTCGTGCCCATAGCTACAACGGCACCTTGCTGCTGGTCGGCCAAGTACCTAGCGATGAACTGAAAACCATGGCAGGCAACGTGGCTTCCAACCTGCGCGGCGTCAATCAGCTGCACAACGAACTGACCATTGCAGCCAACCTGCCCGCCAGCCAGCGTCTGGCCGACACCTGGTTGACCACCAATGTCATCAGCCACCTTGCCACCAATGATCAGATCGACTCCTCCAAGCTGAAAGTCACCACCGAGAATGCCACCGTGTACCTGATGGGCATGGTCACTCGTGAGGAAGCCGACCGAATCGTCAATGCGGCGTCCGGCGTGGCCGGCATTCAGCGCATCGTCAAGGTCTTCGATTACCTGAACTGAGCTTCGTCCTGGCAACAAAAAGCCTCGCCAGCGTGACTGGCGAGGCTTTTTTTAGTCATGACCATTTAGCCATGACCAGGCTAAAAGCCCGGCTACTTGACCACTCTGAGAGCCGGTTTCTTCTTGGGCTTTTCAGACGCAGTCGATGCATCCGACGCCTCTTTGGAAGGTGCTTCCGTCAAGGTCAGCTCGGGTCGTGCAGCTTCATCAGCTGAGGACTCCTCACCCTCCTCTAGCTCGTCGGCATCCAGTTCCGGCTCATGGCCAAAGACCATGCCTGCCCCGTTTTCACGAGCGTAGATAGCGATCAACGCAGGGATGGGGATCATCACCTGCATGGGCTGACCTCCAAAGCGAGCGCTGAAACCAATTGCCTGGTTCTCCATGAACAGGTCACGCACTGCCGTTGGCGCGGCATTGAGTACGATCTGACCGTTCTGAACGAACTGGCGCGGCACTTCTACGCCCGGCTGCGTGGCATCCACCACCAGGTAAGGCGTTAGGTCGTTATCCAGAAGCCATTCGTACAAGGCTCGGGCGAGATAGGGACGGCTCGACTTCATAAGTCTCCCTCCTCCTGACAAGTGAGGCCCCTGCCCATCAGGCTAGGGGCCATATGAATTCAGGCGCGCATCTCTTTTTCACGCTCGTTCAAGGAGGCCTTGAACGCTTCACGCTCGAATACGCGCGACATGTAGTTCAGCAGCGGCTTCACCTGCTTCTCCGGCAGCTCGATATTGAGCTCGGGCAGACGCCAAAGGATGGGCGCCAGACAGCAATCCACCAGTGTAAACTCTTCGCTCATGAAATACGGCATATCTTCGAAGATGGGCGAAATGCCGATCAGGCTTTCGCGCAGCTCTTTACGCGCCTTGTCTGCCTCTTTCTTGCCACCCGTGCGGATCAGCTCGAGCATCGGGCACCATTCGCGTTCGATACGGTGCATCCACAGCCGACTTTGCGCACGTGCCACTGGGTAGACGGGCAACAGCGGCGGATGAGGAAAGCGCTCATCCAGATACTCCATCATGACCTTGGACTCATAGAGCACCAGATCACGATCCAGCAGCGTGGGAACACTGTTGTACGGGTTGAGGTCCGCTAACTCTTCAGGTGGCTGTTCCTCAGCAACATCGACGATATCGACCGCCACTCCCTTTTCAGCCAGAACAATGCGCACACGATGACTGAAATGATCATCATTACCTGAGTAAAAGATCATTGACGACCGCTTGGCCACAACACCCATGAAAGCATCCTCGCATCAAAACAATAGACGATAGTAACACGCCCGCCGCCTTTTATGGTAAAGCGACGCAAAGCCCCTGGGGGCACATAAACAAACAAAGGGCGCACGGCTTTCGCCGTGCGCCCCGCCCACCAAGCATAGGCTAATGCTTAGTGAACATCCCGCCAGTACTCACGCTTGAGCAGGTAGGCGATCACACCAAAGATAAAGATGAAGATCAGCACCTTGGGCGCCAGTGCCTGAGCCTGCAGCTTGGAAGGCTCACCGACGTAGGCCAGGAAGTTGGTCAGGTCATAGACGGCTTCCTCGAACTCGGCAGGCTCCATGGAACCTGGCTGAGTGACTTGCAGCACTTCACAAGACTGGTACTTGCCAGACAGCGGGTCGGGCGACTGCCCTGCTACCGGCTGGTCGGTTTCCGAGCAGACCATCTCCTGAACACCCTGCAGCGGCTCCAGCACGTTGGGCATGGCCACCAGATCAAATACCGCGTTATTGACGCCCAGTGGACGGCTCGGGTCACGGTAGAAGCTCAGCAGGTAGGAGTAGATCCAGTCGGGACCGCGCAGACGACCATGCAGCGTCAGATCGGGCGGCGCAGCGCCGAACCAGCTTTCACCATCTTCCGGCAGCATGGCGATGTGCATCAGGTCGTTGTAACCCAGCGATGAAGAGAAAATCAGGTTCTCTTCGACCAGGTCCTGCGGCATGCCCAGATCATTTGCTGCACGGGAGAAGCGCTGATGCTCCAGCGAGTGACATCCCATGCAGTAGTTGACGTAGAGCTGCATACCACGCTGCAGAGACTCCTGATCACGCAGATCCGGCGTCATGGAGTAAGGCACATCGGGCCCTGGCGCTGCGACCGCCATAAAAGGCAGCAGCGCGAACAGCAGTGCGAACAGTTGCTTTTTCATTAGCCAGTCACCCTTTCAGGAACGGGTTTAGTCTTCTCGATACTGGTGTACACCGGCATCAGAATGAAGAAGGCGAAGTAGAGCACCGTACAGATCTGGGCAACCAGCGTACGCAGCGGAGTCGCCGGAATGGCACCCAGAACACCCAGGATCACAAAGCTGATCGCAAAGATGATGAGCGCAATACGCGACAACCAGCCTTTGTAACGCATGGACTTGACCGGACTACGATCCAACCAGGGCAGCACGAACAGAATGGCGATAGCGCCACCCATGGCCAGCACGCCCAGGAACTCGGCACGCAATCCCAGGAAGTCGAAGGTAATGGCCCGCAAGATGGCATAGAACGGCGTGAAGTACCACACCGGCGCAATGTGATCAGGCGTTACCATCGGGTTGGCAGGCTCGAAGTTGGGACGCTCGATGAAGTAACCACCCCCTTCCGGGAAGTAGAACAGCACCACCGCAAAAACGAACAGGAAGACCGCCACACCCACCAGATCCTTCACGGTGTAGTACGGATGGAAAGGAATGCCGTCCAGCGGTTTGCCGGTTTCGTCTTTCTTTTCCTTGATCTCGATGCCATCTGGGTTATTGGAGCCGACTTCGTGCAGTGCAATGATATGCAGCACCACCAGTGCCAGGATCACGATAGGCAGCGCCACCACGTGCAGGGCAAAGAAGCGGTTCAGCGTGATTCCGGAAATCAGGAAGTCACCACGAATCCACTGCGCCAGATCCGGGCCGATACCAGGGATGGTCGCGAACAGCGAGATGATGACCTGAGCACCCCAGTAGGACATCTGACCCCAGGGCAACAGATAGCCCATGAAAGCCTCTGCCATCAGCAGCAGATAGATGGCCATGCCGAAGATCCAGACCAGCTCGCGCGGGGCCTTGTATGATCCGTACATCAATGCACGGAACATATGCATGTAAATGACGACAAAGAAGGCAGAGGCGCCGGTCGAGTGCATATAGCGGATGATCCAGCCGTACTCGACGTCACGCATGATGTATTCCACAGAGCGGAAAGCGCCTTCCGACGTGGGGTTGTAGCTCATGGTCAGCCAGACACCGGTCAGAATCTGGTTGACCAGCACCAGCAACGCCAATACACCAAAGATGTAGAGGAAGTTGAAGTTCTTCGGTGCGTAGTACTTGGTGAGGTGGTCTTGCATCATTTGTGTTGCGGGGAAGCGGTCGTCCACCCAGCGCATGATGCCGCGTTCAGCCTTGACTCGATTAGGATTACCCATTACGCGGCCTCCTCGTCTTCACCAACGATGATGTCCTCACCCTCGAAACGATAGGGCGGCACTTCAAGGTTGGAGGGTGCAGGTACGTTATTGAAGACGCGTCCGGCGAGATCGAAGTACGAGCCATGGCAAGGACAGAAGAAACCGCCCGGCCAGTTGTCTGTGACTGCGGCCTCAGGCTCGGGACGGTACAACGGAGAGCAACCCAGGTGGGTGCACACGCCAACCATGACACCGACCTCGGGGCGCACAGAGCGCAACGGGCCAGTGATGTAGGCAGGCTGCTGCTGCTCCGTGGACTCTGGATCCCGCAAGCGAGACGGATCCAGGCTCTCTGTACGCTCGACCATCTCAGGCGTACGGTTGATGATCCATACCGGCCGCCCACGCCACTCGATGGTGACACGCTGCCCCGGTTCGAGCTTGGAAAAGTTAGCTCGAACCGGCGCACCGGCCGCCAACGCACTGGCACTAGGCTGCCAGGATGCCACAAAGGGGACCGCAACCCCGACAGCGCCCACCGCCCCCACAACGGAGGTGGCGCCCACGAGGAAACGGCGCCGGCCTTTGTTTACGCCGTTATCTGCCATTTCTGGTTTCTCCCATCAGCTTACCCGTTTCGCCGCAAAGGCGTCTTGCGGCGACGAATATCAAATACGCCCTATGTTAAAAAAACAAAGCGCTCTGCACAAGAACAACCGCCCCGGACCATGGTGGTACAGGTACTATAATTTTTTGATATTCCAATAAAAAACGCCCAGGTCTTGGACCTGGGCGTTTTTGCCGCATAGCGTAAAATTAACGCTTGGAGAACTGCGGACGACGACGCGCCTTGCGCAGGCCGACTTTCTTACGCTCCACCTGACGTGCGTCACGAGTGACGTAGCCAGCAGCGCGCAGAGTCGGGCGCAGGTCTTCGTTGTAGTTCATCAGGGCACGCGTGATGCCGTGACGGATGGCGCCAGCCTGTGAAGAGCCACCACCACCTTCGACGGTCACATACACGTCGAACTGGTTCAGGGTCTCGGTCAGCTCGAGGGGCTGACGAACAACCATGCGGCCGGTAACGCGACCGAAGTACTCGTCGAGTTCACGGTTGTTGACAGTGATTTTGCCGGAGCCCGGCTTCAGGAACACACGAGCGGTGGAAGTCTTGCGGCGCCCGGTACCGTAATACTGCTGTGTCATGGCGAAGATTTCCTCAGATGTTCAGTTCAAGCGGCTGCTGGGCAGCATGCGGATGCTCGGCACCTGCGTACACTTTCAACTTGGAATACATGGCGCGACCCAGCGGGCCTTTCGGCAGCATGCCCTTGACAGCAGACTCGATGATGCGCTCGGGAGCGTGGTCCAGCATCTTGTCGAAGGTCATGGAGCGCAGACCGCCCGGGTAACCAGTATGGCGGTAGTAGGTCTTGGCCTTCGCCTTGTTACCGGTCACCTGGACTTTCTCGGCATTGATGACAACGATGTAGTCGCCGGTATCAACGTGAGGGGTAAATTCGGGCTTATGCTTGCCACGCAGGCGGCGAGCAATCTCGGTTGCCAGACGACCGAGCGTTTTGTCCGTAGCGTCGACAACATACCAGTCGCGCTGGACGGACTGCGGCTTAGCACTGAACGTCTTCATGGATGAAATCACCAGATTAAGTGTGTTGGGTAACTTGCGCCACTTGATAGCGAAGCACCATCCCTATTCTTTTTGGTTGCAGTCAGAAAAAGACTGCAACGTACAGCGAGGCGGCATTCTACAGCAAGTGAGTGGACAAGTTAAGTGCCATCTTCACTTTTCTCGCACGCCCTTGGCATCGCACTCAGGCAACAGAGGCGCTCAGGGTTTGTGCGGCAGCGCCAGATACTCCCGGGACTGCATCTCCTGCAGGCGAGACAGCGTCCGCTGAAATTCGAAGGTCAGCTTGCCGTCACTGTAAAGCGACTCGACGGGCACTTCTGCCGACATCAAGAGCTTGACGCCCCGATCATAAAACTCGTCCACCATATTGATGAAGCGGCGCGCCTGATCGTCGCGCTTGGCATCCATGCGCGGCACATTGGCCACCAGCACGGTATGAAACTCTCGAGCAAGCTCGATATAGTCGTTCTGGCTACGCGGCCCGTCACACAGTTCGGCAAATTCGAACCAGACGACATCCTCATGAAGTCGACGCGTTTTCAGCACACGGCGGTTGATTTCCAGCGGCGCGCCCTCTTCTCCCGCCTGACCGGCAATCTCCTTGAAGCTGCGCGCCAGCTCCTTGTCGGCAGCCTCATCCAGCGGCGCATGGAAAATTTCCGCACGCTCCAGCGCCCGCAACCGATAATCGATCCCCGAGTCCACATTCACGACGTCACAGTGGCGATTGACCAGCTCGATGGCAGGCAGGAACCGAGCGCGCTGCAGGCCATCCTTGTAGAGCTCATCAGGGATGATATTGGAGGTCGCCACCAGCACGACACCACGCTCGAACAGCGCCTCCATGAGATTGGCCAGAATCATGGCATCCGTGATGTCCTTGACGAAAAACTCGTCGAAACAGATCACCCGAGCCTCGGTTGCAAACTTGCCGGCAATCAGCGTCAGCGGGTTTTTCTCACCCTTGTAGTGCGTCAACTCGTTATGCACCCGCTGCATGAACCGATGAAAGTGCGTGCGCATTTTTTCAGGAAAGGGCAAGGCGTCATAAAACGTATCCACCAGGTAGGTCTTGCCGCGCCCGACCCCACCCCAGAAGTAGAGCCCCTTCACCTGGGGCACCGGGGGCTTGCCCGGCTCACTGCGCTTGCCCAGCAGACCTGCCATCTTCGCCTTCAACCCTTTGCTTGCGACCACAGCCTTGGGTACGGTCGTGGAAGCCGACAACAGATCATCGTAAAGGCGCTGGAGATGCTTGACCGCCTGCTCCTGAGCCGGGTCGTATTGAAAGTCACTGCGCGTCAAATCCTGTTGGTAACGCTCCAGTGGCGTCAGGCGACGGGGGTGTTCAGACGCCTGGCGTGCAGATACTGATGACATGAAGATACTCCCGCAGCCCGTAGTCAAGCACTTGCTTCGGCGCACAATGGCACGCACGCCGAGCACTGGCCTGACCGATAAAAAGAGCCTAATTATACGCGGGTTGAACGCTAAGCGCATGAGCGGATTGACCCGACCAGCCGTGACGCGCCTATAATGGGTCCGTCCATGCAGCTGTGCGATCGGCGACGCCATGCCATCGATGACATGGCGCGCATCATTATTAGGGAGAATACCGTGGAAGCAAGCTCGCCAATCACTTTTGCCGTTGTAGGTCTCATCGTTGGCTTTCTCATTGGCCTTGCCTGCTATCGCCTGTTCAGCAAGAGCGAGAGAGACACGGCTGCGCTGAAGCAAACGCTGCTGGAGCGCGAGCACAAGATTGCGGAACTGAAAAAAGCCATGGGCAGCAGCCTGACCGGCATTCAGCAACGCCTTGACAGCATCCGCCAAGAGACAAATCAGATCGAAGCGCAGATTGCCGACGAGGCAGCTCAATGGCAGCTCACCAGCGTCAAGACCTCCCATCACAAAGCAGCGGCCACGGCAGAAAACGATGCCGACCTTGCCATGCCCCGCGATTACGCGGCTGGCAAGAACGGCACGCTCTCCGAAGGGTTCGGATTGAAAGAGCATCAGAAATCGGACAGCGATACGCTTGCGCAACCCCCACGCTACTGATCTACGCTCGCCAGGGCGCCCCTGAGCGCCCTGACAGCGCGCACTTTTCTCCGAGTCAGGCCGGGTTGTCGATATCCACGAAACGATGCTCGACATCGAACTGGCTGGCCAGCCAATCACCCAGCGCCTGCACCCCATAACGCTCGGTGGCATGGTGCCCAGCCGCGATGTAGTGAATACCCAGCTCGCGCGCCAGGTGCGTGGTACGCTCGGAAATCTCTCCTGACACGAATACTTGAGCACCTGCTTCGTGGGCAGCCGTGATCATGTCCTGCGCCCCACCGGTACACCAGGCAATTCGCTCCACTGGCCCCGCCAGCGGCGCCTCGACGACCAGCGCCTGACGCTGAAGGGTATGGCTCAACTGCTCCGCCAACGCGGCCAGAGGTTGAGGTGTCACCAATCGCCCCGACCACAGCAATCCTTCGCCCAGCTCGCCGTCCAGACATCCCTCTACCTTCCATCCCAGGCGCCGCGCCAATTCGGCGTTATTGCCCAACTCCGCATGGGCATCCAGAGGCAAGTGATACGCCAGCAAACTCATATCGTGGGCCATCAGCGTCTTGATGCGCTTCTGCTTCATCCCGGTAATCGCCACTGGCTCGTTCTTCCAGAAATAGCCGTGATGAACCAGCACCATATCTGCCTGCCAGGCCACCGCCTCATCGAGCAGCGCCTGGCACGCCGTCACGCCGGTCATGACCCGCCGCACTTCCTCTCGCCCTTCGACTTGCAGGCCATTGATGGTGTAATCCTTGAATTGGCCAGCGCGGAGCTGGTGGTCACAAGCAGCGACGAGTTGATCACGATGGTTCACGCGGACTCCTTAATAGTTGCCGCTGCCCCGTGGGGAAGCGCAGCGTAAAGTGTTACCATATCGTCTATTGTAAACTCGCTGCACGTTATCGCGAACCTCGCGACCTGCTGAAGACCGCCATCCGCTGAGGAATGCTTGCATGCACCGCTTTGTGCTGCCCTATCTCTGGCCCATTACCACGGGCCTTCTGCTGGCCGCAGTCATTCTGCTGGCCTTCCCCCAGCAGATTCCCAACCCGTTTCGTCAGGCGACGCCCACCACCGTCGAGCCACAGCCTGCACTGGTCGCGACTGGCAACCAACCAACGGCCAACCGCCCTGCCCCAGATATCCGTCAGGCAGCACCGCTCTCTCGCAGCCAGGGTCCGGCCAGCTACGCCAACGCTGTCAATCAGGCCGCGCCAGCAGTGGTCAACATCTACTCGTCGCGCATCGTGTCACGGGACCAGCACCCGCTGATGTCCGACCCATTCTTCCAGCAGTTCTTCAGCGGCGACGATGCGACGACCCATCAACGCATGCTCTCCAGCCTGGGCTCTGGCGTCATCGTCAGTGACGATGGTTACGTGCTCACCAACCACCACGTGATCAGCGGCGCCGACCAGATACAAGTGGCGCTGCGCGATGGCCGCGAAACCCTGGCCCAAGTGATTGGCACCGACCCGGAAAGCGATCTGGCAGTGTTGCGTATTCAACTGGACAACCTGCCCGTGATTGAGCTGGCCGATTCGAAGGAAGTGGCCGTGGGCGATGTGGCGCTGGCGATCGGCAACCCCTTCGGCGTGGGGCAGACGGTGACCATGGGGATCATCAGCGCCACGGGGCGCAGCCACCTGGGGCTGAATGCCTACGAAGATTTCATTCAAACCGACGCGGCCATCAACCCAGGCAACTCGGGCGGGGCGCTGGTCAATCCTGACGGCGCACTGGTGGGCATCAATACGGCGATCTTTTCACGCTCGGGCGGCTCACAGGGAATCGGTTTCGCCATTCCGGCCAACCTTGCCCACAGCATCCTCGACGAACTGGTCACCCGCGGCCGGGTGATTCGCGGCTGGCTGGGCATCGAGGCTCAGGCGTTATCGCGGGAACTGGCCGCCTCGTTTGGGTTACGCACTCCCCAAGGCGTCATCGTGGCTGGCGTGGTCAGCGGTGGGCCCGCAGCGGAGGCAGGGCTGCAGCCCGGCGATGTACTGCTTTCCATCGACGACCAGGTCATCATGGATGCTCGTGCCACCATGAGCGAGATTGCCTCTATCCCACCGGGTACCAAGCTTCCCCTGACCATCGTGCGCAGCGGTGAGCGCATGGAAGTCACCCTGGAAGTGGGCGAGCGCCCCGTGCCCACCAATGCGACGTCCGAAGATCGGCAGAGCGGCTCCTGAAGCCGCTCCACCCATACCTCACTTGCTGCGAATACGATACTCGGCCGAGCGTGCATGCGCCGTCAGGTATTCGCCTCGGGCGAGGACCGACGCCACTTTGCCCAGTTCGGACGCTCCTTCAGGAGAGCAGTGAATGATCGAAGAGCGCTTCTGGAAGTCATAAACCCCCAGCGGTGACGAGAAACGCGCCGTGCCGGACGTCGGCAGCACGTGATTGGGACCCGCGCAGTAGTCGCCCAAGGCCTCCGACGTATGACGCCCCATGAAGATGGCGCCTGCATGGCGGATCTCCTCTAGCCACGCCTCGGGCTCGGCCACGGAAAGCTCCAGGTGCTCCGGCGCTATGCGGTTGATCATCTCGACGGCGTCGGCCGGGTGCTGACAGAGAATCAGCGCCCCCCGGCGCTTGAGCGAAGCACGCGCAATCTCCTCGCGCTCCAGCGTAGGCAGCAGCCGTTCGATGGAAGCCGCGACGGCATCCAGATGCTCGGCGTCCCAACTGACCAGAATCGCCTGGGCATCTTCATCATGCTCGGCCTGGGAGAACAGATCCATGGCCAACCAATCAGGGTCGGTCTGCCCATCGGAGACCACCATGATTTCTGACGGCCCGGCAATCATGTCGATGCCTACCTGCCCGAATACCGCACGCTTGGCGGTGGCCACGTAAATGTTGCCAGGGCCCACGATCTTGTCGACACGAGGTACGCTCTGGGTGCCATAAGCCAATGCTGCAACGGCCTGCGCCCCACCGATGGTGAAAACATGATCGACACCGGCCAGATGTGCCGCCGCAAGCACCAGATCGTTCAGTACACCGTCAGGGGTCGGCACCACCATGACGATCTCACGAACACCAGCCACGTGGGCGGGTATCGCATTCATCAGCACCGAAGAAGGATAGGCCGCCTTGCCGCCCGGCACATAGATACCAGCGCGGTCCAGTGGCGTCACCTTTTGCCCCAGCACCGTGCCATCGGCCTCTTGATACTGCCAGGACTCCGGCTTCTGCCGCTCGTGGTAGCGACGAATGCGCTCCGCTGCCACGGCCAGCGCTTCACGCTGTTCCGACGGCAGCCCCTCATACGCCGTTTTCAACTGCTCGGGCGACAGGCGCAATTGCTCCATGGAGTCGACGGCCAGCCGATCGAAGCGATTGGTGGCATCGATGACGGCCCGATCACCGCGCTGTTTGACGTCCGCCAGTATTTCATCGACACGGGCCTGCACGGCGCTATCGGACACGCCCTCCCAGTCCAGCAGCGTATCCAGCTGACGATGGAAGCCCGGCTCAGTGGTAGAGAGCCGAGCAATGGTGGCAGTGGTTGTCTCACTCATGGCAAACCTCGTGTCATTCGGCAGGCTGCAATTGACGTTGCTTTACGGCACTTTCCAAACGCGCCAACAGCGGCTTGATACGATCATGCTTCATGGTCATGGCCGCCTTGTTGACCACCAGACGGGTACTGATATGGGCAATCAATTCCCTTGGCTCCATGCCATTGGCACGCAGCGTATTGCCGGTATCGACGATATCGACGATTTCATCGGCGAGGTTCATCAACGGCGCCAGCTCCATGGCACCGTACAGCTTGATCACCTCTGCCTGAATGCCCTGCTCGGCGTAGTAGCGGCGCGCCACGTTGACGAACTTGGTCGCCACCCGGCGACGAGCTCGTGCCGGTGGTTGCCCGGTCACGCCTGCCGTCATCAGCTTGCAGCGAGCAATGTCCAGATCCAGCGGCTCGTACAGCCCCTCGGCACCGTGCTCCAGCAGCACATCCTTGCCCGCCACGCCCACATCGGCGGCCCCTAACTGCACATAGGTAGGCACATCGGTGGCGCGAATGATGACCAGCTTCACATCCGGCAGGTTGGTATCGAACAGCAGCTTGCGACTCTTGCTCAAATCTTCTGCGGGCGTAATGCCCGCATCTGCCAACAGCGGCAGCGTTTCGTCCAGAATACGCCCTTTCGAAAGGGCCAGGATCAATTGCTTACTCATGATGTAAGGCCAATGGTTGGTCACATGGCTTAGCCGGGAATGCGACGAATCTTCGCCCCCAGCAGCTGAAGTTTTTCCTCGATACACTCATAACCGCGATCGATATGATAGATACGATCCACCAGCGTCTCGCCTTCGGCCATCATGGCCGCAATCACCAGAGACGCCGAGGCACGCAGGTCCGTCGCCATGACCGGTGCACCGGACAGCTTGTCGACGCCCTGGATGAGCGCAGCGTTACCTTCCAGCACGATATTGGCGCCCATGCGATTGAGCTCCTGCACATGCATGAAACGGTTCTCGAAGATCGTTTCCACGACACGCGAGTGCCCTTCCGCCACCGCATTCATGGCCACGAACTGCGCCTGCATGTCGGTGGGAAATGCCGGATACGGCGCCGTGCGAATGTTGACGGCCTTGGGGCGCTTGCCGTGCATGTCCAGCGCGATCCAGTCGTCACCACTGGTGATCTCGGCACCGGCCTCTTCCAGCTTGGCCAACACCGCTTCGAGGATATCGGCGCGAGTGCGCTTGACCTTGACACGCCCACCGGTCATGGCGGCCGCCACCAGAAACGTTCCGGTTTCGATACGGTCCGGCATCACATCGTGTTCACAGCCGTGCAGGGAAGGCACCCCATCGATGATGATGGTATCGGTGCCATGCCCCTTGATCTTCGCGCCCATCTTGATCAGGCACTCGGCAAGGTCCACGACTTCGGGCTCACGAGCAGCATTTTCAAGAATGGTACGGCCATCGGCCAGGGTAGCGGCCATCAGCAGGTTCTCGGTGCCTGTCACGGTCACCGTATCGAAGAAGATCGTGGCACCCTTGAGGCGTCCATCTACGCGCGCACGAATATAGCCCGCTTCCACGTGGATTTCGGCACCCATGGCCTCCAGACCACGCAGATGCAGATCCACCGGGCGCGAACCGATGGCACACCCGCCAGGCAGCGAGACGTCGGCCTTGCCGAAGTGCGCCAACAACGGGCCCAGCACCAGAATCGAGGCGCGCATTTTCTTGACCAGCTCGTAAGGCGCATGGCACTGAGTCACTTGAGAGCCATCCAACTGAATGCTCAGCTTCTCGCCCATGACGGGCTCGACGCCCATCCGGCCCAACAGCTCCAGCGTCGTGGTGATATCCTGCAAGTGCGGCAAATTGCCGATCACGACGGGGCCATCGGCCAACAGGCTGGCACACAGAATGGGCAGCGCCGCGTTCTTGGCGCCACTGGCCCACACTTCTCCGTCAACGCAACCGTTGCCGGTAATAATCAGCTTATCCATGGGCAGGCCGTTACTCAGCGCTTTGCGATGCAGTTTGCCACTGCGTCGGGGTAAACGTTTTGATGCTGATAGCGTGGAGGGCACCGGACGCGATTTCATCACTCAGCGCGGCGTAGACCAGTTGCTGGCGCTTTACAGGTGAAAGACCTTCAAAGGCTTCGCCAACCGCAATAACCTGAAAATTGCAGCCTTCTCCCTGGATGTGAAACTCACACCCATCGATGCGGGATTCAAGCAGTGCTTTGACCTCGTTGGGTTGCATAAGCCAGGAAACTCCTTTGGGGTCATGAAAAGAATGTGCGGAAAAGCCACATGATAAAGAAAAGCATCACGCTTGGCGATGTTGGCAGCATGACGGATAGAAGAAAGCAGCCCGCAGGCTGCTTTATGGAGAAGGATTACTGCACGGGGCTGTGCTGAGCTATCAAGGGCTCCAGCTCTGCCAGCGTCGCCAGACGCTGGAGCGGCGGCGATAGCACGATCGCGCTCACCGGCAACTGCCTGACCTGGCTCGCTCTCAGCCACTCGAACATCACGCTCAAGGCAGCACTACTGGCACCATCGACACCGCTGAAATCGAACTGAACCGACGTGGCGCGGGTGGTTCGCAGCCAGCTTACTCCTGCCGCCGCCACATCGGCGGCGGCGTTCATGCTCAAGTCACCGGACACCACCAGCCCATCCGGTTGCTCGGCCAGTGAGACATTCGGGCGGTCGAGCAGCGTGCTCACGCATCGCCCCCTTGCTCCAGCTCTTCGACGCCGATATCCGGCGACCAGCCGCGAATGACCGCATCGTAATCGCGATTGTTTTCACGCATGGCCTGATCGAACTGATTGCGGAACGTGAGGCCCAGGTTGATACCATTGACGATCACGTTGACCACGCGCCATTCACCATTGGCCAGGCGCAGGCTGTAGCTGACCGGGTAGACCTGACCATTGTTGGCCACCACTTCCATATCGACACTGGCCTGATCTTCGTGACGCTGGGCACGCTGTTGGCTCAACACACGCAGCTCGTCGTAGTCGAAGGTCACCAGACCACGCGTGTAGGTATCGATCAGCGTCTGGCGGAAGACATCCGCAAAACGGCTGCGCTGCTCTGGCGTGGCATTGCGGAAATAGCTGCCCATGACGCTGGCACCGATATAACGGAAATCGGCAATGTCATCCAGGCTATCGTTGACCAGCGCCTTCAGCTCATCGAGATTGTTGGCATAGTAGTCTTCACGCCCTTCGATTTGCGCCATGAACCCTTCGATGTTGTCGCGAATCATCTGTTCGGGCGACTGAGACTGCGCCTTGGCCAAGGCAGGCAAAGCCATCAGCAGCAGGGCCAGGGCAAACCAGCGGGAAAAAGTTGCTGTCATCTTTTGCATCGTTACACCTCTGTAATCACGCACCATCACCATGGATGCTTAGTTGCTGACCATATTGGACACGAACTGCTGAATAAGTTCTTCCAGCACCAGGGCCGATTGCGTGTCGCGAATCGTGTCACCGTCTTGTAGCACCTCAGGGGCACCGCCCACACTCAAACCAATGTACTGCTCACCCAGCAGCCCAGCCGTCAGAATGGCCGCCGTGGTATCCTGCGAAAGCTGGCCTTCCAGGTCACTGTTCAGGCTCAGCACCACGCGTGCGTCGTACCACTCCCGGTCCAGCTCGATGGCCTCGACACGTCCAACGGTCACGCCCGCCATGGTGACACGGGCACGCGGCTTGAGGCCGCCGATATTGGAGAAGTTGGCCTCCAGGCGGAACGTGTCAGACGCGCCCGAAAGCGTCAAACCGCTGACTCTCAGCCCCAGAAAGACCAGGCCGATGATCCCCGCCAACATGAATAGACCAACGCCAAACTCCATGGTTTTACTGCGCTTCATGACACCACCCCAGCTATTGAAGGCCGCCGAACATGACGGCGGTTAAAACGAAATCCAGCCCCAGCACCGCCAGCGATGAGTACACCACCGTACGGGTGGTCGCCCGAGAAATGCCTTCGGACGTGGGAATCAGATCATACCCTTGGAAAACGGCGATCCAGGTCACCACCAGGGCAAACACCAGACTCTTGATCATGCCGTTACCGACATCATTGATGAACGAGACGCTGGACTGCATGTTGCTCCAGTAAGAGCCTTCGAAAACGCCCAGCCACTCGACGCCGACCAGATAGCCGCCCCAGATACCGACCACACTGAACCCCACCGTGAGGATCGGCAGCGCCACGAATCCGGCCCAAAGCCTCGGGGCCACTACGCGACGCAGCGGGTCGACGCCAATCATTTCCATGCTGGTCAACTGTTCGGTGGCCTTCATCAAACCAATCTCGGCGGTCAACGCCGAGCCGGCCCGCCCTGCAAAAAGCAGCGCTGCCACCACCGGGGCCAGCTCTCGCAGCAACGACAGCGCCACCATCTGCCCCAATGCCTGCTCGGCACCAAAATCCACCAGAATGGTGTAGCCCTGAAGCGCCAGCACCATGCCGATGAACAGTCCGGACACCAGCACGATGGCCAGAGAAAGCACGCCGACAAAATGCATTTGACGAAGCCACAGAGCCCACCCCTCACGGGAAGGCACCCCGACCGCCGACTGCGCGAGAAACACTGCCGCGCGCCCCAGCGCTTCCACCATCTCGCATCCCTTGCGCCCCAATCGCGTGATGGGCGCTACCCACTGTAAGAGTCTTGACTGCATTTACCCTGCCCCGCTTGCTGGATCGTGACCGAGAATGTCTCGGTAAAGGGTGTTGCCAGGATAGTGAAACGGCACAGGGCCGTCCGGCTCACCATGCATGAACTGACTGACTCTGGGGTCCTCGTTGACATCCAGCGACGCCGGCGTGCCATGCGCCACCACCTGGCCATCGGCGATCAGGTAGAGGTAGTCGGCAATGCTCAGGGTTTCCTTGATGTCATGGGAAACCACCACGGAGGTCAGCGACATGGCCTGGTTCAAGCGCTTGATGAGCTGCACCAGTACGCCCATGGAAATGGGGTCCTGGCCCACGAACGGCTCATCGTAAAGAATCAGCTCCGGGTCCAGTGCCACGGCCCGCGCCAGCGCCACGCGGCGGGCCATGCCGCCCGAAAGCTCGGCAGGCGACAGGTGGCGCGCTCCGCGCAGGCCCACGGCCTGCAGCTTCATCAACACCAGGTCACGAATCATGGTATCGGGCAGGTCGGTATGCACGCGTAGTGGAAAAGCGACGTTCTCGAAGACATCCAGATCGGAAAACAGCGCGCCACTCTGAAACAGCATGCCCATTCGCTTGCGCAGCGCAAACAGCGCCTTGCGAGACAGCCGATGCACGTCCTGCCCATCGATCAGCACGCGCCCCCGATCAGGCACCAGTTGCCCGCCGATCAATTTCAACAGGGTGGTCTTGCCGGTTCCGCTGGGCCCCATGATGGCAGTGACTTTCCCACGCGGAATGCTCATGCTCACGCCACGAAAGATATCGTGGTCGCCGCGGGAAAAGTACACATCCTCCACCTGGATAAAGGGCATATCCGTCATGGGCATCACACCCCTCGTTCGCTCGCCGACGCGGGCATGTCGAGCCCGGATCGGCGGTTTAAAAAACAGTGTTTTCGAAATATTATCGAACATCGTATCCTAACGCCACCCACAGGAACAGCCACGC
Source organism: Halomonas sp. C22 (assembly GCF_007655045.1). Taxonomy (NCBI): domain Bacteria; kingdom Pseudomonadati; phylum Pseudomonadota; class Gammaproteobacteria; order Oceanospirillales; family Halomonadaceae; genus Halomonas; species Halomonas sp. C22. Next base: position 161,778 of record NZ_VBVC01000006.1, on the reverse strand, counting down.
GCACCTTGCCTGCTGGCCACGGCCTGCCAGTGGTTTGGCTAAAAGCCGCCGCAAGATGTTATTCTTGAAAACTATCAACCGTGATGACGAGAACGAGACCGACCATGCCCCAGCCTCCCACCCCACCCAGCTCACTGCGTGAAAGCGCACTGCGGACACTGCAGATAGAGCAAGCCGCGATTGGCGGCCTGCAAGCCAAGCTGGACGAGAGCTTCGACCGTGCCTGCCAGCTGATCCTGGCTTGCAAGGGTCGTGTGGTGGTGACCGGCATGGGCAAATCCGGCCATATCGCCGGAAAACTGGCGGCCACCCTGGCCAGTACCGGCACGCCCGCCTTCTTTGTTCATCCCGGAGAAGCCAGCCACGGCGACCTCGGCATGATTACCCGGGGCGATGTGGTGCTGGCCCTGTCGAACTCGGGTGAAACCGGCGAAGTCACGGCTCTGCTGCCGCTGCTCAAGCGCTTGGGAACTCCCTTGATCAGCATGACGGGGCGCCCTGATTCGACCCTGGCACGTCACGCCGAGGCCCACCTGGACAGCGGCGTCGAACGTGAAGCCTGCCCACTGGATCTGGCCCCCACCAGCTCGACGACGGCAGCGCTTGCGCTAGGTGACGCGCTGGCCGTCGCACTGCTGGAAGCACGCGGTTTCACGGCCGAAGATTTCGCGCTCTCGCATCCTGGCGGCAGCCTGGGCAAGCGACTGCTGCTGCGCGTGCGTGATCTGATGCACGATGGCTCTCGGCTTCCTCGGGTTGCACTGGGCAGCCCACTGCGCGATGCCCTGCTTGAAATCACCCGCCAGGGGCTCGGCTTTACCTGCGTCATCGATAGCCAGGGCAGGTTGGCTGGTGTCTATACCGATGGCGACCTGCGGCGCACGCTGGACCAGTTTCACGACCTGCGCGACGTCAAGGTGGACGACGTCATGACACGGCCAGGCAAACGCATCGGCCCCGACGTTCTGGCGGCCGAAGCCGTGCGTATAATGGAAGATAGTCGTATCACGGCGCTGGCCGTGGTCGATGAACAGCAGCGCCCGATTGGCGCTCTGCATATGCATGACCTGCTGGCAAGCGGCGTTATCTGACCCATGATCCAATGATGGATGATACGGAGGCTCTATGGCCCTACCTGACGCACTTTTAGATCGTATACGCCGTGTAAAACTGCTGGCCCTGGACGTGGACGGCGTGCTGACCGACGGCCGCCTGTACTTCCAGGCCGATGGCATCGAAATCAAGGCCTTTCACACCCAGGATGGCCACGGGCTGAAGCTGCTCAAACGGGTCGGCATTCATGTCGCGCTGATTACCGGCCGTGACTCTCCCATGGTCAGTCAGCGTGCCGCAGCGCTGGGCATCAGCCATGTCTACCAAGGCTGTGAAGACAAGCTCGCCACCCTGCGCGGGCTATGCCAACGGTTAGACATTACCCTGGAACAGGTTGCGTTCTGTGGCGACGACCTCCCGGACCTCGCGCCGATCAAGCGCTCCGGCGTCGGCATCACTGTGCCCAACGCCCCCGACTACATGCACACCCACGCCGACTGGATTACCGATCGCCTGGGCGGGCATGGCGCCGTGCGCGAAATCTGTGACACGCTGCTCACCAGCCAGGGGCACTGGGACGCCGTACTCGACACTTATCTGCACGGTTCCGTCTGAATGGGCATCAGGGTGAGAAAACGCGTCTGGCTGTCGGGCCTGGTCATCACCCTGGGTGGGCTGTTGGTGTGGCTGGACCCACGCGCCCCTCAACAGCGTGAAGTAGACCCCGAGGCCCAGGCCCAAGAGCCCGGACACGTGCTGGAAAATGCCGAAATCACCCTGTTCGGTGAAGACGGCACGCTTCAGCAATCCTTGGTGGCACCGCGTCTGGTACATACCCCGCAGGCGGCCATGACCCACGTGACGTCACCACGCGCCACCCTGTTCGACAGCGAGCAGCGTGAATGGCTGGCCATTGCCGACACCGGCACCTTGAACATGGACTCCCAGGCGCTGACCCTGGCCGGATCCGCGCGCCTGCTGGCGCCGGACGAAGGCTGGCAGCTGGATACCGACCTGCTGCACTATGATGGACTGGAGCGTCATGCCTGGAGCGACACCCCTGTGGTACTGCAGCAGCCACCTCAACGCATCGAAGCCTCACGCATGGATGTCTGGCTGGACGACAGCCGTGTCAGTTTGATCGATAACGTGCGCGGCGTGCATCCGCCCGCCCCCCAATCTTCTCAGGAGTCGCCATGAACGCCCTGCTTCGTACGGCACTGTTCGCCCTTGCCGTTCCCATGGTGGTAGGCGTACTGCCTGCCGCTGCTCAACAACAGGCCCCCGTTGAAGTGGAAGCCGACCGCCTGGACCTGGACCAACGTGCGGGCACGGCGGTCTATACCGGCAACGTCGACATTCGCCAAGGTGAAATGCAGCTGCGCGGAGAGCGTGTCGAAATTCATCGCAACGAGGCGGGCGAGCTCTCCCGGGCCGTCGCCACGGGCGAGCGTGCCTACCTGCGCAACCAGCTGGAAGACCAGACGACGCCCATGGAAGGCTGGGCGCGGCGCATCGTCTACCATGTGTCCGAGCGGCGTGTAGAGTTGATCGACCAGGCCGAACTGACCCAGCAAGGGGATCGCTTCCAGGGTGGACGGCTCGAATACTTCATCGACCGCGGGGTGGTCCAAGCACGCTCCGATGTCAGCGGCAGCGCACCGCAACGCATCCGCATGACCTTACAGCCCGAGCAATAGAGAGAGCCCCTCGTGACAGCCATCAGCCCCGACACTGCAGCGGTCAAGACGCTCCATGCACAGCATCTGGCCAAGAGTTACAAGCGCCGCCGCGTGGTCAAGGATATCAACCTGGAAATTGCCCAAGGCAGTGTCGTTGGCCTGCTAGGCCCCAACGGCGCAGGCAAGACCACCTCGTTCTACATGATCGTCGGCCTGGTGAAGGCCGATGCTGGCAAAGTGGGCATCGACGATCTCGACCTGACCCGGGCGCCGATGCATGAGCGTGCCCTGGCAGGCATCGGCTACCTGCCTCAGGAAGCATCGATCTTTCGCAAACTGTCGGTGGCCGACAATATCATGGCCATTCTGGAAACGCGTCGTGAGCTCGACCGCAGCAGCCGAGAAGCCAAGCTCGAATCTCTGCTGGAAGATTTTCACATCACCCATATTCGCGACAACCTGGGCATGAGCCTCTCGGGCGGCGAGCGGCGGCGGGTGGAAATCGCTCGCTCGCTGGCCACCGAACCTGCCTTCATTCTGCTGGATGAACCATTTGCCGGCGTCGACCCCATTTCCGTGGGCGATATCAAATCGATCATACGCGCCCTCAAGAAGCGTCATATTGGCGTCCTCATCACCGACCACAACGTGCGTGAAACTCTGGATATCTGCGATATTGCCTACATTGTTGGCGACGGACACATCATCGCCAGTGGAAACCCCCAGGAAATCCTCAATAACCAGAAGGTACGCGACGTCTATCTGGGCGCCGACTTCCGGCTTTAAACAATGGCCCACGAAGACATTTTATTTAGTGGCATGCTTATTGCACTTGCACCAAACGGAGAGTCGCTCTAGGGTGGAGCTTTCTGATTAACGAGTGGTTCTCAGATGGTCATGAAAGCTTCTCTTCAACTGCGCATCGGCACACAGCTGACCATGACACCTCAGCTGCAGCAGGCCATTGCGCTGCTTCAGCTATCGACGCTGGACCTTCGTCAAGAAATTCAGCAGGCGCTGGATGCCAACCCCATGCTCGAGCAGGAAGATGAGTTTGGCGAACAGGCCGTCAGCGAGCCTCAGGAAGCCGAGTGGGCAGACAGCATCCCCAGCGAGCTTTCCGTAGACAGCGACTGGTCCGACACGTACCAGGACATGGGGAGCATGGGCGGCAGCAGCGAAGGCCCGGACTTCGAGCGTCAGGCGGCGGGGCAGAGCCTGCACGGTCACCTGCTTTGGCAATTGGCCATGACCGACTTCTCCTCCCGTGAACATGCCATCGCCGAAAGCCTCATCGATGCGCTGGATGCCAACGGCTACCTGACCCAGCCTCTCAACGACATTCGCGAGGGGCTCAAGGCACAAGGCCACGACGGCCTGAGCCAGCGCGAGGTCGAAAACACCCTGCTGCGCCTTCAGCAGTTTGAACCCACCGGAGTATTTGCCCGTGACCTGCGGGAGTGCCTGATGCTGCAGCTGGCCTCGCTGCCCGAAGACACCCCGCTGCTGATGCCTGCCAAACGCCTGGTACGCCAGTTTCTCGAAGCTCTCGGCAAGGACGACATGCGCTTGCTAAAGCGACGCCTGAGCCTCGACGACGAGCAGTTGGACGATGTCATCCGTTTAATTCGCAGCCTTGACCCCAGGCCTGGAAGCGCCTACGGCATCACCGACGACAGCTATGTCACGCCAGATCTGGTGGTACGCCACGATCACGAGGGCTGGCACCTGGAACTCAACCCGGAAGCGCTGCCTCGACTGCGTATTCAGCCCGACTACGCCAGCCTGATCAAACGCGCCGACAAGAGCCAGGACAACCAGTTTCTGAAAGAGCATCTCCAGGAGGCTCGCTGGCTGATCAAAAGCCTTTCGAGCCGCAACGACACCCTGCTGCGCGTGGGGCGCGAGATCATTGCTCGGCAGATCGGCTTTCTGGAGCATGGCGAAGAAGCCATGAAACCGCTGATTCTGGCCGATATCGCCGAAGCGGTGGAGATGCATGAATCGACCATCTCGCGGGTCACTACCCAGAAATACATTCATACCCCGCGCGGGGTGTTCGAGCTCAAGTACTTCTTCTCCAGCCAAGTCAGCGGCCAGGAAGGTGGCGACAGCCATTCCAGCACGGCCATTCGAGCACGCATCAAGAAACTGATTCAGGACGAGCCTCCGGGCAAGCCACTCTCCGACAGCCGTCTGGTCACCCTGCTGGAAGCGGGCGGCATTACCGTGGCCCGCCGCACCGTGGCCAAGTACCGTGAGTCGATGGGTATACCTTCGTCGAGTGAGCGCCGTCGTTTACGCTAGTTAAACGCTCTCGCCCAACAAACTCTCGACGAGGGCTTTGCAATGGCCCAAAAAGGGTTACAATCGAAGTACAGTCCGATGGATAAGGAGCACGTCAATGCAAGTAAACATCACTGGTCATCACGTTGAACTGACTGACGCCTTGCGTGACTACGTAAACGAAAAGCTGGAACGCGTTGAACGTCACTACGACAACATCACGACCGTCCAGGTCACCTTATCTGTTGAAAAGGAGCGCCAGCAAGCCGCCTGCACCCTGCACGCAGCAGGAGCCGACCTTCATGCCGAAGCGCTGGACAACGACATGTACGCAGCCATTGACGCCCTGGCGGACAAAATCGACCGTCAGCTCGTAAAACACAAGGAAAAAGCACAAGCCCGCGCCCAAGGCGCTGGCGTGCGTTAACCCGATGACGTTGGAAACCATTCTCCCCCCGGAGCGCGTGCTGTACGACGTGCCCGGGGGCAGCAAAAAAAGGGTGCTGGAGTTTTTCAGCACCTTTATCGCTCAAAACACGCCCAGCCTGGATAGCCAGGAAGTCTTCAGTCGATTGATTGGCCGTGAACGGCTGGGCAGTACCGGCATCGGCAATGGCGTGGCCATTCCCCACGCACGCAGTCCTCACTGCAGCACGCCCATTGCCGGTTTTCTCAAGCTGGCCGAACCCGTCGACTTCGATGCCATCGATGGTGACCCCGTCGATCTGGTGTTCGTGCTGCTGGTACCCGAAGAAGCCGATGATACGCATTTGGCGCTATTGGGTCAGGTCGCCACGATCATGAACGACGCAGCCACACGTCAGCAATTGCGCAATGTCAGCAGCCAGCGTGAACTGCTGACGCTGTTGACCGACAAGATTCGCGAGCAGGCTGCCTAGCGCAGCCTTTGCCGGGCAGCAAGGCCGTCGGTAACCCCCTATTCCTTCTCAAGCCAAGAGAGATGCGCTATGCAGCTGGTGATCATTAGCGGCCGTTCAGGGTCCGGTAAGTCCATCGCCCTACAGGCTCTGGAAGATCTTGGCTATTACGCCATCGACAACCTGCCTGCCATGCTGCTGGGCTCGCTGGTCGATGAACTGCGTCAACAGGGGGGGCGTACTCATTTGGCCGTCAGCATCGATGCGCGCAACTTGCCTACTGCACTGGAACAGTTGCCTGCTCTGCTGGAAGAACTACGCCAGCGTCAGATCCGTTTTCAGGTCATCTACCTGACCACGGACGCTCGCATTCTGCTGGAGCGCTACTCGGCCACCCGTCGGCGCCACCCGCTGACGCGGGATAGCGACATGACCCTGGAAGAGGCCATCAACAAGGAAGAAGAAACCCTGCTCGAGATTCGGGACCTGGCTGACCTGCTGATCGATACGTCGCGTCTTTCGGTACACGACCTACGCCGCCGCATCACCGATCAGGTTGCTCATCAGCGGCGTGACCAGTTGACCCTGACGTTCGAATCTTTCGGCTACAAACGGGGCGTACCCATGGATGCCGATATCGTGTTCGACGTGCGCTGCCTGCCCAACCCCTATTGGGACCCCAGCTTGCGGCAGTTCACCGGACGCGACGCCAACATCAAGGCCTTCTTGAGTGGCTACCCCATCGTCGATGACATGCGTGACGATATTCATGCCTGGCTGGAGAAATGGCTACCTGCTTACCAAAGCAGTCAACGCAGCTATATGACCGTGGCCATTGGCTGTACCGGCGGACAGCATCGCTCTGTCTACATGGTCGAGCAACTGGCGCAATCGCTGGTCAAGCGCACTGGCGCTATTCAGCTCAGACACCGGGAATTGGGCTTGCAGTACACGCTGAGCGAATTACCCGCTACCGTCGATGCCGCTTCTTCCACCCCTCCCAGCGACACGACGTCGCCCTGATATCACTCGGCAAAAAGGAACCAGAGTGCCTGAAAGAACCTTAACGCTGACCAACCAACGCGGCCTTCATGCCCGCGCCGCCACCAAATTGGTCAAGTGCGGCCAGCAGTTTTCAGCCCGCATTCACGTGTACAAACAGCAGCAAAAGGCCGATGCGGCCAACATCATGTCGCTGCTGATGCTGGCGGCCCCCTGCGGTACGTCACTCACCATTACCGCAGAAGGTGAAGACGCCGACCAGGCCCTCGATGCCATCCAGGCCCTGTTCGACGCCCGCTTCGACGAGGATCAGTAACCCTCGTCAGCTGCCCGCCACCGTCATGGCGTCCACCAGCCAGCTGCCGGTATGAATGCTGCCACGCGTATCGGTATCATCGCCAATCCCCATCAGGCCAGCGAACATGGTGTTGAGATTGCTGGCAATGGTGAACTCTTCGATGGGGTACTGTACCTCGCCATTCTCCACCCAGAAACCGGCCGCACCGCGAGAGTAGTCACCCGTCACAGCATTGACCCCCTGCCCCATCAGCTCGGTGACCCAAATACCCCGCCCCATCTGCTGCAACAGCTCGTGACGCGGTGTCAGCGGGGCCAACAGACGCAGGTTACGCGCTCCGCCAGCGTTCCCCGTCGACTGCATACCCAGGCGACGCGCGCTGTAGGCAGACAGCATGTAGCTGGCGATCCTGCCCTGCTCGATGAAACGGTTATCTCGGGTCTGCACACCCTCGGCGTCGAAGGGCGAGCTGGCCGTGGCGCCGACTTCCATGGGGCGCTCCTCCAGCCCCATCCACTCCGGGAAAAGCGGGCTGCCCAGGCGATCACACAAGAACGATGCTTCACGATATAACGCCCCGCCCGCCAACGCGCCCATCAGGTGGCCTACCAGGCCTGCGGCCAGGGTTGGGTCGAACAGCACGGGAAACGTACCGGTGGGCGGCTTGCGCGCACCCAGCCGCCGCAGGGTGCGTGCGGCCGCTTCGCGCCCGACGTCCTCCGGGTCACGCAGCTGTACGGGATTGCGTGCCGACGTGTAGTCATAGTCGCGCTGCATACCCTTGTCATCCTGGGCGATCAGCATGCAGGACAGCGAATGGCTGCTGCCCTTTTGGGTACCTAGAAAGCCATGGCTATTGGCGTAGACCCGCACGCCCTCGCCACTGGACAACGAGGCACCTTCGGACTGGTGAATACCGTACACGCTGCGCCCCGCCTGTTCACAGCGCAGCGCCAGCTCGATGGCCTGCTCGGTCGAGAGCGCCCACGGGTGGTGCACCTTGAGATCCGGCAGCCGGGTCGCCATCAGCGCAGCGTCTGCCAACCCGGCAGCAGGGTCTTCGCCGGTATAGCGCGCAATTGCCAGGGCCTTTTCCACCGTGGCGCGCAGCGAGGCGCTGCTGGCATCCGTGGAGGAGGCGCTCCCCTTGCGCTGGCCAACGTAGACCGTAATGGCGATTCCCTGGTCACGGGAAAGCTCGACGGTCTCGACCTCGCCGAGCCGTACGCTGACGCCCACCCCCTGGTCGACACTGGCGCCTACTTCAGCGGCATCGGCGCCCAGCGTTTTCGCCAGGCCAAGGGCTTCTTCCGCCCGCTGCGCCAGTAGCGCCTGTTGCGCTGCTGCATCAAATGCCTGTGCCATGTGGTCTCCTTTTCGCCTCAATTGCATTGGCGAATCAATGTTATGGTCGCAGCCTGATATAATGCTGCCGACGAATCCAAATCAGTGAGTGTCTGTATGCCTAAGCAACGCCCCGAGCCCCTCGATATTGACGAGCAGGAAGAGCGTCCCAGTAAATCCCAGCTCAAGCGTGAAATGCATGCTCTTCAGGCGCTTGGCGAAACCTTGATTGCCATGAAACCCGCCGAACGAGCCCGCTTTCCGCTGTCTGACGATATGTTGCGGGCCATCGAGGAAACCTCGCGCATCCGCTCCCATGAAGGCCGCCGCCGCCACATGCAGTACGTGGGCAAGTTGATCCGCAAGGAGGATCTAGCCGCCATCCAGGGGGTATTCGATGCCATCGAGCAAGAGAAAGAGCAGCGCGACCATGCCTTTCATCGACTGGAAAAATGGCGTGATCGGCTGGTCGACGAGGGTGACGACGCCGTCGACCTGTTCCTTGCCGACTACCCCGATGCCGACCGCCAGACCCTGCGTCAGCTGGTGCGTAACGCCCGCAAGGAGCGTGAGCAAGGTAAACCGCCGACCAGCGCGCGCAAGCTGTTCAAGCACTTGCGCGATACGCTGGCGCTCTGACCCCCACACCAACGATGACGAGCTGCGCTGTCTGACTAGCCGGATTGCGTGCCACCGACGGTCAGCTCGTCCAGCTTGAGGGTGGGCTGCCCAACGCCTACCGGCACGCCCTGGCCCTCCTTGCCGCATACCCCAATCCCGGTATCCATGGCCAGGTCATGGCCAATCATGGACACTCGTCCCATCGCCTCAGGGCCATTGCCGATCAGCGTGGCGCCCTTGACTGGCGAGGTGATGCGGCCATCTTCGATCAGGTAGGCTTCGCTGGCTGAAAACACGAACTTGCCCGACGTGATATCTACCTGCCCGCCACCGAAGCTGACCGCGTAAAGGCCGCGCTTGACGCTCTTGATGATGTCTTCCGGCGCATCTTGCCCGGCCAGCATCACCGTGTTGGTCATACGCGGCATCGGCAGGTGGGCAAAGGACTCACGCCGCGCGTTCCCGGTTGGCGCCATGTTCATCAATCGCGCGTTCAGCTTGTCCTGCATGTAGCCGGTGAGAATGCCATCCTCGATCAGAGGGGTGTACTGGCCCGGCGTGCCCTCGTCATCGACGCTGAGCGCCCCGCGGCTATCCATGACCGTGGCATCGTCTACCACGGTGACGCCCTTGGCCGCCACGCGCTGACCCATTCGCCCGGCGAAAGCCGAGCTGCCCTTGCGATTGAAGTCACCCTCCAGGCCGTGCCCGACCGCCTCGTGCAAGAGGATGCCAGGCCATCCAGCGCCAAGCACCACGGGCATCTGTCCAGCGGGTGCATCCACCGCTTCCAGGTTGACCAGCGCCTGACGCACGGCCTCCTGGGCATAGCGCTCGGCCACCCCCTCATCGCGCAGGCGAGCCATGGAGTAGCGCCCACCGCCACCGGCGCTACCCCGCTCCCGACGGCCATTCTTGGCCGCGATCACGCTGACATTGAAACGTACCAGCGGTCGCACGTCCGCCGCCAGGGTACCGTCGCTAGCGCGCACCAGCACGACTTCGTAGGTGCCGGACAGCGAGGCACTGACCTGGCTGATGCTGGGGTCGGCAGCGCGCGCGACGCGGTCGGCCTGCTTCAGCATGGCCACCTTCTCCTCGGCGCTCAGCCCTGCCAGCGGGTCGATACCTGCATAGCGCGCCGCTGCGCTTACCGGCACGACACGCTGGCCAGGCAACTGCTTGCCACTGCGCACGATGCCCGACGCGGTGCGTCCGGTATCCATCAGAGCATCGGCAGTAATCTGGTTGGAGTAGGCAAAGCCGGTTTTTTCACCGGCCAGCGCCCGCACACCGACCCCGCCATCGATGTTGTAACTCGCTTCCTTGACCTCACCGTCTTCCAGCACCCACCCCTCCTGCCAGGTGCGCTGAAAGTAAAGGTCAGCATAATCGATGCCTGCCCCCATGGCGTAGCCAAGGCCCGTATCCAGGGCTTCCAGATCGAGACCACCCGGCGTTAGCAAAATGGAAATTGCAGACTCTATATCGCTTGTGTGTGCGGTCATTGAGGGCCTTCTAAAGTAACCTGCGGCGAGGTCCAGGGACCTCGCACGCGATAATGAATGGTGGTGGCCTGGGCCAGTGCGTCACCAAAAAGCCGGTCGGCAATAAAGAGCGCCCCACCGACGATGGGAGCACCCACCGCGATTGCAGCGATAGGCAGACTTTGGCTCACTGGCAGTGTGACGCCAAGACGCTGATCGAGTTCGCGCTGCAAGAGATTAACATTTCCTGTCAGCGTAAAGGTCGTGGCAGGGGCATCAATTTGTAGGGGGCCACGCAGCAACAGCTGCCCTTGGGCCACGTCTGCCGTGCCATGCACCCGATCGAACGCCGTCCCTTGCCCGGTCACATCCGAAAAATCAAAGCGCAGTCTGCGCAGAATGTTATCGAAGTTGAGCAGCCCCACCAGCCGAGCAGGTGCCGAGTCGAGCATCACGAAGCGCCCGTCACGAATATCCGTGCTCAGCTCCCCACCTGCGCGGGCCAGCGCAAACTGCCAGGGCGCCCCCGCCCAGGCAAGCTCGGCGGCCACGTTGGTGGTGCGGCTGCGCATGGCAACGGGCTGCCCCAGACGCTCCAGGGCAGTGCCCAGATCTCCCCCCTGGATCGTCAGGTCAGCGCGCGTGCGGCTGGTCACCGGATTACCTTCCCAGTGCAGCTCGCCACGCGCCGAGAGCTGCCCCAACGTCAGCCCCACCGGCGCAATCGAGAGACGCTGATCGTTCGTTTGCCAATACGCCGTCAGAGGACCGTAAAGGCCATTGCCAACACTCAGTTCGGCCAGTCGCAATCGCCCATCGGGCACGGAGGCCAGCCATTCGGGGATAGGGGCTGGAGCCGCGTATTCGGTGGTGATCTCATCCAGCCAGGAGTCTGGTGCAGAGACGGCGTTGGCCTGCTCCTCACCGGGCAAGTCAAGCAGACGGTCAGCGGCCAGATAGCTCACCACCACATCCAGCGGACGAGCCTCGCGAGGCTGATAGCTCAAGCGTCCCGACAGCAGCTCACCATTGATTTGCAGCTGCGCTCGGTCCGCCTCGGCACTGCCGGACGCCGTCATGGCGCCCAGACACTCGTCTCGATAACGTAAACAGGACGTCCTCAGCACGGCTTCGAGGGTCGGCAACTCCCCTGGCGTCGTCAGCCCATCCGCACCACTGTCGAAAAGCGGCGACACGGCCTGCTGCCAAGCCAGAGGGTCGATATGCTCCAGCGATGCATCTATTTTCCAGCCAGACTGCTGGGGCCAGTCTACCAGGGGTGCCACGCTACCCAGCGCGACCGCTCCCGCCAACCCCTCTGGCTCTCTGAGCGCCAGACGCATGGCCAGCAGATCGGCAATCCGTACTTCTCCTCTGGACCTGGAAACGTCGGCACGCACCCGCAACGGCCAAGGCTGCTCGGCACGTTTGTCGAACGGCTCGGGCAACTGGCTAGTCAGCCCGACCAGCTGGCTTTGCAGGGTCAAGGTGGGGCTGTCCCCCCAATCCACCACGCCTTCCCAGGTCGTTCGCCCACGCAGTACTTCGCGCGCCGTGTCCGGCATGTCCGCCAATGCCCAGAGCGCTGCGCTGTCTACATCGCCGCTGAGCTGCACCCGCTGCTGATCTTCATCAAAGTCGGCCCGGATTCCCCCACCTTGCCAACGCCCCTGCAGGTTACCCAGCAGCGCACGCTGCTCGCCCGACTGCTGCCAGTTCACCTCGCCTTCGACCTGACGCAGTGACAAGGGTAGTGGTTGATAGCGCACGACCTCCAGAGAAGGCACCACGTTGATATCCAGCGACAGTCCTTCTGGATGCGCCAAAGGCACGACCGCCGCCAAGGAGCCTTCTACCACGCCTTCGGCACTGAGCTCGTCGAGCGGTAACCCGCCCGCCTCTGGCGTGGCCTTGAGAAAGCGCAGCAGCGAGGCGCCATCACTGTGCAAGTGTCCCGACAGACGCAGCACGTTGTCTTCATCCAACTGGACGGCCCCCTCGGATAGCTGGACACCCTGGCTCTGTGCACTCGTCACTTGTGCCTTCAGCTCTCCACCTTGCCATATCAGGCGACCATCGACCTCTTCCAGCAGCGGCCAACCATCGGCAATCGGCAAGTACCCCTCGCGCACCAGCAGCGCCAGCGTGGCGGAAAATGGCGGTGCGCTACCGCGCTCTCCAAACGGCAGACTCATCTTGAGCGCCCCCTGCGGCACTCGGCCACCGATGTCTTTTTGCAACCATTCACGCAACTCCGGCCCCAACACACCCAGCGGCAACCATTGCCCTAACGGGCGCTCCACGGCATCGACATTCTCGAAGGCGAGGTCGAGACCAAACTGACCACGCTGCTGCCCCGTGATCAGGCCAAAGCCACCCTCGATGCGGGCGCCATCCCAATCGACTTTAAGCTCACGCCCGCTGATCATGGTACGTGGGCCATCGTAGACCCACTCCACCACGCCCTCGGCATGCCCCAGCTGCATGGGCGCTTCGAAGAGCTGCGGGAAGTAGAGTTCGCTGTTGCCCGCACTGCTGAAGGTCACCCGGCCACGCAGGTCACGCGCCTGCACCCAGGCATCCAGAGGGCCACCACCGGGTGCCTGCTGCCACGGGTCGACCGCAACGTTGGTCAGCGCGGCATCGACCCCCCAGCGCCCTTCACGCTGTCCTAGCCGCAGCCCCTGCACCTGCCCTCGGGGGGCCAGGGTTTGCAGCACCCGCGTCAGCGACTCGGGCAACAGGGCGTACTCGCGCCAGGCGGCCAGCGAGGCCAGTTCGAAGGCGCTGGTGCGCAGTTCCCAACGGCCGGGCTCGTGGGCCAGATACCAGTGGTAAGGTAGGGCAGGACCATCGCTGATGCCCTCTGGCTGTGCCCACTCGACGCTTTCTGCGTTGCCGCTCAGCCAGGCTTCACCGCCCTCCCCGTTGCGCTGCCACTGCCCGGAGGCCTGGATGTTGCGCAGCACGGCATACTCCACATCCCGGCGCAGGGTCAGCTCGGGCATATCGACCGCAAGTCGGGCATCCTCAAGGCGACCTTCTCGCCAGCGTCCCCATAGCTGGACCTGACCGCCCGCCTGCTCCAGATACGGCATCTGCTCGGGTCGAAACAGCGCTGCCAGCACCACCAGATGATCCAGCTGCATATTCATCTGCAGCGCGGCCGAAAAATCACTCAAGCCACGCGCACCTGGCTGCATCTCGGCGCCCATGGTGATGGCAGGCAGCGCCGCGGCTTGCTGGTCGGGGTCTTCCACGACATTCAACTCGCCAGAGAGCCGCGTCCGACGCTCGTCGCCATCCAGCACCAGCGACGGTGCATGCAACAGCACCGTCTGCTCACGCCCATGCAGCAGCACGCGGCTGTTGTCTACCCACAGACGCTGCCGGAGCAACAACCCTGCCCAGGCGTCGATCAACGCCAGATCGATATCCGGCTGCGGGGCCATGCCCAAGGGAAGCCTGGCGGGCGCCGGCCATCCCCAGGTGGTTCCAGGGGTTTGATAGAGGTGGAACTCGAGGCCCGCCATGCGGGCATCGCTGAAAATGGGTGCCCAATGGCGCAGGCTCGCCAAACCATCCAGGCGTAAATGCACGCGCTCGACGGCAGCCAGCGGGTCGCCTTGAGGGGTATCGATACGCAGGTCTTCGAGCAGGAAACGCAGATCATTGCGCGCCAACGAGAGCGATACTTGCCCGATACTCACCGGCGCACCGATTCTGGCTTCCAGCACGGCTTCGATGCGTGGCGCGAGTGCCTCACTCTGGCTGAGGGCCACGCGCAGCGTCAACAGTAGTAACGCCAGCAGGCCCAGCAGTACTGCCAGCGTCACCAGTACGACGCGAAGCAAGAGGCGGAGTAAGGAGCTTGACGCAGCCATCACATGAGTACGATATCGTACTGCTCTTGGGAGTAGTGCTGCTCGACCTGAAAGCGAATGGTCTTGTTGATGAAGGTTTCCAGGTCAGCCACGGCCGCCGACTCTTCATCCAACAAACGATCCACCACCGGCTGAGAGGCCAGCACCATGTAGGTTTCTGCGCTGTAGGCACGCTCTTCACGCAGGATTTCGCGGAAGATTTCGTAGCAGATGGTTTCGGGGGTCTTCAAAGTGCCGCGGCCGGCGCAGGTGGGACAGGCCTCGCACAGCGTTTGTTCGAGACTTTCCCGCGTACGCTTGCGGGTCAGCTGCACCAGCCCCAGCTCGGTTACCCCGGTACATTTGGTTTTTGCATGGTCACGCTCCAGCGCCTTTTCCAATACGCGAAGCACCTGACGCTGATGCTCGACATCCACCATGTCGATGAAGTCGATAATGATGATACCGCCCAGGTTGCGCAGCCGTAACTGACGGGCAATGGCCGTCGCGGCTTCCAGGTTGGTCTTGAAAATGGTCTCTTCCAGATTGCGATGACCGACGTACCCACCGGTGTTGACGTCGATGGTCGTCATGGCTTCGGTAGGATCGATGACCAGATACCCACCGGATTTGAGCTGCACCTTGCGCCCCAGGGCTTTCTGAATCTCGTCTTCGACGCTGTAGAGGTCAAAAATCGGTCGCTCGCCCGGGTAGTACTCGATACGGTCCACCGCGTCGGGCATGAACTCTTCGGCAAACTCGACCAGCTTGACGAAGTTTTCCCGGGAGTCGATGCGCACTTTTTCGATGTCATCGCGCATGACGTCACGCAGGGTGCGCATGAACAGCGGCAAGTCGTCATAGATCACGCTAGGCGGGGAAGCGGTGATCTTGCGCTCGCTGACCTTGCGCCAGATACGCAGCAGAAAATACATGTCGCTGGCCAGCTCTTCATCGCCCACGCCTTCTGCCGCCGTGCGCACGATGAAGCCACCCGTCACGTCGATGGTCTGTTCTGCGATGCTCTTGTCCAGCAGCGCTTTCAGCCGCTCACGCTCGCGTTCGTCTTCGATGCGCTGGGAAACACCATGGTGAGGCGAGTCCGGCATGTAGACCAGGTAACGCGAAGGAATCGAGAGATGGGTAGTCAGCCGCGCCCCTTTCGTGCCGATAGGGTCCTTGGTGACCTGCACGACCAGAGCCTGACCTTCGTGCAGCAACTGCCCGATGGTCTGCTGCTCATCGCTGGGGGTGCCGGGCGGCATCACTTCATGGGCATGAATGAAAGCGGCGCGTTCAAGGCCAATATCGACAAAGGCAGCCTGCATGCCAGGCAGTACGCGAACCACTTTGCCTTTGTAGATATTACCCACGATCCCACGGCGACGAGAACGCTCGATGAGCGCCTCCTGCAACACGCCATTTTCCACCAGCGCGACGCGGGTCTCCATGGGCGTCAAATTGATAAGGACTTCACCGCTCATGCACAATTCCTTATTGAATATCCGGTTCCGTGCCAGCGCAGCGGTCGTCGCCAGGTGCCAGGGCGGGCCCAATCGCTACGTTGGATATCGGCCCGCCCAAACGGGCACTCCCTGCTGGACAAGCAAGCGCGTGGTTTCAAATAGCGGCAGCCCCACGACGGCAGAGTGACTGCCCTGAATTTCTTCGACGAACACCGAAGCAAGCCCTTGTATGGCATAGCCACCGGCTTTGTCCACGGGCTCACCGGTCTGCCAATAGCAGGCGATTTCCTCGCGGCTCAATGAGCGCATGGTGACATGAGTCGTGACACAACATGAGAGTATACCCAGCGGCCCACTCACTGCCACCGCGGTCAGTACTTGATGCGTACCCCCCGAGAGCCGTTTCAACATCTCGGCGGCATGTTGCTGGTCTCGGGGCTTGCCAAGAATATCCCCCGCCACCACGACTGCCGTATCCGACCCGAGCACCGGCAAGTGCGTTCGGCCCATGGCCGCGCTGGCCTTGGCGATGGCCAGCCGCTCCACATACGCCAAGGCCGACTCATCGGCCAGCGGCGTTTCATCGATATCGCTGGGCAGCACGCTGACAGGCACGCCAATCGACGCCAGCAGCGCCTTGCGACGCGGCGACGCAGACGCCAGGCAGAGCACCGGCGGGGAGGATGCGCCGGAAATCACCTCGCTCATGTTCCACTGCTCATCATGCGCCGCTCCAGAGCCACCAGCATGGTGGCCAGCCAAGGCCACAACAGCGCACTCATCAGCGAGGGAATCAGGAAGGAGAGGTGGATCGAAAACTCGCCGGTCAAGGTACGCAACCACTGCTCGACCAGCTGCACCAGCCCCAGCAGCACCAGCACCAGCACGGCCTGCTGCACCAGCGAATAAGCGCGAAAACGTGGATAGACCATGGCAGCCAGAAACGCCAACAGCGACAAGATGAGCGCGTGTTGGCCCAGCGCGGTCCCTTCGATCAGGTCCAGCAGCAGGCCCACCACGAAGCCGTGAAAGACCCCGACTCGGTCCGGTGAGCGCATGCTCCAGTAGATGAGCATGAGGCCCACCCATTCGGGGCGAAACACCTGCCAGCCATCCGCCACCGGCATGACCTGCAAGCACAGCGCCAGCAGCAGGCTCAGCCAAACGGCGAACAGCGGCACAACGGGAGCCCTAGCCATCAAGGCGCCTCCTGTGAATGAGACTCGGCCAGACGCTGAGCGGCATGCACGGCCTGCGCCGAGATATCCATGGACTCATCCCAGTTAGACGCGTCGAACTCTTCGCGGGGCGGTGGAAAGAGCATCAGAAAATGCCGTGAGCGTTGCAGCTGGGCGGCAGGCTCGGCCATGACACGTGCAAACGGTTGGCCGGGGTCATGGTACACCTCGGTGACACGGGCCACGGGATACCCAGGAGGAAAGCGACCCGCCAACCCGGAGGTGGTCAACAAGTCTCCTTCGCGAATGTCGGCAGTATCCGGTACGTGCAGCACGCTGACGCTGCCATAACGGCCGGTGCCCTGCACAATGAAACGCAGGCCGTTTCGATTGACCTGAACCGGCAAGGCATGACTTGCATCCGCCAGCAACAGCACGCGGCTGGAGTAGGCAGACACAGCGGTCACCTGACCGACCAACCCAGACGCATCGATCACTGGCTGTCCGACATAGGCGCCGTTACGATGCCCTCGGTCGACGACCATTTGATGGGTAAAGGGGTCGTTGTCCAGCGACAGCAATTCGGCCGTGATGTAGGGAATCTCACGACGCTCGCCCGCCTTGAGCAGCGTGCGCAGCTCGGCGTTTTCGGCGGTCAGGTTGGCAAGCCGCTGCCCACGATGGGACAGCGTCAGGATCTGCTCTCGCAGGCGGCGATTCTCATCCACCAGCGCTTGCTGGTCAGAGAGCGCCAGCGCCCCCCAGTTCAAGATGTCGCTGGGCACGCTCACCACCCACTGAATGGGGGCAACGACCATGGTCATCTGGGCGCGAATATCTTCCATGCGCGTGAAACGCTGGTCGACAAACATCAGCACGCTTGCCGCCAGCACACAGAAGAAAAGCCGGTAACCGGGTAACGGCCCGTGAGAAAACAGCGGTTTAATAGGCAATCCCCCGCGTCAAACCGCTGCGATCAATCGCTCGACAGTAACTCAAAGGTATGCTGGTCAATCATCTCCAGCGCCTTGCCACCGCCACGCGCCACGCAGGTCAGCGGATCTTCGGCCACGATGACCGGCAGGCCCGTCTCTTCGGCGATCAGCTTGTCGAGGTCACGCAGCAGCGCGCCACCGCCGGTCAGCACCAGGCCGCGTTCAGCGATGTCCGAGGCAAGCTCGGGGGGCGACTGCTCCAGCGCGCTCTTGACGGCAGATACGATAGAGCCCAGCGTTTCCTGGAGCGCCTCGAGAATCTCGTGGGAGTTGAGCGTGAAGCTTCGCGGGATGCCCTCTGCCAGGTTACGGCCGCGCACGTCGATCTCGCGCAGCTCGCCACCCGGGTAGGCACACCCGATCTCTTCCTTGATGCGCTCGGCCGTGGCTTCGCCGATCAGGCTACCGTAATGGCGGCGCACGTACGCGGTGATCGCCTCGTCAAAACGGTCACCGCCTACGCGGATCGATTCGGAATAGACTACCCCGTTGAGTGAGATGATGGCGATCTCGGTGGTACCGCCACCAATGTCCACCACCATCGACCCCTGCGCTTCTTCTACCGGCAAGCCTGCACCGATGGCCGCAGCCATGGGCTCTTCGATCAGGAAGACTTCGCGGGCACCCGCCCCTTCGGCGGACTCGCGGATGGCACGGCGCTCTACCTGAGTCGACATGCAGGGCACGCAGACCAGGACACGCGGGCTGGGCGTCAGAAACGTACTCTGATGCACCTTGCGAATGAAGTGCTGGAGCATCTGCTCGGTAACGGTAAAGTCGGCAATGACGCCGTCCTTCATGGGTCGAATGGCCGTGATATTGCCAGGCGTGCGACCGAGCATACGCTTCGCGTCGGCGCCGACCGAAGCCACGCTGCGCATGCTACCGGATTGGCGGATGGCGACTACGGACGGTTCATCGAGCACGATGCCACGACCGCGTACATAAATCAGTGTGTTGGCCGTACCCAAGTCGATCGACAGATCGCTGGAAAACAGCCCCCTCAAACGTTTGAACATGGATGTTGTTACCTAGTGCAGACCGGGAACCCTGTGCGGATGCAAACGGTATCACCGCAACCCCTTGGCAGCAAGCACGAGTCGTGCCCAATAGTGCCCGAGGGGGGCAATATGTGGTACCTTTTGCGGCTATTTTCCACGTCTGCTCCACAAGACGAATTTAAGATGACCGTATGTATACCGCTCAAAGCGGAATATGTTCCATCACGTTTGCGAGGAAACCTCGATCATGGCGCTTGAAGAATCTCATGTGCGCCGGGCCGCACATCTGGCCCGACTCGCCGTCAGCGATGACCAAGCCAGTAGCTTCGTCGACGATCTCAGCCGCATTCTGGACATGGTCGACCAGCTCCAGAGCGTGGATACCGAAGGCGTGGCGCCACTGGCCCACCCGCTGGATGCCACGCAGCGCCTGCGCGCTGACGAAGTCACCGAAACCAATCAGCGCGACGCTTTCCAGCGCTGTGCTCCGGCAGTGGAAAACGGCCTGTATCTGGTGCCTCGCGTGGTTGAATAACCACCGCACCCCGCTCGTTTCTGCTTATTTCATTCGCCCCCGAACGGAGCTTCCGGGTCATGCACGATAAAACCGTAACGCAGCTCGCCGCCGCCCTGGATAGCGGTGAACTCTCCAGCCGAGAGCTGACCTCCCACTTTTTGCAGCGCATCGAAAAAGCCGATGGCAAGCTCAACAGCTTCATCACGGTGACCGCCGAGCAGGCGCTGAACACGGCCGAAGCCGCCGACCAGGCACGGGCGGCAGGCAAGGCGAGCAAGCTGGCTGGCATCCCCTTGGCGCTGAAAGACATTTTCTGCACCCAGAGCGTCAAGACCACCTGCGGCTCCAAAATGCTCGATAATTTCATCGCGCCTTACGATGCCACCGTGGTGGAAAAGCTGGCGGCCGCTGGCACCATCAGCCTCGGCAAGACCAATATGGACGAGTTCGCCATGGGCTCGTCCAACGAAAACAGCCACTATGGTGCGGTCAAGAACCCCTGGGACCTGACGGCAGTCCCCGGCGGCAGCTCCGGCGGTAGCGCGGCGGCGGTAGCGGCAGGGCTCGTCCCCGCGGCCATGGGCACCGACACCGGCGGCTCCATTCGTCAGCCGGCCGCGTTCTGCGGCATCACCGGATTGAAGCCCACCTATGGGCGCGTCTCCCGTTACGGCATGATTGCCTACGCCTCAAGCCTCGACCAGGCAGGCCCGATGGCACGTACCGCAGAGGATTGCGCCCTGCTGCTCAACGTGATTGCCGGGCACGACCTGCGCGACTCCACCAGCGTCGCCCGTGGCGTGCCTGACTACACCGAAACACTCAACGCGCCGCTGTCAGGCCTGAAAATCGGCCTGCCCAAGGAGTATTTTGGCGACGGCCTCGACCCGGAAGTCGAGCAAGCCGTGCGTGACGCCGTCAAGGTTTACGAGTCGCTGGGTGCCACGGTGCGGGAGGTCAGCCTGCCCCACACGCACTACGCCATCCCGGCCTACTACGTGATTGCCCCCGCTGAAGCTTCCTCCAACCTGTCGCGCTTCGACGGCGTGCGCTTCGGTCACCGCTGCAAGGCGCCTGCCGACCTGATCGACCTTTACACCCGCTCGCGGGCCGAAGGGTTTGGTGAAGAGGTCAAGCGGCGTATCCTGATTGGCACACACACCCTGTCGGAAGGCTTCTTCGACGCTTATTACACCAAGGCCCAGAAGGTGCGTCGCCTGATTCGTCAGGACTTCCTCGACGCCTTCGAAGATGTCGATGTACTGATGGGCCCCGCATCGCCCACGCCCGCTTTCGACCTGGGCGCGAAGAAAGACCCGGTGTCGATGTACCTGCAGGATATCTACACCATTGCCGTGAACCTGGCGGGCATTCCCGGCATCAGCGTTCCGGCCGGATTTGCGGGCGGCCGCCCGGTGGGCCTGCAAATTCTCGGCACGCACTTTGCCGAAGCGCAGCTGCTCAACGTCGCTCACCAGTTCCAGCAAGCCACCGACTGGCATCTCAAACTGCCTGCCTTTGCCGAGGAGAACGCCTGATGCAATGGGAAACCGTGATTGGGCTCGAGGTCCACGTTCAGCTCGCAACGCGTTCCAAGATATTTTCCGGCGCCTCGACGGCGTTTGGCGCCGAGCCGAACACCCAGGCCTGCGCCGTTGATCTGGGCCTACCTGGTGTACTGCCCGTCTTGAACGAACAGGCGGTCGCCATGGCCGTTCAGTTCGGCCTGGCCGTCCATGCCGAGATCCCGGAAGTATCGGTCTTCGACCGCAAGAACTACTTCTACCCCGACTTGCCCAAGGGCTACCAGACCAGCCAGATGTATCACCCCATCGTGGGCGCTGGCGAGGTGGAAATCACCCTGGACGACGACACCACCAAGCGCATCCGCATCCACCATGCCCACCTGGAAGAAGATGCAGGCAAGTCGCTGCATGAAGACTTCCACGGCATGACCGGCATCGACCTGAACCGCGCAGGCACCCCGCTGCTGGAGATCGTCTCCGAACCGGACATGCGCAACGCCAAGGAAGCAGCGGCCTATCTGAAGGCCATCCACTCCATCGTGACCTACCTGGGCATTTCCGACGGCAACATGGCCGAAGGCTCGATGCGCTGTGATGTCAACGTCTCGGTGCGCCCCAAAGGCCAGGAAGCGTTCGGCACGCGCGCGGAAATCAAGAACGTCAACTCGTTCCGCTTCGTGGAGCGCGCCATCGCCTTCGAAGTCGAGCGTCAGATCGAGCTGATCGAAGATGGCGGCAGCGTGGTGCAGGAAACCCGCCTGTACGACCCGGAGCGCGATGAGACCCGCAGCATGCGCACCAAGGAAGAAGCCAACGATTACCGCTACTTCCCCTGCCCCGACCTGCTGCCCGTGGTCCTCGATGAAGCGTACCTGGAGCATCTGCGCAGCCAGTTGCCGGAACTGCCTGCCGACAAGCGCGCTCGTTTCCAGGACGCGCTGGGGCTATCGGCTTACGATGCCAGCGTACTCTCGGCCAGCCGCGAAATGGCGGAGTTCTTCGAGGAAGTCCACCGGGTGTGCGGCGATGCCAAACAGGCGGCCAACTGGGTTCAGGGCGAGCTGTCCGGTGCATTGAACCGGGAAAACCTGAGCATTCAGAACAGCCCCGTCTCGGCCCAGCAGCTGGGCGAAGTGGTACGCCGCGTGCTCGATGGCACCATCAACGGCAAGGCCGCCAAGCAGGTCTTCCAGGCGCTGTGGAACGGCCAAGGGGAGAGCGCCGATGCCATCATCGATGCCAAAGGGCTGAAGCAGGTGACCGATACTGGCGCCATCGAAGGCATGATCGATCAGGTCATCGCCGAGAGCCCGGCCCAGGTCGCTCAGTACCGCGATTCGGAGCCCGAGAAGCGCGGCAAGATGATCGGCTACTTCGTGGGCCAGGTCATGAAGGCCTCTCGCGGCACCGCCAACCCCCAGCAGGTGAACGACCTGCTCAAGACCAAGCTGGACGCTTTGCTGTAACGCGCCCCCAGTGCCAGTGCATCACCATGAGCGGCTGCTTCGGCAGCCGCTTTGCGTGGTGGGGGACTCGCTCAGCTATTTTCAACAGCTACTCTCTACAGCTACTTTCTACAACTAGCCTCTACAACCAGCCGCTACAGCTGGCTGGGCTGGGTGAAGCGCTGCAGCTGAGCGCACCCTGCTGCCCAGACGTCGGCCTCCAGCTCGGCAATGGCCGCCGTGGGGAAACCCAGCCCTTGGCTCGGCGAGCCTTCGATCAACAACCCTGCCAACTCGCCCACCAGCGGCATATGGCTGACCAGCATGATGGGCCCTTGGGGCTGTTGTGCCATCAGCCACTCGGCAACGTCGCTGGCGGGATCGTCTGGCGTGATGAACGGCAAGGTATTCAAGGGAATGCCCAAGGCATCACGGATATGCTCAGCGGTTTGCTGCGCACGCACATACGGGCTGGCATACAGCACGGGGGTGGCAAGCTCTCCTTCACTGACCCGCGCGGCCAGCCAGCGCGCCATGGCGCCCGCCTCCTGTTCGCCGCGGCGAGTCAGCGCACGCACCGGGTCTGGAAAGCCGGGAGCGGCTTCACCATGCCGCATGATCAGCAGTGGGCTCGCACCACCATGGCGCAGCGCCTGATTTCCCTGGTCACTCATGAACATCTCCTTTGCTGACCGCCACTCGAGGGGGCGATGTCTGTTCCCGATGCGCCTGCTGTACGGCCTCACGGGGCAGAATGAATTCGACGTCGCTGCTTTGCTCACCCAGCATCAGCGTGCGCGCCATTTCCTGGGCGGGCACGCCATCGAACAGCACCCGCTTCAGCCCTTCCGCCAGCGGCATGTAAACGCCCAACTCCTCAGCCTTGGCGCACACCAGCTTGACAGTATTGACCCCTTCCGCGACCTGCCCCAACGCTTCTACCGCAGCTTCCAGGTCACGCCCCTCGCCCAGCGCATACCCCACCCGATAGTTACGCGACAGGTTCGAGGAGCAGGTCACGATCAAGTCACCTACTCCCGCCAACCCCAGAAACGTCATCGGATTGGCCCCCTGGGCCACGGCAAACCGGCTCATCTCCGCCAGAGCACGGGTCATCAGCATGCTGCGGGTGTTTTCACCCATGCCCAGTGCCGCTGCCATGCCTGCGGCGATGGCATAGATATTCTTGAGTGCCCCGCCCAATTCGACGCCGTGCCGGTCATTACTGGCGTAAACGCGGAAATAGCGACACCCCAGCACCTGCTGCACCCTGGTACGCGTCAGGGCATCGGCGCTGGCAATCACGGTCGCGGTCAGCTGTTTATCGGCAATCTCGGAGGCCAGGTTAGGGCCCGCAATCACGCCAATATGGCTAAAGCCGGTCTCCTGCTCCAGCACCTGGCTCATCAGCAGAAAACTCTCCTGCTCGATCCCCTTGGTGGTGCTGACGAGAATCTGCTGGGCGGTCAGCCACGGTTTGGCCGCCTGCACCACGCTGCGAAACGCCTTGGAGGGAATGGCGATCAGCACCAGCTCCGCGCCCACCAGGACGGCTTCCAGGTCAGTGGACGCCTCGACGGCAGGGTTGATCGGATAATCGGGCAGGTAGCGGCCATTACGGTGCTCCTGATTGATCTGCGCCACCAGCGCTTCGTCACGCATCCACTGGCGCACCTGGGCACCGTTGTCTGCCGCAATGCTGGCCAAGGCGGTACCAAAACTCCCCCCGCCCAGCACGGCGACCTTAATCTGTTGCTCATCCGCCATGATGACATCCTGATCGTTTAGCATTCATAGTGATCACCTACTTTATCACCAACGGCCGCCTTCGCCGTTCAAAACAGGCCGAAAAACAAACGGCCCGCCTGGCAGGCCAGGCGGGCCGCATCCCTCAACGGATGGGCATCACGCGGTCAGCACGCTGTTCAGCCGCTTCACGTAAGCCGCCGGGTCGTCCAGGTGGCCACCTTCGGCAATGATCGCCTGATCGAGCAGAATATGCGCCAGCTGGGCAAACAGTTCGCCTTCGCTGCCTTCTAGCCTCGCCACCAGCGCATGATCGGGGTTGAGCTCGAGAATGGGCTTCACTTCGGGCAGTTTCTGCCCCGCGGCCTCCATGATGCGTCGCATCTGATAGCCCATCTCATGCTCCGGCAGCACCACACAGGCAGGCGAGTCGGTCAGGCGGTGAGTGACCTTCACCGACTGCACGTGCTCGCCCAGCGCTTCCTGAACGCGCTTGACCAACGCCTCTTTTGCCTTGGCGGTCTCTTCTTGAGCCTGCTTTTCGGCTTCGTCTTCGACATCGCCCAGGTCCAGCTCGCCTTTGGCCACGTCGGCGAAAGACTTGCCATCGAACTCGGTCAGGTGGCTCATCAGCCACTCATCGATACGATCGGAGAGTAGCAGCACCTCGATACCTTTCTTGCGGAAGATCTCCAGGTGAGGACTGTTCTTCGCGGCATTGAAGCTGTCGGCCACCACGTAGTAGATCTTCTTCTGACCTTCCTTCATGCGCTCGACGTATTCGGCCAGAGAATGCTCCTGGGCGGACGTATCGGTATGCGTGGAAGCAAAGCGCAGCAGACCGGCGATTTTCTCGCGGTTGGCGAAGTCTTCACCCGGCCCTTCTTTCAGCACGCTGCCAAAGGTGTTCCAGAACGTCTGGTACTGTTCGCTATCCTTGGAAAGCTTCTTGAGCATGTCCAGGGCACGCTTGGTCAAGGCACCCTTGATCTTGTCGACCTTGGGGTCCTGCTGCAGCAGCTCACGAGAGACGTTCAGCGACAGGTCGCGGGTGTCCAGCACGCCCTTGATGAAACGCAGGTAGAGCGGCAGGAACTGTTCGGCGTCATCCATGATGAATACCCGCTGAACGTACAGCTTGACGCCTCGGGAACCGTCACGGTCGAACATGTCGAACGGTGCACGGCCCGGCACGTAGAGCAGGCTGGTGTACTCCAGCTTGCCCTCGACCTTGTTGTGGCTCCAGGTCAGCGGGTCGCTGAAGTCATGTGCCACGTGCTTGTAGAACGCCTTGTATTCGTCGTCCGACACATCGCTCTTGGGACGTGCCCACAGCGCCGTCGCTTCGTTGACGGTTTCCCAGGTGGTGACTTCACTGCCTTCGATCTCGTTGCCCTCGTCGTCACGGGCGGTCTCGACCTTGGGCATGCGCACCGGCACTTCGATGTGATCGGAGTACTTGCGCACCAGGCTTTGCAGGCGATAGTCGTCGGCAAACTCCTTGGCATCTTCTTTCAGGTGCAGGGTGATCTCGGTGCCGTGCACCTCGCGCTCGATATCGGCCACGGTGAACTCACCTTCGCCCCGCGAGCGCCACTCGACGCCTTCCGACGCGGCGGTGCCCGCCTTGCGAGTGCGCACGGCGACTTCGTCTGCCACAATGAAGCCAGAATAGAAACCGACACCGAACTGACCGATCAGCTTGGCATCCTTCTGCTGTTCACCGGAAAGCTGCTTGAGAAACTCGGCGGTGCCTGAACGGGCGATGGTCCCCAGGTTGGCGATGACATCTTCGCGATTCATGCCGATACCGTTGTCACGCAAGGTAATGGTGTTGGCATCACGGTCGTGCTCGATTTCGATGCGCAGCTCGCTGTCACCTTCGTACAGGGCGTCGTTGTCCAGGGCTGCATAGCGCAGCTTGTCGCAGGCATCCGCTGCGTTGGAAATCAGCTCACGCAGGAATATCTCCCGGTTGGAGTACAGGGAGTGGATCATCAGGTTCAGAAGCTGCTTGACTTCGGTTTGAAAGCCAAGGGTTTCTTCGTGGTTCGCCGTGGTCATGCGCTTAGCCCTCATCTATTTCGTGTGGCGTGTCGCCTCTGCCAGCCAGGCAGAGGCGTCAAACAGGATGAAGGCAATATGGGGATAAGTGATGGGATTTCAAGCGCTAGCCAACCAGCCGCGCCGATCAGGCAGCCGTCGACGCTGCCTCGTTCTCGGCCTTCCAGGCCCGATATTCGGTCAGGTGGCGATCCACACGGTTCAACAGCCAACCGACGATCAGCACATCGTCGACCAGGCCAATGATGACCAGGAAATCAGGGATGAGATCAAAGGGCATGACCAGATAGGCCAGTGCCAGAGCCATGGTACCGAAGGCGGCCCAAGGCACCGGCCTGAAGCTACCACGCAGTACGTCGCGGGTCATGGGCAGGAAAAGCGTGAGCGCACGGGCTACTCGTTTGATGGCCCAGGCCCGACCTTTCAAGCGACGAAACAACCACCAGCTAGATAATCGTGCCATCGTCAGGGAATCCTCTCAGGGTACAATGGTCAGAACGTCATTTGGCCAAATAGTTCATGATCGCGACGGCCACGCGACGGTGGCCATCACCTACTCGACCGTCATATCAGCCAGTTCCAGTTAAAGAGGGAGTGCCATGCAGGCAACGCCATTTCGTTCTACCCTTCGCACGCTGTGTGCCGCGGCACTGATCGGCCTGCCATCTGCGTCCTGGGCCGCCTCGGACGAGGCCATGCGCGATGCATTGAACGCCGCCCGCCAGCAGCAGTGGCAACAAATCGACCAGAGCGCCATCGACGGGCATATCCTCAGCGGCTATGTGGAGTATCACCGGTTACGCCAGCAGTTGCCCAACGTCTCTGTCAGCCAGGTACTGCAGTTCATCAAGCAGCACGGTGACTCCCCCTTGGGCGAGTGGCTGCGCGGCCAGGCCATTGCCAACTACGGCTATGCGGGCCGTTTCAGCGACCTGCTGGCCGTCGCCGATGGCGAACCCGCCGGTACGGCACGGCAGTGCTACTACTACACGGCACTCCTCGACCGCGCCCCCGAACAGGCACGCACGGCGGGCCTGGCGCTGTGGCGCGTGGGCAGCTCACAGCCCGACGCCTGCAACGCCCTGTTCAGCCGCCTGCGCGCGGATGGCACCATCGATGCCACCGCCATTTGGGAGCGCAAGATGCTGGCTTGGCAAGCAGGCGAGCAGCGCCTGAGCACTTACCTGGGAGGATTGCTCAGCGGCCAGTGGCAAACGGCCATCGATACGGCGGAGCGGGCCAACACAAGCCTCAGCAGCCTGACCACGGCCCCCACTTGCCTGGGGCCTGAATGCGCCGCCACGGCAGCGTTCTATCAGGCGGCCATGCAGCGCTATACCCGCGAAGACACGCCCCGTGCCTTTGCCGCCTGGCAACAGATCGCCCCGCGCCTGACGCTGGCGCCCAGCGACCAGCAGGTCATCGAGGAGGAACTGGCCTTCTACGCCCTGGTGCGCGACGTGCCCGGCACGCTGAGCTGGGTAGACAGCGTGCTGCCTTCCTTGCAGAGCGAACGGGTGCTGGAGCTTCGGGTGCGCCGCGCCCTGGCGGAGCGCCAATGGACCGATGTCATCCACTGGATTGCAGAGATGCCCGCCAGCCAGCAGGAGAGCAGCCGCTGGCAGTACTGGCTGGGACGCGCCAACGAACAGCTGGGTAATCAGGAAGCTGCTCAGGCGCGCTACCAGCAGGCCGCTCTGGACCGTAGCTTCTATGGCTTTGCCGCCGCTGAAAAAATCGGCCAGCCGTACCGACTCAACCACGAGCGCCACCACTTCGACGAAGCCACCCGCGAGGATATCGCGCGACTGCCCGCCGTACAGCGCACGCAAGCGCTGTTGCGCATTGGTGAAGAGGGCCTGGCCAACAGCGAGTGGCTGCATGCCGTTCGCGAAGCGTCGCCTTACCAGGCTCGCGCCCTCGCCGACTACGCTGCCCAGCAGCAGTGGCATGCCCGGCTGGTACAAACCACGATTGCCGGTGAGATGTGGGATGCCCTGGAGTGGCGCTTCCCACCCGCCTACCGGGACAGTTTTCTGCATTGGGGCCGCATGACCGGGGTAGACCCCTTCCTGCTGATGGCGATCACCCGTCGGGAGAGCGCCTACAACCCCGTGGCGCTGTCACCGGCTGGCGCACGCGGCCTGATGCAGCTGATGCCCGGCACCGCCACGCAGGTCAGTCGCCAACTGGGACTCAGCGACCCCGGGCCTTACGGCGTACTCGACCCCGAACTGAACATTCGCCTGGGCAGCACCTACCTGCGTGACAAGCTCGACCGTTACCGTGGCAACCGCCTTGCCGCGACGGCAGCTTACAATGCCGGCCCTGGTCGCGTAGACCAGTGGCTGGGCAGTAACAGCATGGAGTCGTTCGACCTGTTCGTGGAGAGCATCCCCTTCCGCGAAACCCGCGATTACGTGCAGGCCGTACTGAGCTATCGGGTCATCTTCGAGAGCCTGGCCAACGGCGGTAGCAGCGAAGGTGTCTCGCTATTGAACGACAGCGAGCAGAGCGTTCGCTACGACCGCGCGCTGGTTCAACGCTAAGCCTGTCTCCGCTCTCCTCCCGCGCCCGGTCACACCGGGCGCTGCTCCAGCGCCAGCCGCAGCCCGAACATGACCAGCACCGCCCCCGTGGCCGCATTCAGGGTTTGTGCAAAGCGCGCGCTGGCCAGCCATTTGCTGGCACCCCCGACCATCAATACCACGCTGATCTGCCAGACGTTGGCAATCACGAAGTGAATGCTTGCCAGCCACAGCGACTTCAGCAGGGCGGGGTCGGTGGGCGCGATGAACTGCGGCAGGAAGGCCATGTAAAACACCACGGTCTTGGGGTTCAGCACGTTCGACAGCAACCCTTCCTTGATGGGCTGCCAGAGCGGGACAGGCGCAGCGTTCTGCATGACGCCTTTGACGGGCAGCGGCGTTCCTCTACGGGCGGCCATCAAACTGGAAACCCCCAGCCAGATCAGATAGGCCGCACCGGCCAGCTTGAGCGCATTGAATGCCCAAGCCGATTGCAGAAGAATCAGCGAAATGCCCAGTGCCGACACCGTTGCGTGCACGAAGAGGCCGCAGCAGATGGCCACGCTGGTGGCAATACCGTCGCGCAGGCCACCGCGTGCCGTATTGCGGATCACCAGCAGGGTATCCACCCCGGGGCTGACAGAGAGCAGCGTGATAGCCACCAGAAACGGGATGAACTGCGCGTCGATCAAGGTAAAAGGCATGCGTATCAGGCTCGCAAAAGGCGTTGACGGGAAGGTTTTCGGGGCCACTGGACGACCCGGCTATTTGCTTCTAAAGTGAATTTCGCGGGCAAACACCGTGAATGCCCGTCTAATCATCAAGCACGTTAAGGATATGAATGATGGCAACTGGTACTGTCAAGTGGTTCAACGATACGAAAGGTTACGGCTTCATCTCTCCCGATGACGGCGGTGACGATCTCTTTGCCCACTTCTCCGAAATTCAGGCGGAAGGCTTCAAGACCCTGCAGGATGGTCAAAAAGTCAGCTTCGAAGTGACTCAGGGTAAAAAAGGCCTTCAGGCATCCAACATTCGCCCGGTATGACCCAGGCCAATGTAGAAGGCCCGCTCTGGCGGGCCTTCTTTTTTCGCTCTCGCATGACGCTAGCGTTTCAAGAGGTCATGCGATCAGGGGGACGTCGTCCCGTTGCGCGCCCCTGAGTTTTCCAGCCGTTCCCGCTCCAGCTCTTCGAACTGCTCTTCCAGGCGTCGCTGGGCTTCCTCGAAACGGCGCTCGGTGTCCTCGATCAGGGCGTCCACGTCAGTGGCTTCCAGGCCATCGTCCAGACGGGCGCCATTCGTGATGGCGCTATCCGTTTCCCAGTCGCCCGACAAGCGATCGCTCTCCATGGGTTCCAGCTCGGGGCGCTGCTGCTCCACTTCCTGAAACTGCTCTTCGAGCTGGCGCTGGGCCTCTTCGAAGCGACGCTCGGTTTCGGCAATCACGTCATCCACATCAGAGCGCGTGGTTTCACCTGGCATGGCACTGGCCTCGTCCAGAGCTTCTTCAGGGTCTGCTCCCAGCGTCTCTTCCCCGGCCTGCAGCTCGTTGGCTTCCGGCGCGCCGGGTTCGCTCGCATCACCTTCGCGCATTGCCTCGGCAGCTTCCAACTGCTCGGCGGCCTGGCGCGCTTCAATATCGTCTTCCACTTCCTCCGGGTCCGGCACCTCGTTTTGCACGTCGTCCTGCACCGCTGCCGAGGTCGCCGTTCCCTCTTCGTCAGTCACCGTGGCAGGGGGCTCTTCCGGGGCAACGTTGGCTTCTTCCTGGCTGTCGCCACAGGCACTGAGTAACAGCGCCAAGCTGGCCAGCACAGGGATCCAGAGTCGATTCACCATCGCGTATAGCTCCTTAAAAATCGTATTCAATGACTCAATAATGACCGGCTAGTGGCGTTCATTGGCCGACAACAGTGCACACCCTTCGGGCAGCAGTACCTGGAGCGCCAACGGCACTACCTCGGCCGTGAAGCGCTCGTAGCGCTTCGCTTCGCCATCCAGGGTCAGCGGCCAGGGGTCATCGTCCGGCTTGGTGGTCACGGTCAATTGGCTGGCCGTGAAGTAGCGCACGTAGCGCCCATCCGGCGGAAAATGCTGCAGCTCGCCTAACAAGGCAGGCAGTTCCAGCACCGAACGGAAATCCTTGACCAGCAGGACATCCAGGCGCCCATCATCCAACCGGGCCCTGGGTGCCAGTACCTGACCGCCCCCCGATTGACGCCCATTGCCCAGCGCCAGCAGCAGCAGCGAAGCGGCCTGTTCGCTGTCGGCCCAATGCAGCGTGCCGCGATAACTGCGGTGTCGCCACGCCTTGAGCGCGCCCATCAGCGAGTAGGCACCCCCGCCCAACATGCGTTTGAGGGTTTTCGGGGTCGAAGAGGTAATTTCGGCCCCAAAGCCCCCCGTCGTCATGTTGACGTAGTAGCTGATCGACTGCTCACCGTTGGCTTCCGCCGTCATGCGAATCACATCGATGGGCGCCGCCGCGAGCGAGACAGCCGCTTGCAGCGCAGGCCCGGGCTCCAGGGGCAGCCCTACCGACGTGGCGAAATCATTGGCACTGCCCAGAGGCACGATACCCAGCGGGGGGCGGTGGTCATGGGGCAGGCGCATCAATCCATTGACCACCTCGTTGACCGTGCCATCACCGCCACAGGCCACCACGTGGGTCGCCCCCAAAGCCTCTGCGTCGGCCGCAAAGTCGGCGGCATCGCCCCCTTCCCAGGTCGCGCGTACGGTGATGGCAACCCCTGCCTTGCGCTGGGCGGCTACCGCCTCGCGCAGCTCAGGGTTGCCCGCTGATTTTCCGTTGATGATCAGTAGATAGTGCTTGTTCGGATCTGTCACTGGCGCGTTTCCTTTCCCTGGTTAAACCGCAAGAACGATCTTAAGCCAACGCTTTTTCGACCACTTCGTAGACGTTCGCCGAGAGCGGCTCCTGGCGAATGCGCATCAGTTCCTGGCGCATCAGCTGCTGGCGAGCCTCGTCAAAGCGCTGCCAGCGGGTCAACGGCGTGACCAGCCGCGCAGCAATTTCCGGGTTGAGTCGATTCAACTCGATCACCACATCGGCCAGCAATGCATAGCCCTGCCCGTCCAGGCGATGGAAGTTCACTCGGTTCTGAGCAAATGCCCCCACCAGCGCACGCACCTTGTTGGGGTTCTTGATCGAGAAGGCCGGGTGCTGCATCAAGTAGCGTACCCGCTCCAGCACATCCGCCTGAGGCCGGGTAACCTGGATGGTAAACCACTGGTCCATGACCAGCGGGTCGTGGGCCCACTTTTCGCCAAACGTTTTCAGCGCAGGCGCCGCCAGGTCGTCACGGTCGCTGTGCGCCAGCAGCGTCAGGGCGTGCCGCACATCAGTCATGTTGTGTCCCGCGGCAAACTGCGCTTCGCACAGCGCCACGGCCTCGTCATCCTCGATCGACATCAGATAGGAGAGCGCCACGTTTTTGAGGCTGCGCTGGGCAATTTGTTCAGCCGAAGGTGCATAGGCCGCATCACTGAGATTATCCTGATAGACCGCCA
Source organism: Halomonas sp. C22 (assembly GCF_007655045.1). Classification (NCBI taxonomy): domain Bacteria; kingdom Pseudomonadati; phylum Pseudomonadota; class Gammaproteobacteria; order Oceanospirillales; family Halomonadaceae; genus Halomonas; species Halomonas sp. C22. The sequence goes on along the minus strand of NZ_VBVC01000006.1, from coordinate 129,264 downwards.
GGAACTCCTCACGAAGGGCCAGTGCCAACGACTGGCGAACGAATTCTCGCGCCGCATGGATGGCATCCACATCGACGATCGGCTGCAGCTCGGCAATGTAGGCCTCGGAGGGCAGCGTCAGCATCTCGGCCAGCACGGCCTTGTCCTGCATGGGGCCAGTCAACAGGGTTCTGAAAGCCTCCACCACGCGGCCGTCCATGACCTTTTCGACCCCGTTGCGATGAGCAGCGATCAGATCGTCCAGCGCCAGCATGGCCAGCCGCTGACCAGCATCCCAACGATTGAAGCCATCGCTGTCGTGGGTCAGCAAGAACGCCAGCTCTTCCCGTGAATAGGGGAAGTGCAGCTTCACCGGTGCCGAGAAATCGCGCAACAGCGAAGGTACTGGCGCTTCCGGAACGTCGGTGAACACAAACGTCTGCTCATCGTCGGTCAAGTGCACCACGGCATCCTTGCCCAACGACTCGCCATTCAGCGTCAGGGTCAGGTCGTGGCCCGACTTGGTACCTACCAACCCCATACGCACGGGGATGTGCAGCGGCTGCTTCACCGGCTGGCCGGGCGTCGCCGGGGTACGCTGGCGCAGCGTCAGGCGGTACACGGCATTGGCATAGTCGTATTCGCCGTTGGCGTCTATCTCGGGGGTGCCCGCCTGGGCGTACCAGCGCATGAACTGCTCCAGATCCAGCCCCGATACCTCGGCCATGCAGCCGACGAAGTCTTCGATGGTCACGGCCTGACCGTCGAAGCGCTCGAAGTAGCGGTCGGCACCGAGACGGAACGCCTCCCAGCCCAGCAGGTTGCGCAGCATCCGTACGATTTCAGCACCCTTTTCGTAAATGGTCAGGGTGTAGAAATTGGTGATTTCGATATAGTGGTCTGGGCGTACGGGATGAGCCGTGGGGCCAGCATCTTCGGCAAACTGCGCCGTGCGGAAAAACGATACGTCCTGAATACGCTTGACCGGCGCCGAGTTGACGTCTGCCGAGAAACACTGGTCCCGGAAGACCGTGAAGCCCTCTTTCAGCGACAGCTGAAACCAGTCCCGGCAGGTAACCCGGTTGCCCGACCAGTTGTGGAAGTATTCGTGGGCCACGATGCCTTCCACGTTCTGGAAAGCCGCATCGGTGGCGGTATCCGGGTGGGTCAACACGGCTGCCGAATTGAAGATGTTCAGCCCCTTGTTCTCCATGGCCCCCATGTTGAAATCGTTCACCGCCACGATCATGAACAGATCCAGGTCATACTCACGCCCGTAGGTCTGCTCATCCCAGGCCATGGAGCGCTTCAGCGATGCCATGGCGTGATCGGTCTTGTTCAGGTTTTCCTGCTCTACCCACAGCTGAAGGGTCACGCGACGACCGCTCAGGGTCGTGAAGTGATCCTCGACCTTGTGCAGATCGCCTGCCACCAGGGCAAACAGGTAGCAGGGTTTGGGATGCGGGTCTTCCCAGGTGACGAAGTGACGCCCGCCAGGCAGCTCGCCACGCTCGACGGGGTTGCCGTTGGCCAGCAGCACCGGCTCGCTTTCGGCATCGCCCACCACGGTGACTCTGTAAGTGGCCATGACGTCGGGGCGGTCAGGATAAAAGGTGATACGCCGAAACCCCTCGGCCTCGCACTGGGTACAGTACATGCCGTTGGATTGATAGAGCCCTTCCAGGGCGGTGTTGGTGCTGGGTGAAATCTCGACCTCACTATCCAGCACGAACGCCTCGGGCACCTCACCAATGGTGAGCTGGGTATCGCTCAACTGGTACTCGCTCTCTGCCAGCGAGCGACCGTCGAGCTCGAGCGAGCGCAGGGTCAAATGCTCGCCATTGAGCACTAGCGGCGCCTGCGGCGCGGCCTGGGCATGGCGCTCAATGGTCAAACGTGCCTTGACACGGGTCGCGGTGGGGTCAAGATCAAACGTCAGCTCGGTATGGGTGACCTGATAGTCGGGCGGCTGGTAGTCGCTTAAATAGACCGGCTGCGGATCAGACATGATTCGTGACTCCTGTGGGCAATAAAGTGAACGCGCCGTGGCAGCCTTCGGCTGCACGACGCGGCTATGCGGTTGTGATCAGTCGCGGAAATTATCGAACTGAAGCGGCAGGTCGGGCCCCTCTTCGCCTCGCAGCAGGGCCATCACGCTTTGCAGGTCGTCGCGCTTCTTGCCCGTCACGCGCACCTTTTCACCCTGAATCTGGGCCTGCACCTTGAGTTTGCTGGCCTTGATACGCTTGACGACGTCCTTGGCTTCGGCCTGGTCGAGCCCCTGCTTGAGCACTACTTCCTGGCGAGCTTTCACTCCGGAAAGCACCGGGTCCTTGACGTCCATGCAGCGCGCATCGATACCCCGTGCGATCAGCCGACTGCGCATCACATCGAGCATCTGCTTGAGCTGAAAGTCGACTTCGGCTTCCAGCTGTACCTTATCGCCTTCCAGTGCAAAACTGGCATCCACGCCTTTAAAATCAAAGCGCGACTGCACTTCGCGGTTCGCCTGATCCACCGCATTGGCGGCTTCGTGTTGATCGAACTCTGACACAATATCAAAAGATGGCATGACCTGTTTCCTATCGAGACATAGCCTCCTATTCTAGAGCAGCAAGGCACTCAGCGGCCAATTCTGTTACCCGAAGTTTTTACCCAGCGTAAATTCGACAGGGCACGACACCCCATCACGAGGAGATTCGATGAGCGATCGCGAGACGCGTCACAAGGCAGCCATGGAAAAACTCAAGGCCCACGTGGACGAGAAAGTCGCCAAGGCCACCGAGCAGCGTGGCCTGCTGCTGGTCAATACGGGCAACGGCAAAGGCAAGACCACGGCTGCCTGGGGCACCGTGACCCGGGCGCTGGGCTACGGCTATAAAGTCGGCGTCGTGCAGTTCATCAAGGGGCTATGGGAGTGTGGCGAACGCAATCGCCTGGAAGAAGACCCGCACTTGAGCGTTGCCATCATGGCCACCGGCTTCACCTGGGATACCCAAAACCGCGAGGCCGACACCGCTGCCTGCCAGGCCGTATGGCAGCAGGCCGAGGCCATGCTGAGCGACCCCGACACCTACCTGGTGGTGCTCGATGAAATCACCTACATGCTCAAGTTCGGCTATCTCGACATCGCCACGGTCAAACAGACCTTGGCCAATCGACCGAGGGAGCAAACCGTCATCATCACGGGGCGCAATGCCCATCGCGAGCTGGTGGCCATGGCCGACACGGTGACGGAAATGCAGGAGGTGCGTCACGCCTTCAATAACGGCCTGCAGGCGCGGCGCGGCATCGACTTTTGAGTGCGCGCCAGGGCTGCAAACAAAACGGGGCGACGTCACCGTCGCCCCGTTTGGCTGGCATCGGCAGGTATTAGCTGTCGAAGGGATTGCGCAGCACGATGGTTTCCACGCGGTCAGGGCCGGTAGAGATGATATCGATGCTGGTGCCTACCTGCTCTTCCAGGTAGCTGATGTAGGCACGGGCGTTGGCGGGAAGATCTTCGACCTTCTTGGCGCCCAGGGTCGACTCTTTCCAACCCGGCAGGTCGTGATAGACCGGCTCGACGGCTTCGTAGCCCTCTGAGTCCACCGGATTGTCGAGCACTTCACCGTCCTTGCTGCGATAGCCGACACAGACGCGAATGTTCTCCAGGCCATCGAGCACGTCCAGCTTGGTCAAGCAGATACCCGATACCGAGTTGATCTGCACGGCGTGGCGCAGGGCCACGGCGTCGAACCAGCCACAGCGACGCGGACGCCCGGTGGTAGCGCCGAACTCATGGCCTCGCTCGGCCAGGTGGCGACCGTGGTCGTCGAACAGCTCGGTGGGGAACGGGCCAGAGCCTACACGCGTGGTGTACGCCTTGGTGATACCCAGCACGTAATCCAGATACAGCGGACCCACGCCAGAGCCGGTGGCGGTACCACCGGCCGTGGTGTTGGAGCTGGTCACGTAGGGGTAGGTACCGTGGTCGATATCCAGCAGCGAGCCTTGAGCACCTTCGAACAGAATGTTCTCACCGGCCTTGCGCAGGTCGTGGACCATGCTGACGGTATCGCTGACCATGGGGCGCAGCTCTTCGGCCATCTGCATGGCGCTGTCGAGCACTTCCTGGAAATCCACCGCCGGTTCGCCGTGGTAATTCACCAGTACGAAGTTGTGGTAATCGAGGACTTCGCCCAGCTTGGAGGCAAAACGCTCGCGATGCAGCATATCGCCCAGGCGCAGGCCACGACGGGCAACCTTGTCTTCATAAGCCGGGCCGATGCCACGACCGGTAGTGCCGATCTTGGCCACGCCACGGGCCTTTTCACGCGCCTGATCCAGGCGCACGTGGTACGGCAGGATCAGCGGACAGGCTGGCGACAGGCGCAGACGCTCACGCACCGGCACGCCCTTGGCTTCCAGCTCGCGAATCTCCTTGATCAAGGCTTCCGGAGAGAGCACGACGCCATTGCCGATGACGCAGGTCTTGCCCGGACGCAGCACGCCGGACGGAATCAGGTGAAGAACGGTTTTCTCACCATCGATGACCAGCGTGTGGCCAGCATTGTGGCCCCCTTGAAAGCGAACCACGGCAGAAGCGGATTCGGTCAACAGATCGACGATCTTGCCTTTGCCTTCATCGCCCCACTGAGTCCCCAGGACTACGACATTCTTACCCATTATGCACTCGTCTCTTGTGTCAGGGCCGCTGTCTGCCAACGGCCGTCGATAAACTCAAGACGGCGGTCACAGTTGTGCTCCGCCGGCCCAGTACGCTGCCCAGGCAGCGCTTGAATAACGCGTTCACCCTGCTCGCGCAGTGCCACGATGGCAGCATTGAGCGACTCATCCTCCTGGGCTGGCGCCCACACCGCTTTGCGGTCAGGAGACGCTGGCGCCAGGGAGGCCAGCTGTTTCAGATCCATCGAGAAGCCCGTCGCCGGGCGGGCACGCCCAAAGGCACGCCCAGTATCATCATAGCGCCCCCCTTTGGCCAATGCGTAGCCATAACCGGGAACGTAAGCCGCAAACATCATGCCGGTGTGGTACTGATAGCCACGCAGCTCGGCCAAGTCGAAGTACAGGGCCACGTCGAAACGCGCCAACACCCCTTTGTACAGCGCTTCCAGCTGATCCAGCGCGGCGTTGACCGGCGCCGGTGCGCCCGCAAACCGCTCACGCGCTTCGCTCAGCACCTCGGCATTGCCGTGCAGTTCGCCAAGCGCCATCAGCATCTCCGCCAATACCGGGTCCTTGACGCTGGCCGCCACTTGCTCGGCCAACTGGCCAGGCGATTTGAGCGCCAGCGCCTCGAACAGCGCACGCTCCTGCTCTTCGCTGAGCGCAGCGGCTTCTACCAGACTGCGATAGATGCCGATATGCCCCAGCGCCAGGTGGATCTCACTGGCACCGGCGGCATGCAGGCTGGCAAGCGCCAGGTGAATGATTTCGCTGTCGGCTTCGAGCCCCGCATGACCAAACAGCTCGACACCCACCTGCACGGGGCTGCGTCCCCCCTGATGCTGGTCGGCCTTGGCACGCAGCACGTTGGTGCAGTAGCACAGGCGTACCGGCCCCTGACGTTTCAGCGAGTGCGCATCCATTCGCGCCACCTGGGGCGTGACGTCTGCCGAGGCGCCCATCATGCGCCCCGTCAACTGGTCGGTCAGCTTGAAGGTTTGGAGGTCGAGGTCGGTGCCGGTACCGGTCAGCAGCGAGTCGAGAAACTCTACCGGTGGCGGCATTACCTGGTCATAGCCCCAGGCGTGATAAAGATCGAGTAGCGCACGGCGCAGCTCTTCCATGCGGCTTGCCTGAGGCGGCAGCACCTCATCCATGCCGTCAGGCAGTAGCCAGCGGTCAGCGATGGTCATGTGAACAATCCTGCGAGACGATGAAGGCCCGGCCGACGACACCAGGAGGGCATCTTGACCTGCCCGGCCTGATAACGCACGTAACATGGGGCCACAAAAAAACCGGGCGACGCCCGGTTGATAAAGTCTACCACGTTTGGAGCCCAGTTGAACCCCGCCGGGCGTATCGCCCAGCGGGAAACGAGCCCGCTTCGCTTACTCGTCGCTGTCCGGCATGGCGCTGCGCAGGTAGCGGAAGAAGTCGCTGTCTGGCTCCAGTACCAGCAGGTTGCCGTCGCCAGAGAAGCTCTGACGGTAGGCATTCAGGCTACGCCAGAAGGCGAAGAATTCCTGATCCTGGCTGTAAGCCTGGGAGAAGATCGCGGCGGCTTCGGCATCCCCTTCACCACGCAGAGTCTCGGAGCGCTCGTTGGCTTGCGCCAGCAAGACCTGACGACGACGGTCGGCGTTGGCGCGAATACGCTCGGCCTCTTCCTGACCCTGGGCACGCCACTCGCGCGCTTCACGCTCACGCTCGGAGCGCATCCGCTCGAAAACGGCAGCCGACACGTCTTCCGGCAGGTCGATCCGCTTGATACGAATATCACGAATCGCCACGCCCAGCTCTTCACGCATCAGCTCGTCGAGTTCGCCGGTGGGTCCGGTCATCAGGTCATCACGGCGCTCGGCGATGATTTCCTGAAGATTGAGGCGACCAAACTCGTTACGCAGGCTTTCGTCGACTCGGGGCTGAATCAGGCGTACCGCCATCATCTCGTCACCCGCAGTGGCCTCGTAGTAACGGGTGGGGTTGACCACCTGCCACTTGACGTAGGAGTCGACGATGACCGCTTTCTGCTCGAGGGTCAGATAACGACTGGTATCGGTATCGAGGGTCAGCAGACGCACATCGAACTTGCGCACGGTCTGGGCAATCGGAATCTTGACGTGAAGCCCAGGCTGAATGTTCTCTTCGATGACTTCACCAAAGCGCAGCTTGACGGCACGCTCGGTCTCATCCACCACGTACAGGCTGTTGCTGGCCAGCCAGGCAACTGCGGCCAGGCCACCCACGATCAGCAGGGAACGGTTATTAATCATTTAGCGACCCTCCCTGCGAATGGGCGAATTACTGGACGATGACGAAGCGCCACCCTGACTGGTACGCAGCGAATCGAGCACGCGCGGGTCGATGGCGTCACTGCGGTTACCGCTGCTGTCGCTGCTGCTGGAGCTGCTCGAACCACTGCTGCTTCCACTGCGCATCTGATCCAGCGGCAGGTACATCAAGGGCGCATTGTCGCTGATATCCAGCAGCACCTTGGGCGTGTTCCCAAAGACTTCTTCGATGGCATCCAGGTACATACGCTCGCGCATCACTTCCGGTGAGTTCTGGTATTCGGTCAACAGCGCATTGAAGCGGTTGGCCTGACCCTGTGCTTCGGCAACGACCGATTCACGGTAACCCTGCCCCTGCTCTACCACACGCTGAGCCTGACCTTGTGCAGCCGGGATGATCGCGTTGGCATAGGCCATACCTTCGTTGATGGTCCGCTGGCGATCTTCGCGGGCACGGATAACGTCATCGAAAGCGTCGATCACCGGCGCGGGCGCCGAGGTGGACTCGATGTTGATCGTCTGCAGACGAATACCGGCACCATAGGCATCCAGATAGGTCTGCAGGCGACTGGCCACCGAGCTACCGAGAATTTCACGACCAGAGGTCAGAATATCGATCATGTCGGTGCCACCCACCACGTGGCGCAGAGCCGAGTCCAGCGCATTCTCGATGGAGAGTGCCGGGTCGCGCACGTTCAGTACGAAATCACGTGGATTGGCCACCTGATACTGGGCCGAGATTTCGACTTCGACGATGTTTTCGTCTCGGGTCAGCATCGACTGGGTCTGTGCAACGGAACGAACGCGGGTGACGTTCACCATACGCACATCGTCGATCAGCGGCGGATTCCACTGCAGACCGGGACTGACGATGCCCTGAAACTCACCAAAGCGCAGCACGACACCACGCTCGGACTGGTCGACCAGATAGAAGCCGGACGCACCCCAGATGGCCAGCGCCACGATCAGCAGCAGCCCGGGCAGCGCGAACGAATTGCGCGGCTTGCCGCCGCCCTTGTTGCCACCGCTACCGCCACCGCTCTTCTTGCCGCCGCCCAGCATGCCGTTCAGCTTGTCTTGAAACTTCTTGAGCGCTTCATCAAGATCGGGAGGCCCCTGATTGTTTCCGCCGTTCCCACCATTGCCTCCGCCGTTGTTGCCGCCGTTATTACCACCGCGGTCACCGCCGTTATTGCTACCACGACGCCCCCCACTGCTCCAGGGGTCGTGCTGGTTGCCACCACCGGGCTCATTCCAGGCCATACTTCGTCTCCACTAAGGTGTTCACCTGCACCGTACCTTACGCTCAGGCAAGGCCGAGTGCTTTTGATATTATTGCTATATCAATCTTGTACCATACTCCCACAACACTGCACCATGGGGCAGCTGGGGAGTCGGCACTTGAAGGGCTACCATTCGTCAGATTCGCGTAATGCTTCTGGTAAATAGGTATTGGCGCGCTCGCCCAGCTGCGCCATCAGCTGGTTGAAATCACGCCGCGGCAGGCGCACGTCCAGCACGGAGCGCCCCTGCTCGTCGAAACTCTCTTCGCGTACGGCATTCAGCTCATGCAGGCCAGCGCGCAGCCTGCCCTGCTCTGGCGCCAGGGTCAGCGAGAAACCGATCACGTCATTGGCCAGACGCTCTGACAGCGCTTCGTGCAACAGTTCCAGACCCTGCCCCTGCTGAGCAGATAGCCATACCACGCTCGGCACGCCATGACCGTCGTACTCGATGCGCGGTGCGCTATCCAGCTTGTCGATCTTGTTCATGACCTTGAGCACCGGCACGCTGTCGGCACCAATTTCCTTGAGCACCTCGTCCACCTGCGCCACGTTCAATTCGCGGTCCGGGTCGGCGGCGTCGATGACGTGGACCAGCAACGTGGCTTCGGAAGCCTCTTGCAGGGTCGCCTGGAACGCCTCCACCAGCTTGTGCGGCAGGTGACGGATGAAACCTACGGTATCGGCCAGCACGACGGGGCCGACATCTTCTATTTCCAACCGTCTGAGCGTCGGATCCAGCGTCGCGAACAGCTGATCGGCGGCATAGACTTCAGCGCTGGTCAGCGCGTTGAATAGCGTCGACTTGCCAGCGTTGGTGTACCCCACCAGCGACACGCTGTGGATCTCGGCTCTGGCCCGAGCGCGGCGATTCTGCTCGCGCTGGCTGCGCACCTTGTCCAGACGCTTGTGGATGGACTTGATGCGGGCACGCAGCAATCGCCGATCGGTCTCCAGCTGTGTTTCGCCGGGACCGCGCAGGCCAATGCCGCCTTTTTGCCGCTCAAGGTGGGTCCATCCACGAATCAGACGGGTAGACATGTATTCGAGCTGGGCAAGCTCGACTTGCAGCTTGCCCTCATGAGTTCGTGCCCGCTGCGCAAAAATATCGAGAATCAGACCGGTGCGATCCAAGACACGACACTTTAGTTCCTTCTCAAGATTACGCTGCTGGGAAGGGCTTAAACTGTGGTTGAAGATCACCAGTTCCGCTTCATGGGCTGCGAGCATCGCCCGCAGCTCCTCCAGCTTCCCGCTCCCGATGAACGTTCGGGAATCGGGACGCTGGCGGCTAGCTGTGAGCAACGTCGCGGGCTCTGCACCGGCAGAGCGCACAAGCTCCAAGAACTCACCCGGGTCTTCTCGTGCCTGCTCATCATAGAAATCTACGTGAACAAGGACTGCCGTTTCACCGGCTTCAGGGCGTTCAAAAAACAATCAATACCTCGTGGACTCTCTTGCCATCCAGCCGTCTCAGATGTCAGCGTCAGCCGCTGAGGGATCCTGTGCTGGCAGGCGCACATTGCGCGAGGGCACGACGGTGGAAATGGCGTGTTTATAAACCATCTGACTGACGGTATTGCGCAACAAGATGACAAACTGGTCAAACGATTCAATCTGGCCCTGCAGCTTAATGCCGTTTACCAGGAAAATAGAGACCGGAATGCGCTCCTTGCGCAAAATATTCAGGTACGGGTCTTGAAGGGACTGCCCTTTGGACATGTTGCTCTCCCTAAACTGTCGTTGGGGTTGGTTATCAAATGGCGCGCCCTACTGGTGCTGCGCCGCAATCTTGTTGCCCGAAAGGCCTAGTGTCGATTCGAGCGCCAAAGGCCACTCTAAAACACTCACTCTAAAACACTTGTTACGAAATCACTATCTTACGCTAAGCACCGCTTTCACGCACGAATTTCAGCAGCTTATCCAGCGTATCCGGCTGCTGCGTATCTATCCAGCGCAGCGCTGACCAGCTACGCAGCCACGTCAGCTGCCGCTTGGCCAGTTGACGTGTAGCGATCACTCCCCGGGACACCAGCTCGTCCCGGTCATACTCACCATCCAGATATTCCCATACTTGACGGTAGCCAACACTTTTCATCGAGGGCAAGCCCGCATGAATATCTTTACGCTTTTTGAGGGCGGCGACCTCATCAATCAAGCCCTCATCCAGCATGGCGTCAAATCGCTGGGCAATACGCCGGTGCAATACCGAGCGATCGAGCGGTGACAAGGCTATTGACAGCACCCGCCAGGGAAAGGTTTCCACTTCCTGCTCAGCCCACAGTTCACTCATCGGCCTGCCACTGGCATGGAACACTTCCAGAGCACGCATCAGCCGCTGCGGGTCGTTGGGATGAATGCGCGCCGCCGAGACCGGATCCACGCTGGCCAGTTCGCGATGCAGCGCTGCCAGCCCTTGCTTTGCCTGCATGGCCGCCAGCCGCTCACGAATGAGTGGGTCTGCGGCGGGCAGATTGGCCACCCCTTCCACCAGGCGTTTGAAGTAGAGCATGGTACCGCCCACCAACAGGGGGACTTTGCCTGCCGCGCTGATTTGCCGCATCTCGCGCAGCGCATCTTCACGAAAATCAGCGGCGGAATAGGGGTCTGCCGGGTCCCGCAGGTCGATCAGCCGATGGGGCGCGCGGGCCAGCTCCGCAGCACTCGGTTTGGCGCTGCCGACATCCATGCCACGGTACACCATGGCAGAATCGACGCTGATCAGTTCGTGCCCCAGGGTTTCGTGCAGCGCAATGGCCGCATCGGTCTTGCCTGCCGCGGTAGGCCCCATCAAGAAAATCGCCAAAGGGCGCTGGTCAACCATCGGTCTGGCCTGCTTCACGGAATAGGTTCATAGGGGGTGTCTCAAGGCTACTGGCCACGCAAGAACAGACGATCGAGCGCCTTCATGTTCATTTGCGTCCAGGTGGGGCGACCATGGTTACACTGGTCGCTACGCTCGGTGCGCTCCATGTCGCGCAGCAGCGCATTCATTTCATCCAGGGTCAGGCGGCGATTGGCGCGCACGCTGCCATGGCAAGCCATGGTGGAGAGCAGCTCGTGAATGCGCGCCTCTACCTGATGAGTGCGGCCAAAGCGCGACAGCTCCTCCAGCATTTCGCGCACCAGTGCCTCGGGGTCTGCCTGGGCCAGCAGGGCTGGCAACTGGCGAACCAGCAGCGTTTCCGGCCCTGCCACGTCCAGCTCGATACCTAACTGCGCAATGGCCTCGCGCTCGCTTTCGGCCGTGGCCACTTCGCTGCGGCTGGCGGCCAGCGACACCGGCACCAGCAGCGGCTGAGCATCGATCCCCTGCGCGGCAGACCACTGCTGCTTCATGCGCTCATAGACGATGCGCTCATGGGCCGCATGCATATCCACCAGCACCAGCCCCTGGGCGTTCTGAGCCAGAATATAAACACCATGCAGCTGACCCAGCGCGAACCCGAGCGGCGGCGCGGCCGTGGCATCCTCCTGGGGCATGACGGGCGGCGCCTCGCGCACCTGATGGGCTTCAGGCATCGTGGCCGTTGGCGGGCTGGGCTGAGGCGTCAGCAGCGTCTCTTCATGGTCGGGGTGAAGCGCCTGATAGCCCTGCATGAACCGCCGCACCCGCTCGGCTCCTGGGTGGCGACCCTCACTCTCCGCCAACGCCATGCCCTGCTGCTGCCAGCGTGGCGCCGGGGCCGCAGGCGGCTCGGCATCAGACGTAATCGACTCGGCTTGCGGGGCTTGGTCAGCCTCGGGCTCGGCACCTTCACTGGGCCGAGACACCGCCAGGCAGTGATGCAGGCTGGAGTAGAGAAAATCGTGCACCATGCGCCCATCGCGAAAGCGCACTTCATGCTTGGTGGGGTGAACGTTGACGTCCACCACGTCCGGGTCCAGCTCCAGGTAGAGCACGAAGACCGGATGCCGACCGTTGTAGAGCACGTCTCGGTAGGCCTGACGCACCGCGTGGGCCACCAGCCGGTCGCGCACGACGCGCCCATTGACGAAGAAGTACTGCTGGTCCGCCTGGGAGCGCGAGTGCGTCGGCAGGCCCACCCAGCCACTGAGCCTTAGCCCACCGGCTTCCCGCTCGATGTAGCGGGCATGCTCGATGAAGTTCTTGCCCAGCAGCGAAGCGATGCGCCGCTCTCGCGCGGCGGCGGTATCCCCGGGCGGCAGTTGATGCACCACTTTCTGATTATGGCGCAGCACCCAGCCAATATCGTAACGCGACAAGGCCTGGCGGCGGAACGCTTCTTCCACATGGGCGAATTCGGTCTTCTCGGTGCGCAGGAACTTGCGTCTGGCTGGCGTATTGAAGAACAAATCACGCACCGCCACGCTGGTGCCACGCGGGTGCGGCGCAGGCGTCACTTTGGCCTCCATGCCACGCCCTTCCGCCACTACCCGCCACCCTTGGCGGGGATCGTCTTCAGCATTGGATACCAGCTCCAACCGGGAGACCGAGCTGATGGAGGCCAGCGCCTCCCCGCGAAACCCCAGAGAACTGACGCCTTCGAGATCTTCCAGGCTGGTGATCTTGCTGGTGGCATGACGCGCCAGGGCCAGCGGCAGGTCCTGCTCGCCGATACCGATGCCGTCGTCGCGGATCTTGATCAAACGGGCGCCGCCCTGCTCGATATCCACCTCGATGCGCTGGCTGCCCGCATCGATGGCGTTTTCGATCAACTCCTTGGCCACCGACGAAGGCCGCTCGACTACTTCTCCGGCCGCAATCTGGTTCGCCAGACGGGGGTCCAGTACCTGTATCCGCCCAGCGGCAGAAGTCAATTCAGCCAACCTTCACCTCACCTGTTTCCGTTGCTTCGTTTCCATAGCGCTGTTGCCTCGGCCTGCTCGTCATCCGTTTCAAGAGCTGGGAATGCGCAGCACCTGACCCACACGAATCACGTCGCCGTTCAGGTCATTGGCCTGCTTGAGCTGGTTCACCGGCACGCCGTGGCGAATCGCGATGGCCGACAAGGTATCGCCAGACTGGATACGGTATTCGTTGCCCGTGGGGCGGCGCTGATTGTCGCGCTGCCAGGCCAGCAGGCTGGCCGGTGGCGGGTTGCTCTGAAAATGCTCGCGCAGGCCGCTGAAAATCGCCGTCGACAGGCCTTGCTGATGCACCGGGTCGCGTAGCCGTCGCTCTTCGTCGGGATTGGAAATGAAGCCCACCTCGATCAGCAGCGACGGAATGTCCGGCGACTTGAGCACCATGAAACCAGCCTGTTCCACGCGACTCTTGTGGAGTCGATTCACCCGACCCAACTGCTCCAGCACCTGCCCACCGATGGAGAGCGAGTCGTTGAGCGTGGCCGTCATGGTCAGGTCGAGCAGTACGCCACGCAGCACCTGGTCCTTGTCTCGCAGCGACAGACTGCCGTCGACACCGCCTATCAGGTCGGCGCGGTTTTCGCTGTCGGCCAGCCACTGAGCGGTTTCCGAGGTGGCACCCCGCTGGGAGAGCGCATACACCGAGCTGCCTTGCGGCCGGGGGCTGGTGAAGGCATCCGCATGGATGGAGACGAAGAAATCGGCTTTCTGCTCTCGGGCCAGCTGGGTACGCTGGCGCAGGCCAAGATAGTAGTCACCGTCACGAATCAGCACGGCCTTGAAGCCTTCGGTTCGATTGACATCGGCGGCCAGGCGACGGGCTATCTCCAGCACCACGTCCTTCTCCCGAGTACCGGCAGGGCCGATGGCGCCGGGGTCTTCCCCTCCGTGCCCGGCATCGATGGCGATGATGATGTCGCGGCGCGGGTGGGGCTGCGCAGGCTGAACCTCGACCGGCTGGGTGGGTGCTTCTGGCACCTCGGCCACCGCACTGGGCACATCTGCCTGCTGGGCCTGGGCACTACGCTGCGCCATGATCTCCTGGTCGCGGATCATCGCCTCGATGGGGTCGATGGGGTTTTCGACGGCACTTTCACCGGGGTACTCCAGATCCACCACCAGCCGATGACCGTACTGGTCGTTGGGCGGCAGGGTAAAATGACGCGGGGAAATATCGCGATTGAGCTCCAGCACCACGCGCAGGCCGCCACCATCTCGGGAGCCCGTGCGCACGGCGGAAATCGCGCTGCCCTCCAGGGGCAGCGTCGAGACATCGGTATCAAGCTGGCTGTCGTCGAGGTCGATGACCAGCCGCGCCGGATTGTCCAGGGTAAACACATTGGCCTGCGCGGCGGCGGTCAAATCGAACACCAGCCGCGCATGATCGGGGGCCGCCCACAGGCGCATGCTCTCGATGGTCGCCGCCTGCAACGATGCACTACTCATCAAGAGCAGCGCGCACCCGGCGGCCAGCCTGCCGGCCCAGGCAGCCAATGACTGTCTCATGTCCATTGAACCACACCACACTCCTGTTGCTGTTCAGCCGCCAGCGTTTCGAGCTGAGCCAACGCCGCAACTCCATGCGGCGTCTCGGCACTTAATGACAGCAGGCGGCCGGGTGACGCCACCTGCAAGCGTATCCACAGATCGGGCGCGGGCAGCCAACCAGCGCCCTGGCTGGGCCACTCCACCAGGCACAAGGCCTGGTCGGACAGCACCTCTCGGCCGCCGATGAACTCCAGCTCTTCCGGGTCGGCAAGGCGGTAAAGATCCAGGTGATAAATCCGCTGCTCGCCTAGCTCGTAGGGCTCCACCAGGGTATACGTGGGACTTTTGACCGCCCCTTGATAACCATAGGCACGCAAGATGCCTCGCGTCAGCGTCGTCTTGCCTGTCCCCAGGTCGCCTTCGAGATACACTCGCCCGCGACCTTCCAGCGCCTTGCCCAGCGCTTCGCCAAAGGCAACGTGGGCCATTTCGTCACTTGATTGCACCTGCATGTGGGCTGCCTTCACGGGTTGATAAACGCTCGTGCATAGGATGCCAGATCACTTGCCAACAGGCCACGCTCTCCGCTGGCTTTCGCGGCGGCATCGCCCGCCAGGCCGTGTACCATCACGCCCAGCCAGGCGCTCCACTCCAGGCGGTCATGCTGGCCTGCCAAGGCTCCCAGCATGCCGCTCAGCACGTCACCCATGCCGCCACTGGCCATGCCGGGATTCCCGTATGGGCATACCACCAGCCCACTGGGGCCGACGATCAGGCTGCCTGCCCCTTTCAAGATCACCACGCCGCCCCGGGCACGCTGCAAGGCCCGCGCCGCCTCAGGGCGATCCGCCTGTACCTCGGCCACCGTGCACCCCAGCAGTCGCGCGGCTTCCCCCGGATGCGGGGTCAGTATCCAGTCATCGCGGTGCACGTCAGGCCAGCGGCTGGCCAGCAGGTTCAGGGCATCGGCATCCACCACCAGCGGCGTCGCCCCCTGCAGTGCACTTTGCAACAGCGCCTGCCCCCAGGCGCCCTGCCCCAGGCCTGGGCCAATCACCACCACATCGGCGGTGTCGGGCAGTCCGGCGGCTTCCGCTCCGCCGCGCACGGCTCGGGCCATGACTTCCGGGCAGCGTACCAAACTCGCGGTAATGTGCTCCTCGGCCGTCGCCAGGGTGACCTTGCCCGCGCCTAGCCGCGCCGCCGCCTGCGCGGCCAGCAAGGCGGCCCCACCAAAGCCGGGCGCGCCGCCCATGACCAGCACATGCCCCAGGTTGCCCTTGTGACTGATCCGCGAACGCGGTGCAAAGGCGTCGGCCAGCAGCGCTTCATCCAGCCGCCAGGCCGTGGGCGGAATATCGAAAAAGGCCTGGGCCTTCACGCCCAGCGGGCGAAAATCGATCTCGCCGGTATAGGCTGGCGCGTCGCCGGTATGCAGCCCGATCTTGTCGCCAATGAAAGTAACGGTGCCATCCGCCACCACCGCACTGCCCAGCACGGCCCCGCTATCCGCCGATAGACCCGAGGGAATGTCCAGCGCCAGCACCGGCTGGTGCGCACCATTGATGGCCTCGATGGCCTGGCGGATGTTGCCTTGGGGCTCACCGGCAAGCCCGGTACCCAGCAGGGCATCGACGATCACTTCCCCCACCAGCGTCGTGGCGGGCTGCCACTCGTCGAATCCCACCCCGGCGGCCGATGCCAGCCCTGCCGCCTTGGCAACGTCCCCCGTGAGCGCTTCCAGGGGTTTGGTCGAAAGCCGCTGAACCTTGAGCCCTGCCTGCATGGCCAGGGCCGCCAGCACGTGGCCATCGCCCCCGTTGTTGCCGCTTCCACACAGCACCGTGACGCTGCGGGCCTGAGGCCAGCGCGAGCGAAAACTGTGCCAGGCACTGGAAGCCGCGCGCTGCATCAGCGCGAAGCTGTCGATGCCACTGGCAATGGTACGTCGATCCAGCTCACGCACCTGGGCCGCCTTGTACAAAGGGCGTAGCGATGAGGTACTCAGTGTGGACACGGTCTCTCCTTAGCGGTTGCCATGTGCCGGGGCGCTGCCGTCGTGGTGACACGGCAGCACCGTGCATGTCGTATGAAAGCGTAATGGGGTAGCATAGCGCGCCTGTCGCGCCAACGTTGATCAACCATGCCACCTTCCTCTGATTTTTCACTCTCTGCCGAGCAACTCCAGCAACTCGCCGAGCGGATCAAGCGCTGGGGGCGCGAGCTGGGCTTTCAGCAGGTCGGCATCACCGATACCGATCTTGCCGTCCACGAGCGCCATCTCGAGCGCTGGCTGGAACAGGGCTACCACGGCGACATGGGCTTCATGGCCAAGCACGGCACCAAGCGCACCCGCCCGGCCGAGCTGGAACCCGGCACACAGCGGGTGATCAGCGTGCGCATGGACTACCTGCCCGCCGACGTTGCCACCACCAAAGTACTGGGGCAGCCCCAGCGTGCCTATGTATCGCGCTATGCCCTGGGGCGCGACTACCACAAACTGATGCGCAAACGGCTGGCCCAGCTGGCGCGGCAGATCGAGCAAGAGGTGGGCACTTTTGGCTTTCGCGCCTTCGTCGACTCGGCCCCGGTCATGGAGCGTGCCCTGGCCCAGAAGGCAGGGCTTGGCTGGTTCGGCAAGAACGCCATGCTGCTCAACCCCCAGGCTGGCTCGCTGTTCTTTCTCGGCGAGCTGTATACCGACCTGCCCCTGCCCGTGGACCCGCCCTTCGAGCGAGAGCACTGCGGCAGCTGCAGCGCCTGCCGCACGGCCTGCCCCACCGGCGCCATCGTCGATGACAAGGTGATCGATTCGCGCAAATGCGTCTCCTACCTGACCATCGAACTGCACGGCGCGATCCCCGTGGAGTACCGCCGGGCCATGGGCAACCGTGTCTATGGGTGCGATGACTGCCAGCTGGTCTGCCCGTTTACCCGCTTCACACGCCCGACCCAGGAGCAGGATTTTGCCCCGCGCCACGATCTCGACCGCGCCTCGCTCGTCACTCTGTTCGGCTGGAGCGAGGCGGAGTTTCTCGACAAGACTGCCGGGAGCCCGATACGCCGCATCGGCTACGAGCGCTGGCTACGCAACCTGGCGGTGGGCCTGGGCAATGCGCCCTGGAGCCGTGACGTCGAAGCCGCCCTGTGGGCACGCCGCGCCTACCCCAGCGCACTGGTCCGCGAGCACGTGGTCTGGGCGCTGGCAGAGCAGCACCAGAAGCGTGGAGCGCGCATCGCGACGCAAGGCTGAACGTCAGCGCGGATCAACGCTGCTCGTCGCTGCCGGGCGCCACGCGCAGGAAGGTGCTGCGATAGTGGGCAAGCTCGGCTATCGACTCCTTGATGTCGTCCATCGCCAAATGCACGTTGCGCTTCTTGAACCCTTCCAGTGCGCTCGGGTTCCAGCGCTTGGCCAGTTCCTTGACGCTGGACACATCCAGGTTGCGGTAGTGGAAGAAGCTCCACAGGGCGGGCATCTCGCGCTCCAGAAAGCGGCGATCCTGATGGATGCTGTTGCCGCACATGGGCGATGAGCCAGGCACCACGTAGCGGCTCAAAAACGCCAGCGTCTGCTGCTCGGCCTCTTCGGTACTCACCTGGCTGGCCTTGACCCGCGCCACGAGCCCCGACTCACCGTGGGTTTTCTGATTCCACTCATCCATGGCCGCCAGCAGGCTGTCCGGCTGCTTGACGGCAATCACCGGCCCTTCGGCCACCACGTTGAGATGCGCATCGGTGATCAGCGTGGCCACTTCGATGATGCGCTCCTTGTCCGGCTCCAGGCCGGTCATCTCCAGATCGATCCATACCAGCAGGTCGCTGCGCGGGGTGACGGCTTGCTCACTCATTCGTCTCATTCCTTGGCCAAAGTCGCTCCAACACGAGCGATGTGCATAAAAGTGTCGCTTATATTGCCTTGCACCGCACCCCGTAGGGGACAGTGGGTGGCTCAGGTGGTTACAATGCCTGCCATTGTAACGATCTTCGGGTGGTCATGAGCAAACGTAAATTAAGCCGTCAGCAGCAGTGGCGCGTCGAAAAAATCCAGGCCGAGCGCGCTCAGCGGGCGGAAAAACGCGACGCGCGGGATGCCGAAAAACTCTCCGCCGGGGAGTATGGTCCCGAACAGCCAGGCCGTGTGATGGCCCACTTCGGCCGCACCCTGGAAGTCCGCGATGCCGACGGCACCCCGGTACGCTGCCATCTGCGCGCCAACCTGGAAGGGCTGGTGACCGGCGACCGGGTGATCTGGCGAGCGGGTCAGGATGGCTCTGGCGTCGTGGTGGCCCGAGAGGAGCGCGACACCATCCTCAAACGCCCGGATGCCAGAGGGCAGCTCAAGCCGGTGGCCGCCAACATCGACCAGCTGCTGATCGTCTTTGCGGTGGAGCCCGCGCCGCACCCCAACCTGATCGACCGCTACCTGGTCGCCGCCGAGGCCACCGGCATCACGCCCGTACTGGTGCTCAACAAGACCGACCTGCTGCCGGAAGGCGGTGGCGAACTTGGCCAGCTGCTGGAGCGTTACCGCCAACTGGGCTATCGGGTGGTGCGTACCACCACGGCCAACCCTGACGGCCTGAACGCCCTGCGTCAGCAGCTGGAGGGCCGTACCTCGGTGTTCGTCGGCCAGAGCGGGGTAGGCAAATCCTCACTGATCGATCTGCTGCTGCCGGACGAGACCCTGCGCATCGGCGCCCTCTCGGAAGATTCGCGCAAGGGCACTCACACCACCACCACCGCCAGGCTCTACGCCATGCGCAGCGACGAAGTGCACGACGGCGAGCTGATCGACTCCCCCGGCATCCGCGAATTCGGGCTGGTGCACCTCGATGAACAGGAAGTGACCAACGGCTTCATCGAGTTTCACCCCTACCTGGGCCAATGCCGCTTCAGGGATTGCCGCCATCGCAATGAGCCCGGCTGTGCTTTACTCAATGCCGTCGAGGCGGGCAAGATTCACCCAGAGCGCTTTACCAGCTACCGACGCATACTGGATAGCCTGAACACCCAGGCCTGACGGCTGACGCCGATGGCTCAGATTACTTTCATTGCAGGGACAGGGAGCCGACCATGACCAACAGCCACTCCTCCGAAACCAACGTGCTGCCACTGATCGTCGAACCAGAACAGCTCGTCGAGCATCTGGGCGACCCTCAGCTCTTGATCGTCGATGTGCCACTGAATGGCGACAGCTACCGCCAGGGGCACGTGCCCGGCGCCATTTACCTCGACTACCGCTATCTGATGCGCGGCGAGGGCCCGGTCCCCAACGACGTGCCTTCCGTGGCGTTTCTCTCGCAGCTGTTCAGCGCCATGGGCCTGACCCGTGATACCCACGTGGTGGCCTACGATGACGAGGGTGGCGGCTGGGCCGCTCGCCTGCTGTGGACGCTGGAGCTGATTGGCCATACCCGCTACTCCTACCTGAATGGCGGCATTCATGCGTGGCGCGACGCGGGCCTCGAAGAGAGCACAGAGCCCACGGCCCCCACGCCCAGTGACTATCAGGCCGACATTCTCAATCCTCAGGCCGCCATCAGCCGCGACGAGATTCTCGACAAGCTGAACGACAAGCAGTTCGCCATCTGGGATGCCCGTTCGAAGGCCGAGTACGACGGTGAGCGTGGCAACAACAAGCACCTGGGCCACATCCCCGGCGCGGTGAACATGGATTGGGTAGACGCCATGGATCGTCAACGCGCGCTGCGCATTCGCGACTACGCCGAACTGATCACCGAACTGGGCGCGCTGGGCCTGACACCGGACATGGAGATCGCCACCCACTGCCAAAGCCACCACCGCAGCAGCTTTACCTGGCTGGTGGGCAAGGCCCTGGGCTTCAACATTCGTGGCTACGCGGGCTCCTGGGGCGAATGGGGCAATCGCGACGATACCCCCATCGAACGCTGATGCCTGCCATGCGCCAACGACACTCAACCGACACCGAGACAAAGACACCACTGTGACCGTTTCTCAAAAAGCCTTTTCGCTACTGCAGTATCCACTGCCCCATCACGCGCTTTCCCGGCTGACGGGCAAGGTCGCCGCGTGCGATCAACCACGGGTCAAGAACGCCGTCATCAAGGCGTTCATCAAACGCTTCGACGTGGACATGAGCCAGGCACTGGAACCGGATCCTACCGCCTACGCCACGTTCAACGACTTCTTCACCCGGGCGCTGAAGCCCGATGCCCGCCCCCTGGGCGACGGCATTCTCAGCCCGGCCGACGGCACCCTTTCGCAGTTTGGCCGCCTGTGCGCAGGCGACATCGTGCAAGCCAAGGGGCATCGCTATTCGGTGCATACATTGCTGGGGGGGGACGATGCGCTGGCCCAGGAGTTCATGGCAGGCAGCTTTGCCACCGTGTACCTCTCTCCTCGGGATTACCATCGCGTGCACATGCCGGTGACCGGTGCGCTGCGCGAAATGATCTACGTGCCGGGGCGGCTGTTCTCCGTCAATCAGGCCACCGCCAACTACGTGCCTGGCCTGTTTGCGCGCAATGAGCGTCTGGTCTGTATCTTCGATACCGAGCACGGTCCCATGGCCATGGTGCTGGTGGGTGCCATGATCGTGGCCGCCATCGAGACCGTCTGGGCAGGCCAGGTGACCCCGCTGGCGGGCACGCCCCAGCGGATGGTCTTCGGCCAGCCCATCGTGATCGAAAAAGGCGCCGAGATGGGCCGCTTCAAGCTGGGCTCCACGGTGGTCACCTGCTTCGCCAAGCCGATCACCTTTGCCGAGCATGAGCTGGGCGCCAAGGTGGCCATGGGCCAATCCCTGGCAACACCGCAGGCGTCATAGCCAGCGCCCGGCACGGCCAACCTCAACAGGCAGGGGTAGCAAACGCCAGTACTTCCTCCAGCTTCCCCTTGCCCAAGGCCTGCTGTATCAACCGGTCGATGCCCAGCGCGACACCGGAGGCAGCAGGCATTCCATGGGCCAGCGCGGCCAGCAGCCGCTCGTCCACATCCACTTCGCTCAGCCCCAACCGACGACGCTCCTCGTTATCGCGGGCAAACCGCTGACGCTGTTCATCGGCATCGGTCAGCTCATGGTAGCCGTTCGCCAGCTCGACCCCGTTCAGATAGAGCTCGAACCGCGACGCCACCCACTCCCCGTCGCTATCCTGATGGCGCTGCGCGAGTGCCGCTTGACTGGCCGGATAATCCACCACCACGCTCAGCTCCTGCTGGCCCAGGCGCGGCTCGATGACCATGCCCATGAGCAGATCGAGGCACGTATCACGCCCCTCTTCGGCCAGCGCCTTGGCGGGCATGCTGCCCCGCTCGGCCGCCACCAGACGCAAGGTGTCCAGCGACGTGGTGAAAGGGTCCACTTCCAGATGCGTATGAAACAGCTCACGGTAGCGGTAGTGCACCACCGGCCCAGGAGCATTGGGCATCACATGGGCGACCAGCGCCGTGGTCTCTTCGATCAGCTGGGCGAGCGAATAGCCCGGCTGATACCACTCCAGCATGGTGAATTCGATATTGTGCCGCGACCCCACCTCTCCATCACGAAAGCTCCGAGCCAGCTGAAAGATCGGCCCGCTTCCCGCCGCCAGCAGCCGCTTCATGTGAAATTCCGGTGAGGTTTGTAGCCACAGCTTGCGCTGGCCCTTGTCCGTGCGTGCCCGCGTCGCCAGCGACACGAGGTTGACATCGGTACTGCCCCCTTGCCCGAGGACGGGGGTCTCTACTTCCATGACATCGCGTGATACGAAAAAATGGCGCACTGCCGCAAGCAGGCGCGCACGCTCACGTAGCGTCTCCATGGATGCTGTTGGCTGCCAACTGGCCGTCATTCCCTTCTCCCTGACAACATAAAGCCACGCAGAGTGCGTGGCTTTGCTTACCGCTTGCAAGTGACGCCGATCAAGCGCGTGATACGTACTCACCGGAGCGGGTGTCGATCTTCAACACTTCGCCCTGGTTGATGAACAGCGGTACGCGTACCACGGCACCCGAGGAAAGCGTAGCAGGCTTTGAGCCGCCCTGAGCAGTATCGCCTTTCAGGCCGGGGTCGGTTTCGACGACTTCCAGCTCGATGAAGTTGGGCGGCGTGACCGAGATCGCCTTGTCGTTCCACAGCGTCAGAGTGTAGGGCACCTGCTCCTTGAGCCACTTTTCGGTCTCGCCCAGTGCTTTTTTCTCTACCGCGTACTGCTCGAAAGAGCCGTCGGTCTTCATGAAGTGCCACATGTCACCGTCGGTGTAGAGGTACTCCATCTCCAGATCCATGACGTCAGCGCCTTCCAGCGAGTCGCCAGACTTGAACGTGCGCTCACCGACACGGCCAGTCATCAGGTTGCGCAGCTTGACGCGGTTGAACGCTTGACCCTTGCCAGGCTTGACCAGCTCGTTCTCGACGATCGAACAAGGATCGCCATCGAGCATTACTTTCAAACCCGCTTTGAATTCATTGGTAGAATAGTTCGCCATACTGCCTCTCAATGGTTCTATGGTGTGTTTCAGTCGGTGACGCGCGCAGCCCTGCTTCGCCGTCGTTAACCTTGTAGCCAAGTGCGCGCATGATAACCCGAAGGAGGGCTTTTTGCAGGAGAACATCATCATTGCCGGTCACTCGATATCCGACGAGGCGCCCGCCTCCTGGCAACGGCAACTATCCCGCGCCATTCGCGACCCGCAAACCCTCTGCCAGCGCCTTGGCCTGGACGCCCAGTGGCAGCAAGAAGCCCAGGCGGGGCATCGCCTGTTCGATATCTGCGTGCCCGAGGCGTACCTGTCACGCATCGCGCCCAACGACCCCAGCGACCCGCTGCTGCGCCAGGTCCTGCCGCTGGCCGAAGAAGCCCTGTCGCCGCCTGGCTATGTCACTGACCCACTGGAAGAAGCCGATCACCGCCCGGCCAAAGGCCTGATCCATAAATACACCAACCGCGTGCTGTTGATCGCCAGCCCGGCCTGCGCCATCAACTGCCGCTACTGCTTTCGCCGCCACTTCCCCTACCAGGAGCACGCGCCTTCGCGAGCCCAATGGCAGGAGGCCCTTGGCTATATCCGCCAGGACAGCGCCATTCGGGAAGTGATTCTCTCCGGCGGCGACCCGCTGGCCGCCAACGACAGGCAATTGAGCTGGCTGGTCGCGCAGCTGGAAGAGATTCCCCACCTGCAGCGACTGCGGCTGCATACGCGCCTGCCGGTGGTCATCCCGGACCGGGTGGATGACCACCTGCTGGGCTGGCTTGGCAACACCCGGCTGCAAAAGGTAATGGTGCTGCACATCAACCACGCCAACGAGATCGACCAGGCCGTGGTCGCAGCCTGCGCGCGCCTCAAGCAGGCGGGCGTCACGCTGCTCAATCAGAGCGTCCTGCTGCGCGACATCAACGATGACGTCACGACCCTGGCCACGCTCTCCGAACGACTGTTCGAGGCGGGGATACTGCCCTATTACCTGCACGCCTTCGACCCCGTACAAGGCGCAGCCCACTACGACGTCACCGACGAACGCGCCAAAGCGCTGGTCCAGCAGTTGCTCGAACACCTGCCCGGCTTCCTGATGCCCAGGCTGGTGCGAGAAGTACCGGGCAGGATGAGCAAGACGCCGCTGTAAGCGCTGACAACCGATACAGCGTGGTGCAAGCCCAATGATAACGCACCAAAAAAATGCGCAGACAAAAGCGACGCTGCATGCCCTGTTCGTCAGAAACGTCGCCAAACGCATGATTCACCGTCATTTTTAAGCAAGCGGCCAATATCTTGCTGTGTTCATGGTGTTACACACGGGGTATTGGCCGCTATCGCAGCCGCACAATCGAGTTTCCAATAGATCGCTAGGGTTCCGACACCATCAACGAAACGCCCCTGATGGTTGTGGCTGGTCCGAGAGCGATCGACCTTGCAAGCGCAAGGTTACACGGCGGGATAAAAGCCCGGGAGGATAAGGCACAGTGATGCGCCGATGCCCCCTGAGTTTTTACTTAGCCGCTGGAGGCTCTCATGACCCGTTCCATCCGAACCCCTGGTAAATATCTGCTGGCCCCGCTCTCGGCCGCCCTGCTGGCCACCTCGCTGTCCCCCTCTTTCGTGCATGCTCAGGAGCGTGACCAATTCAGCGTCTGCTGGTCCATTTATGCAGGCTGGATGCCCTGGGCCTATGCCGATGTCGAAGGCATCGTCGACAAATGGGCCGAGCAGCACGGCATCGCTATCGACGTGATACAGGTCAACGACTACGTCGAGTCCATCAACCAGTTCACCTCGGGCAACGTCGATGGCTGCGCCATGACCAACATGGACGCTCTGACCATTCCTGCCGCCAGCGGCGTCGACTCCACCGCACTGATCATCAACGACTACTCCAACGGCAATGACGGCATCGTGCTCAAAGGGGGCGGTGAGCTGGCGGATATCGAAGGCCGCCGGGTCAATCTGGTGCAGTTCAGCGTGTCTCACTACTTTCTGGCACGCGCCCTGGAGAGCGTTGGGCTGACCGAGCGCGACATCGAAACGGTCAATACCTCCGACGCCGATATCGTCGGCCTGTTTTCCAGCAGCAGTACCGAAGCCGTAGCCGCCTGGAATCCGCAGCTCAGCACCATCGCCGAGATGCCGGACAGCCAAGTGGTATACACCTCGGCGGAAATCCCCGGTGAAATTCTCGACATGATGGTGGTGAACACCCAAACCCTGGCCGACTACCCCGCGCTGGGGCACGCCCTGGTGGGCGCCTGGTACGAGGTCATGGCGCTTGTCGAGGCCAATGACGAGCACGCGCTGACGATCATGGCCGATGCCGCCGGCACCGATCTGGAGGGTTACCGTGCCCAGCTAGAGGCAACCTACCTGTATACCGACCCCGCCGAAGCCGTGGCGCTGATGGAAAGCCCCGAGCTGTTGGAGACCATGGAGCGAGTGGCCGACTTCAGCTTTACCCACGGGCTGTTGGGCGACATGGCACCCAGCGCGGGCGTGGTGGGCATCGAAACGCCCAGCGGTATCTTCGGTGACGAGAGCAACGTGCAGCTGCGCTTCGATCCTTCCTTTACTCAGGCGTACCTCGACGCGCAGTAACGAGGCCACGGTATTCGCCCCATGAAGCGGCGGCTCGCCGCTTCTGCCCCTTACTTACCTGGTGGACCCTGCCATGAAGCGCTTGATTAACCTGTCGCCCTCGCGCGGCGGCCGCTGGCTGCTGGGACTGGTGCCGTTTCTGGTACTGGGCATGCTCTACCTGAGCGCCTCCAGTGCTCGCCTGGCTGACAACCCCAACGACCGCCTGCTGCCTTCCCCTGGCAGCATGGCGCAGACCTTTCACCACCTGGCCACAGCCGAAAACGTGCGCACCGGCCAGATCGTATTGTGGACCGACACTTTCGCCAGCCTCGAAAGGCTGCTGATCGGTGTCGGCATCAGCGCGCTGATCGGCCTGGTGGTGGGCATCTTGAGTGGCGGCATTCCGCTGCTGCGCGCCAAGCTCTCGCCGCTGATCACGGTAACGTCGCTGATACCGCCCATGGCCATTCTGCCGATCCTGTTCATCGCCTTTGGCACCGGGGAAGCGGCCAAGATCGCGTTGATCGTGATGGGCGTGACGCCCTTTCTGATTCGTGACTTGCAGGGCCACGCCCTGCGCCTGCCAGACGAACAGTTGATCAAGGCCCAGACCCTGGGCGCCAGCTCCTGGCAAGTGCTGCTGCGAGTGCTGCTGCCCCAATTGACGCCTCGGCTGCTCAATGCCACACGGCTGGCGCTGGGCAGCGCCTGGCTGTTCCTGATTGCAGCAGAAGCGATTGCCGCCCAGGAGGGCCTTGGCTATCGCATCTTTCTGGTGCGCCGCTACCTCTCCATGGACGTGATTCTGCCCTACGTGGCCTGGATCACCCTGCTGGCCTTCGTGCTGGATCAACTGCTGGCCTGGGTATCACGGCTGGCCTTCCCCTGGTATCACGCCGATGAAGGAGACAAATCATGAGCCTGCTCTCCGCCCACCGGTTGGAAAAGCATTATGGCCAGCACGTGGTGCTGGAAAACCTCAACTTCTCCGTCGAGGAAGGCGAGTTCGTGACGCTGGTGGGCGCGTCAGGTTGTGGCAAGACCACCTTCCTGAAAATGCTGCTGGGCACCGAAAAGCGCTCCAAAGGCAGCCTGCTGCTGGATGGCCAGCCCATTCCTGACGAACCCGGCCCCGACCGCGGCGTGGTGTTTCAAAAGTACTCGGTCTTCCCCCACCTGACCGTCCTGGGCAACGTCATGATCGCCGAAGAGCTGCGGACTGCCCCGCTGCTGGGCAAGCGCTTTGGTGCATCCCGGCGGCGCGCCATCGAAGTGGCCACGGCGCGCATCGAAGAGGTGGGCCTGGGCCATGCGCTGCACAAGTACCCCCACGAGCTCTCCGGCGGCATGCAGCAACGCCTCGCCATTGCCCAGGCGCTGATGATGAAACCTCGGCTACTGCTGCTGGACGAGCCGTTCGGCGCGCTCGACCCCGGCATTCGCCAGGACATGCACGCGCTGATCACGCGGCTTTGGCAAGAGCAGTCGCTGACCATTTTCATGATCACCCACGACCTCACGGAAGCCTTCGCCCTTGGCACGCGGCTGTGGGTCTTCGACAAGACTCGCCACGACCCCCAGGCCCCCGAGGCCTATGGCGCCACCATCACCTACGACCTGCCCATCGGCAAACAGGCCAACCGCGCACACTCCGCCCAGGCACTGAGTGACACGCTGGCGGAACGCGGTCTGACCACCCACGTACAGGAGACGCTGTCATGACAACCCACGCGGACTACGCCACGCACCTGCCCGGCGGCCATCACTGGTCCCTGCGCCTGCGCCGCGGCACCACGCTGACCCTGTCAGCCCAGCAGGCCAACAGCAACGTAGGGCTGCTCTGCTACAACCCGGAAAACCTGCTGGAGCGCCTCAACCTGCCGGACACCCTGAAGTGCCAGCATACTTTCAAACTCACCCAGGGCCACTGCCTCTATTCCGACATGGGCCGCATCTTTGCGTCGATCACCCACGACACCCTGGGCTGGCACGATAGTGTGGGCGGCAACCTGATGCCCCACCACCTTCTGGCCAAGGGCTGGCAGCCGGTGAGCTACCAGCAGGCTCACAATGACTGGACCCGCACCGGCCACGATGCCTTTCTCGTCGAGCTGGCGAAATACGGCCTGGGCCGACGCGATCTGGCGGCCAACCTCAACCTGTTTTCACGGGTCGAGAGCGATGACGCAGGCAAGCTGCGCTATGTCGACAACCACTGCCAGCCGGGCAGCCGCGTCACGCTGCGTTTCGAGATGGATACGCTGGTGCTGCTGCACACCTGCCCGCACCCCCTCGACCCCAGCCCGCACTACCCCCGTCGCGGCGTCGATATCGCGCTAGGCACGGCGGAGCCTCCCACCGAGGAAGACCCCTGCTACCGCTCACGGCCCGAAAACGCACGTGGCTTTGCCAACAATCGCCTCTACCACCTCGGCCTCTAAGGGGGACACCATGATCATCGAAAGCACCTTACGCCCTGAAAACGCCGTCCGCCGCACCACCGTCGAGGCCGGTGACCACTACATCGGCACCGTGAAACGCGGCCAGACCCTGCGCATTCTGGACCTGGAGGGCAACCAGGCCGCCGACACCCTGTTCTTCAATGCCGACGATACCGCCGAGCGCTACAGCGCCATGGATACCGTGCGCGAACAGGGCGCGGTTTACCTGACGGCGGGCACCCGGCTGATGTCCAGTGAAGGCCGCACCATGCTGACCATCACCGCCGACACCTGTGGCCGCCACGACACCTTGGGCGGTGCCTGCGCCAGCGAAAGCAATACCGTGCGTTACGATCTCGAAAAGCGCCACATGCACTCCTGCCGCGACAACTGGATGCAGGCCATTGCCCGCCATCCCGAGTTCGGGCTGACCAAACGCGACATCACCCACAACATCAACTTTTTCATGAACGTGCCGGTGACGGCCGACGGCGGGCTGACCTTTGCCGACGGTATTTCGGCCCCCGGCAAGTACGTCGAGATGGAAGCCAACATGGATGTCATCGTGCTGGTCTCCAACTGCCCTCAGCTCAACAACCCCTGTAACGGCTACAACCCGACGCCCATCGAGCTGCTGGTCTGGGAGTGAGGTCACTTTTCCTCCTGGGGACGACCCCAAGGGGCTGATTCATCTGCGGGACGGCCCGCCCTTCTTTGCAGGCACCACCATGTCCACGACACCGTTATTGTCCAAGGTATTGATTGCCAATCGCGGGGCCATTGCCGCGCGTATCCTGCGAACGCTGAACGCCCTCGGCATCCAGAGCGTCGTGGTATACGCCGACGCTGACCGCGATGCGCCCTACGTGCACCAGGCCGACGAAGCCTATTCGCTGGGTGAGGGCGGCGCCAGCGAGACCTATCTGAACATCGACAAGCTCATCGCCATTGCGCAGCAAAGCGGCGCCCAGGCGGTTCACCCAGGCTACGGCTTCCTGTCGGAAAACACCCGCTTCATCAGCGCCTGCGACACGGCCGGGCTGGTCTTTCTGGGCCCGACCGCCGAGCAGATCCGCCAGTTCGGCTTGAAGCACGAAGCCCGCGCGCTGGCCGAACAGGCCGGTGTGCCGCTGGTCCCCGGCTCACCGCTGTTGGCCTCGCTGGAAGACGCCAAGGCTCACGCCGAGCGTATCGGCTACCCGGTAATGCTCAAGTCCACCGCTGGCGGTGGCGGCATCGGCATGCAGGTCTGCCACTCCCAGGCAGAGCTGGCACGCGCTTTTGATTCGGTGAAAGGTCTGGGCGAGCGCAACTTCGGCGATGGCGGCGTCTTTCTCGAAGCCTACATCGCCCGTGCTCGCCATCTGGAAGTGCAGCTGTTCGGCGATGGCCAGGGGCAGGTGATTGCCCTTGGCGAGCGGGACTGCTCCACCCAGCGGCGCCATCAGAAAGTCCTCGAGGAGTGCCCTGCTCCCAACCTGCCTGATGCCGTGCGGCGCTCCCTGCACGCCACGGCGGTGCAGCTGGGCCAAGCGGTCAACTACCGCAGTGCGGGCACCGTCGAATTCATCTACGATGCCGAACGCGAGGCGTTCTACTTTCTGGAGGTCAATACCCGCCTGCAGGTCGAGCACGGGGTGACCGAACTGGTCTACGGGGTCGATATCGTCGAGTGGATGGTACGCCTCGGTAGCCAGGCACTCCCCCCGCTGGCGAGCCTGGCAGAGGGCCTGCAGCCCCGTGGCCATGCCGTGCAGGCCAGGCTATATGCCGAAGACCCGGCGCACGATTTCCGCCCCAGCGCGGGGCTGCTGACCGAAGTCACCTTCCCCGAGGATCAGGGCCTGCGTATCGACCACGCCCTCGAAGCAGGCCTGGAAGTCACTCCCTTGTTCGACCCCATGCTGGCCAAGGTGATGGTCCATGCCGACACTCGCCAACAGGCCATTGCCCGGCTGGCCACGGCCCTGGAAGATGCCTCGGTATATGGCATTGCCACCAATCGCCGCTGGCTGGCCCATGTGCTGAGGGACGCCCGCTTCGACGCCGCCCAGATCGACACGCACTGGCTCACCCAGCTGGCATGGGCCCCTCCCGCCATGGAAGTTCTCAGCCCGGGCACGCTGACCACCGTGCAGGATTACCCGGGGCGTCAAGGCCACTGGGACGTGGGTGTTCCCCCATCTGGTCCCTTCGACGACTGGTCGTTTCGCTTGGGCAATCGGCTGCTGGGCAACCCCGACGAGGCCGCCGGGCTCGAAATCACCCTGAATGGCCCCACGCTGCGCTTTCATCGCGCCACCCAGATCGTGCTGGCGGGCGCCGAGCTGCCTGCCACCCTCGATGGCACCGCCATCCCTGGCTGGCAGGTCATCGACGTGCCAGCCGGCGCCACCCTGACCCTGGGCAAGGCCGCCGTGGGCGCCCGCGCGTACCTGCTGGCGCGGGGCGGCATCGACTGCCCCCGCTACCTGGGCTCACGCAGCACCTTCACGCTGGGCCAGTTTGGTGGCCACGGTGGTCGTGCCCTGCGCAGTGGCGACATGCTGGACCTGCCCGCGTTTTCAGCTGCGCCCGTCAAGACGCTGGACCCAGCGCTAATCCCCACCTTTGGTGGCCCGGAGGTGACCCGCATTGCGGTTCTCTACGGCCCTCACGGCGCCCCGGACTTCTTTACCGACGAGGATATCGAGCGCTTTTTCGACCATGAGTGGGAAGTCCACTACAACTCCAGCCGCACCGGCGTCAGGCTCATCGGCCCTCGGCCCATCTGGGCACGCGCCGATGGCGGCGAGGCGGGGCTTCACCCCTCCAATATTCATGACAACGCCTACGCCTTCGGCACCATCGACTTCACCGGCGACATGCCGGTCATCCTGGGCCCCGACGGCCCCTCACTGGGCGGCTTCGTCTGCCCGGCCACGGTCGTGCGCGCCGAACGCTGGAAGCTGGGCCAACTGACGGCAGGCGACAAGGTGCGCTTCGCGCCGATCCGCCTGGAAGATGCCCGCGCCCTGGAAGTGCATCAGTTGACGCAGTTGCAGCAGCTGTCCGCCCAGCCCACGCCCGTTTGTGAGGCCGAGCGCGGCTCGCCGCTGCTCCGCGAGGTCGATGCTGCTCAGGCAGGCGAGCGCATCGTCTACCGCCGAGCAGGTGACGACTTCCTGCTGATCGAATTCGGCCCCATGGAGCTGGATATCGCGCTGCGCTTTCGGGTCCACGCCTGGATGCTGTGGCTACGAGAGCACCCAGTGGTGGGGCTGCGCGAGCTGACGCCGGGCATTCGCTCCCTGCAGCTCCACTACGAGCCCCGCGAGCTAAGCCTCGACCAGCTGCTCGACCACCTGCGCCAGGCCGAACAGGCGCTGGTGGATGTCGAGTCGCTGGAAGTGGAGTCCCGCGTAGTGCACCTGCCGCTCTCCTGGGACGACCCCGCTTGTCAGGAAGCGGTGGACAAGTACCAGCGCAGCGTGCGACCCGATGCCCCCTGGTGCCCCAGCAACCTGGACTTCATACGCCGCATCAATGCGCTGGAAAGCGAGCAGCAGGTGCGCGATATCGTCTTCAACGCCCGCTATCTCGTCATGGGGCTAGGGGACGTCTACCTCGGCGCACCGGTCGCCACGCCCCTCGACCCGCGCCAGCGGCTGGTTACCACCAAGTACAACCCGGCCCGCACCTGGACCGCCGAAAACTCGGTGGGTATCGGCGGCGCCTACCTGTGCGTCTATGGCATGGAAGGCCCTGGCGGCTACCAGTTCGTGGGGCGCACCCTGCAGATGTGGAACCGCTATCGCACCACGGCCCACTTCGAGAACCCCTGGCTGCTGCGCTTTTTTGATCAACTGCGTTTTCATGAGGTCAGCCACGAGGCGCTGGCGCAAATTCGCCGCGACTTCCCCCATGGTCGTTACGAGTTGTCCATTGAAACGACTCGCTTTCGCTTGGCGGACTACCAGGCCGACATCGACAAACATGCTTCGGCAATTGAGACCTTCCGCTCAAAACGTGAAGCCGCCTTCCAGGCCGAAATGGCCGCCTGGCGGGCCAATGGCCAGTTCACCTTTGAAGACCAGGCCCCGGAAGCCACCGAAGTCACCGCGTTGGATGATCACGAAATAGGCATCGAAAGCCCCGTCACCGGCAGTCTGTGGAAATTGCTGGTGGAAGAAGGTGATCTGGTAACGGCTGGCCAGCCAGTGGCACTGGTGGAGTCGATGAAAATGGAAGTTGAGATCACCGTCCACTGCGCTGGCCGTGTTGCTCGCTTACCCCTTTCTGAGGGCGCTTCCATTGCCCCGGGGCAACCACTTCTGGTGCTCACCAGTGAACAGGAGGTAAACGCATGAGCCAGATCACCGCTGATCAGCGCTTAGCTGACTTTCAAGCAATCCCCGTTATCGACATTAGCGGTTTACTCCATGGTGATGCCGCTGCACGCCAAGCGGTTGCGGATAACCTTGGCCGCGCCGCACGAGACGTGGGGTTCTTTCAAATGGTGGGCCACGGAATCGACCTCCCGCTTCGCGAGGGTTTGATTACTCAAGCCAAACGCTTCTTTGCCCAACCTGAAGCCATCAAAATGGAGCGCTACATCGGCCTCTATCACCACCACCGAGGCTATGTCCCTCCTGGTGAAGAGTCGCCAGACCCTAACAAGCCGGACATGAAAGAGGCGTTTGATCTTGCCTTTGAACTGCCCAGTGACGACCCAGAGGTGTTGGCAGGTACGCCACTCCTCGGTCCCAACCCCTGGCCCGACCTTGACGGTTTCCGCGAGCCTATCGCCGCCTACTACGAGGCTGCCTACCAAGTGGGCCGGGCACTCATGGGCGGCTTTGCCCGAGCATTGGGTCTTGATGAGCAGCAGCTACTTCGCCACGTCACCAAGCCACCCAGCCAACTGCGATTGATCCACTATCCGTATAACCCTGATGCCGAAGATGCCCAAGGCATCGGTGCCCATACCGACTACGAGTGTTTCACGCTACTGCTACCCACTGCACCGGGGCTCGAGGTAATGAATGGTGCAGGCAAATGGATCGATGTCCCCTATCAAGAGGATGCATTAGTCGTCAATATTGGCGACATGCTGGAAATTTGGAGCAACGGCGAATTTGTGGCGACCTCCCACCGAGTGCGCAAAGTTAAACAGGAGCGCTACTCTTTCCCGCTGTTTTTCGCCTGCGATTACCATACTGAAGTGGCACCGCTGCCTGAATTGGTCGAGCGCCACGGCAAAGCTCATTACGCACCGCTCAAAGCGGGCGATCACCTCTACGCCCAAACGATCCAGACCTTCCGCTACCTGCGCGAGCGTTTGGCAAAGGGTGAGATTACGCTTCCCGAAGGTGCCCGAGAAGTGGGAAGCCTGGGCCAGCACGGCAAGCACTCGGCTGCCCAAGACGGGAAGCCCGCCTCATGACCCTACCACTCCCCGCCACACCAACCGAGTTTCGGGGCGTCTGGAAGCGCACGCTCTATGCCGAGCCCGCTCAGCCGCCCTACCAGTACACGGATACCGGCACCCAGGTGGTCTGGCTTCAGGGCGCTCAGTGGCATGCCGACCTGCGCCTTCCCGCCCATCACGATGCGCTGGCAGGCATCGAGCACCTGGGGGCGTGCAGTCGAGCGCAGCTCGAATGGCTCGCCCACCTGACCGGATTCGTCGGCATCACCCAGATCGACGGGCCGGTATGCACCTGGCACCGCCTGCAGGACCTGAACCCCAGCCTGGAAAAAGACGTCGGGCACTTGGCCTGGCTCGATGACCACCTGCTCGAGGAGCAGCACCCCCACGGGCGCTACGTCGAACACTGGCAACGCCAATGCACCCCCGACCAACGCGAGCTAGTGCGCACCGACGCCCAAGGGCGGCTACGCTGGTTACAGATTGGTGACCATGCCATGGCCATCACTCCGCGCCCAGCACCAGGCCACCAGAACTCGCTATACACGCCACTGGAAAAGGCCAGCGACGACGCCCTGCGCTGGCGAGCCAGCCTGTGCATGAACTATCTGGAGCGCGATGGGCAAGGGTGGCAGATTCGTCTTTCGACCCACCCCTGGCGCATAGGTCACCCAGCCACGCCAATGAACGACACGCCACTCAAGCTCGACACGACCCAGAACGGCTAGGTAAGACCACTAGCTCAGCACTAGATTAGGAGACCACCATGGCACTCACCCAAGCGCTGGATATCGCCAGCCTGCACAGCGCCTATCGGCAGGGCAACCTGACACCTGCACGACTGGTAGAACACCTGCTCTCCCTGGCCGATACACACGGCCATGACCCTGCCTGGATCACCCGGCTGACGCGTGAGCAATTAGCGCCCTACCTCCAACGCCTGGAAGGCGAATCGCCGGAGACCCTGCCCCTGTACGGCATTCCGTTTGCGATCAAGGACAATATCGACCTGGCGGGCGTTCCGACCACCGCTGGCAGCCCGGCGTATGCCTATACACCTACGGAAAATGCTTTTGTGGTGCAGCAGTTGATCGATGCGGGGGCGATCCCCATGGGCAAAACCAACCTGGATCAGTTTGCGACAGGGCTGGTCGGTGAACGGGCGCTGGAGGTTTACGGCACGCCCGCCAATGCCTTCGACCCGACGCGGGTGCCGGGTGGCTCCAGCAGTGGCTCGGCGGTGGTCACGGCGGCGGGCATGGTCAGCTTTGCTCTCGGTACCGATACCGCGGGCTCAGGCCGTGTGCCGGCCTGTTTTCACAACTTGTACGGCGTCAAGCCAAGCCTTGGCCTGCTCAGCACCCGCGGCGTAGTGCCCGCCTGCGCAACGCTGGACACCATCAGCCTGTTTACCTTCACCGCCGACGATGCCGCGAAAGTGCTCAGCATTACCGCTGCTCATGACGATCAGTGCGCCTGGTCGCGCAAGCACGATTTTGCCGTGCACGCCAAACGCTATGGAAAGGCCCCTTCCGCGTTCCGCTTTGGCGTACCGCCCGAAGCCCAATGGCAAACGGATGCGGCCTACACCCAGGGCATGCACCAGGCCATTGCCCACCTTGAAACGCTGGGCGGTGAAAAGGTCGAGCTGGACTGCGCGCCCCTGTTGGCGGCGGCGCGCCTGCTTTACGAAGGCCCTTGGGTGGCCGAGCGCTACCACGTGATTCGTGAGCTGATGGCCAGCCACCCCGAAGCCGTTCACCCGGTGACGTTTCAGATCACGCAAGGCGGGGCCACCCCGCTGGCGGTCGATGCCTTCGATGCGCGCTATCAGCTCGCCGAATTCAAGCGTCAGGCCGATGCGCTCATCGCCCAGGTAGATGTGATGCTCAGCCCCACCACGGTGACCCACCCCACCAAGGCAGATGTCGCCGCCGACCCGATTGGCGTGAACTCACGGCTGGGGACCTGGACCAACTTCATGAACCTGCTCGATTACAGCGCCCTGGCGGTACCTGTGGCATTGCCCGAGAGCGGCCTGCCTGCCGGGGTCACCCTGTTCGGCCCGGCGTTTGCCGACCTGATGCTGCTGTCGTTGGCGCGGGCGCTGGAGGCACGCGTGATGCTGCCACTGGGGGCAACCGGCATTGCACATCCGCCACTCGCTGATTTGGCAACCACCGCCCAGGACGGCCACATGGAGATCGTGGTGTGCGGCGCTCACCTGAGCGGCTTACCCCTCAACCACCAACTGACGGAGCGCGGCGGCGTGCTGCTCGAAGCGAGCCAGACGGCTCCTTGCTACAAGCTGTTCGCGCTGGCAGGCGGGCCGCCTTCGCGTCCGGCGCTGCTGCGCGATGCGGGGGGCCAGGCCATTGACGTCGAGGTATGGCGGCTGCCCGTCGAGACCGTGGGCAGCTTTCTGGCCGGGATTCCCGCGCCGCTGGGGCTGGGGCAGGTGGAGCTGGCCAGCGGCCGCTGGGCGTGTGGATTCATCTGCACTGCCGGGGCGCTGAACGAAAGCGGTACCGCCAGGGACATTACCGAATTCGGAAGTTGGCGAAAGTGGCTGGCCAGCCACGCCTGACACCGCTCGCCGCTCTGAGCAATGACCTCAGAGCGGCGCTACCCACGCTGCCTCGGCGCGTGCGCAAGCGTCCTGATGCACAGGCGTGCCACCGACAGTAGCAGCCAAAGCAAGGGGGAAATCAACCAGCGATATAGCCAGCGAACCATGATCAGCACCGGCAGCAAGACCAAGAACCACAGCAGCCACTGCCCCAACCAGGTGGGCCAGCCAAGCCAGTTGGCCAGATTGGCGCCTAGCGCGCTCACCAGGCTGGGGTGGCGTACCACCACGTAGGCCGTGCCCGCCACTGCCGCCACGCGCGCCATGCGGGGCAGCGCCGCGAAACGCCCCGTGCTGGCCGCGACGCCCACACGGGCACCCTGCGCCTCCAGCGCGCCGACTCGGCCTACCCGGGCGGCTCTTCCCGCTCGCAGCACCTTGACCGTGCTGGCCATCACCAGCAGGTCCACCCCTGCCCACCCGAGATCGCTGGCACGCACGCCGTCGCCGCTGCGCCACTGGCTCTCCAGTTGACGAATCCCACTGGTGAAAAAGTCGCCCACCCCGGTCACGACACGCTCGCCTTGCAGCCAATTCACCTGGCCTTCACGGTCGATGACGAACTGGTTCAACAGTGCGTGCCCCTCGGCATCGAGGAATGCAATGCCCATCAGCCCGCGCTGCTGGGCCGACCATTGCGCCGGGGCAGGCATCTCTTCATCGCTCCACCATCGGCTCAGCTGCTGGTAGCGCTCACCCAGCCAGTGCTGCGCACGCAGCGTGGCGCTGTCGTGATGATGAAAATAGCTGACTGGCAGCACCGCATCGGCACCATAACGCACCAATACGTCCTGCCACTGGGGTGAGAGCCCGTACGCGAGCAGTACCTCCCGGGCGAGGTCGCCATGCTGCATGACAGCCAGCCAGGCGCTCATCCACAGCGCCTGATCGGAAGCATAGTGCAGCATCAGCGCGTTGATCTCAGGAGACTCTTGCTCAAGGGGCAATGCAGGCAGTGCCTTGTGGGCTTCCAGCCGCACCAGTCGTGGCTCGAAGGGCTCGTGGGAGGCAGCCGCACTCAGCAGCGTTGCCGCCAACAGCGCCACGGCCACGATGAACAGGCCACGGCGCGCTCGCATCACGAGGCCGCGCCCCACTCAGCGCGACTACTGAGCATGATGTTGGGCATGATAACGATTGATGGCACTCAGCACGCCTTTCATGGAGGCGCTGGTGATGCTCTCGTCACTGCCGACGCCAAACACGGCCTGGCCGTCGATACGGACTTCGACATAGGCAATGGCTTCCGCATCGGCGCCCTGGCCTCGGGAGTGCTCGTGGTAGTCGATGATCTCCACGTCGTGTCCATGGGCGTGCAGCGCTTTGACGAAGGCCGCCAGCGGGCCGTTGCCCTGACCGCTCAGCAGATGGCGTTCGCCCTGCTGCTCCACGACGGCTTCCAGGGTGACCCGAGGGCTATCCGGCTCGGAGGCCAGGCGGTGGTTGACCAGCGCCAGCGGTGCCTGCTGCTCCAGGTACTCTTCCAGGAAGGCCTGATAGATCATCTGGGAAGTGATCTCGCGACCCGTACGGTCCGCCACTTCCTGCACCACCTGGCTGAATTCGATGGAGAGCCTGCGCGGTAGCTCGATGCCGTGCTCCTGCTCCAGCAGGTAGGAGATGCCGCCCTTGCCCGACTGGCTGTTGACGCGAATCACGGCTTCGTAGCTGCGCCCGACATCCATGGGATCGATGGGCAGGTACGGCACGTCCCAGGGGGCTTCGGGGTTGGCGCGACGCTCGGCCATGCCCTTCTTGATGGCGTCCTGATGCGAACCGGAAAACGCCGTGAACACCAGGTCGCCCACGTAAGGATGGCGCGGATGAACCGGCAGCTGGTTGCAGTACTCCACTTCGCGCATGATCGGCGTGATATTGGAGAAATCGAGCTGAGGGTGTACGCCCTGGGTGTACATGTTCATGGCCAGCGTCACGATATCGACATTGCCGGTACGCTCGCCATTACCGAACAGGGTGCCCTCGATTCGGTCGGCACCCGCCATCAGCGTCAACTCCGCCGCCGCCACGCCGGTGCCGCGGTCGTTGTGCGGGTGCACGCTGACGATCAGCGTATCGCGCTTTTTCACATGGCGGCAGAACCACTCGATCTGGTCGGCGTAATTGTTGGGCGTGGCCACTTCGACCGTGGCCGGCAGGTTGACGATCATCCGGTTGTCCACGCTGGGGCCGAAGGTGTCCATCACGGCTTCGACGATCTCCACGGCGAAAGGCATTTCCGTGGTCGTGAACAGTTCCGGCGAATACTGGAAGGTCCACTGGGTCTCCGGGTTGGTGGCCATCAGGTCACGTATCTGCGCCGTGGCGTCCACGGCAATTTGCACGCACTCTGCTTTGTCGACGTTGAACACCACCCGTCGAAACATCGGATCGGTGGCATTGTAGACGTGCACGATGGCACGCTTGGCGCCCTTCAGCGCCTCGAAGGTGCGCTCGATCAGATGCGGCCGTGCCTGGGTCAGCACCTGGATGGTGACGTCGTCGGGAATCTTGTCCTGCTCGATCAACGAGCGCACGAAATCGAAATCGGTTTGCGACGCAGAAGGAAAGCCCACTTCGATCTCTTTGAAACCGATCTTCAGCAGCATGTCGAACAACCGCTGCTTGCGCTCCTGATCCATGGGGTCGATCAGCGACTGATTGCCATCGCGCAGGTCGACGCTGCACCAGATGGGCGGCGTGTCGATACGCTGGCCGGGCCACTGACGGTCGGGCAGGTCCACCGCCACGAAAGGGCGATACTTTTTCGAAGGGTCCTTCATCATCATCGTGGCTCTCCTGTTATTCGTCGCGGTCAGGCTTTGCTTGCCCAGGCTGTGCTAGACCAGGCTTTGCTTGCCCAGGACTGGCTTGCGCGGCCGCCTGCAGGGCGGACTCCATGCGATCCAACTGGCTGCGCAGTGCGCGCACGTCGTCACGCAGGCCCTGTATCTCTGCAGCTTCGCCTTCTCCGCTTTCTAAATCAATCTGTGCGCTCTCTTTCTGCATCACGTCCAGCACGATACCGATCATCATATTCAGGAAAATGAACGCATTCAAAAAGATGAAGGTCAGAAAGTAGATCCAGGCGTAGGGGTACTGCTCCATGGTGGGATACAGCACCGCCGTGGCCCAGCTCTCGAAGGTGGCCACCTGGAACAGCGTCAGCATGGCCAGCGCAATGTTGCCCCACAGCTGCTCATCCACGGTATGGAAGATGAAGCTGCCCACCGCCGCGTAGATATAAAAGATGATGAACATCAGCAGCGCCACGTAGCCCATCCGTGGAATGGACTTGATCAACGCCACCAGCAGCAGGCGCAGCTCGGGAATCATCGACACCAGACGCAGCACCCGGAAGATGCGCAGCAGGCGTGCCAGCAGCACCATCTCAGAGTCGTCCATGGGGATGAGGCTGGCCGTGACGATCAGGAAGTCGAAGATGTTCCAACCCTTCTTGAAGAAGTTGGTCAGATTGCGTTCGGCGGCCATGCGAATCAGCAGTTCCACCAGAAAGAAGATGGTGACGGCGACGTCCAGATAGATCAGCCACTGCTCGAACTGACTGACCTCATCGTAGGTGCGGGCACCGATGGTCAGGGCAGACAGCACGATGATGGCGATCACCACGGTCTCGAACAGCTTGTTGCTGCGCAGCTTTTCAAAGCGCGCCTGCCAGGTAGTAAAGGATGCACTCATGGAACGGGGCTTCTCGGAAACGTTGAATCGGCACACTTTATACCAAAAAGAGCCGCCTTCCACCTGCTGGATACAGGGGAGTTTTGCTGCTCCGGCTAGTGGTCGATACCACTTTCGGGTAAGCTCCCTGTCGGTTTTTTGGCCTGTAACGAGGTACAACTATGCGGCGCCTGACAAGGCTATCGATACTGTCGCTGACGGCCCTGCTGATAGCGGGCTGTGCTGACCCCAAAATTGATACGAGTTCGATGCCCGCAGCCGTGGTGTCCATCGAGAAAGTCCGCGATTCGCTGCCGACCTACAAACGCGACGAGTTCGATCAGGCGTTGAAGATCATCGCCATGTCGTCTTTCAGCGGTATCAGCGTGCTGCAGCCCGGGCGCATGAACGCGGCTGAAATCGCCGAGTCGGCCAACGCCTACATGCACGGGCTCACCGGCGACCAGGTCATCGAGCGAGCCGACGAGATGCTGCGCCAGCGCCGTGCCCGAGAGCGTGACCAGGCCCTGCGCACCTTGAGCCGCCTGGAAGAAAAAGAGGCCAACGCCGAAGCCGCTCAGCAGCAGCTGGCGCGGGTAAGTATCGACAGGGCGCGCTACTATCTTGCTTCCAGCCCATTCGGAGCGCTGGAGCCGGTCATTGAACTAGAGGTCAGCAACGATTCTGATGCAGCCATTGCCGAGCTGCAGCTGCGCGGCGTACTGCGCAGCGCCAACCGCGACGTTGCCTGGGTAGACGAGACGTTCTACTACGTTATTTCCGGCGGCCTGGCGCCGGGTGAAAGCGCCACCTGGAGCCTGGCACCCAACCGTTTTGGCCCTTGGGGCAACGATCAGATACCCCGGGATGTCCAGCTCACCCTCACGCTGAAGGGCGTGAAGGATGCCCAGGGCCAACGGCTGTGGCACGCGCCTACGCTGACGGAGGCCGAAACCGAACGGCTGGAAGCCCTGCGGGCCGAGTACGGTAGCCTGACGCCCAGCACCGAGGGTCCTTCGAGCTGAACAGGGCGGCCAAACGCCGCCCCGTCAATCACTGGATAAGGTCGAAGATAGGGTCGAACTGGATAGAGTCGAACTAGATGGGGTCGAACTAGACAGGATCGATCAGCTCGGCCTGGGAATAGCCCAGCAGATAGAGCACGCCATCCAGCCCCGCCACGCCTAACGCCTGACGCGCCTCGGCACGCACCAGCGGCTTGGCGCGAAACGCTACGCCCACTCCCGCCTTGGCCAACATCTTCAGGTCGTTGGCCCCGTCACCTACCGCCACCGTCTGCGCCAGGTCGATACCTTCACGCTGGGCAATCTGCTCCAGCAGCAGCGCCTTGCGCTCGGCATCGACGATGGGCTCCTGGACTTCGCCTGTGACCTTGCCCTGCTGAATCACCAGCTCATTGGCGTGGATCTCATCGAAGCCAAGCCGCGCCTGCAGGCCACGGGCAAAATAGGTAAAGCCACCAGAAAGGATGGCAGTGCGGATCCCCTGGTGGCGAAGATTGGCCATCAGCCGCTCGACGCCGTCCATCAGCGGCAGCTCGGCCGCAATGCTGGCCAACACCGACTCATCCAGCCCCGCCAGCTTGCTCATCCGCTCCCGGAAGCTGGCCTGAAAGTCCAGCTCGCCGCGCATCGCCCGCTCGGTCACTTCGGCCACTTCGTCACCTACCCCGTGGCGGCGCGCCAGCTCATCGATCACCTCGGCCTTGATCAGGGTGGAGTCCATATCGAAACAGACCAGCCTGGGAGCCCCCAGGTGGCGCCGGTCGGGTTGCACCACCACGTCGGCCCCCAGCGTTTCCCCGAGCGCCAGCGCCGCCTGACGCAGCTCCCGCCACTCGGCGGGAGCGCCAGCCAGATGCAGCTCCAGGCAATCCAGCGGCGCGCCTTCTGCCACCTGGGCCAACGGCGTGCGCTGCTGCTCCTGCAGGCCGAACTGCGCCAGCAGTGCCGCCAGGGGCGGCTCCATGTCGGGTGTCCAGCGTGGTGCCAGTACACTCATCACCACATCGGCTACTGCTTCATCACCGCGTGCCATCGGTCACTCCCCTGCTTCTAGTCGTTCAACTTTTTGGAAACCGCGCGGCAACTTGCTGCCCCGACGCCCACGTTCACCCCGGTAATAAGCAAGGTCATCGGCCTTGAGCGTCAGCTTGCGCTTGCCCGCATGAATGATCAGCTCTCCGCCTTCCGGCACAATGGCGATATCACGCAGGAACTCTTCGCGCCGCGCCGCCCGGGGGCCGGGGATATCGAGCATCTTGTTGCCCTTGCCCTTGGCCATCTCGGGCAACTGGTCCAGCGGGAAGAGCAGCAGCCGCCCTTCATTGGAAACCGACGCCACCCACAGCGATTCGCCTTCCGGCACCTCCACGGGCGCCAT
This sequence comes from Halomonas sp. C22, assembly GCF_007655045.1. Taxonomy (NCBI): domain Bacteria; kingdom Pseudomonadati; phylum Pseudomonadota; class Gammaproteobacteria; order Oceanospirillales; family Halomonadaceae; genus Halomonas; species Halomonas sp. C22. The sequence goes on along the minus strand of NZ_VBVC01000006.1, from coordinate 87,139 downwards.
GACGCTGCAGCCCTTTGGCACGCTGAGTACCGCCTTGCCCGCCTTGTTCTTGCCGGTCAGCGCCTCCAAGGGCGCGACGAAGCCATAGCCACCATCGCTGGCCAGCAAAAAGCGTCGCGTGGGCGGCGCCAGCATCAAGCCCGCCATCTGGGCGCCCGCCGAGACATTGGCGCGGCCGGTGACCGGCTCGCCCTGCCCTCGGGCGCTGGGCAGGTTGTGCGCTGGCAGCGTGTAGGCACGGCCAGTATCGTCCAGCAGCACCAGCGGCTGATTGGTCTTGCCCCGTGCCGCCAGGCGGAAGCTGTCGCCCGCCTTGTACGATAGCCCTTCAGGGTCGATGTCATGGCCCTTGGCCGCACGGATCCAGCCCTTGTCGGACAGCACCACGGTAATCGGGTCGGCTCCCAGCAGCTCAACTTCCGAGAGCGCTTTCGCTTCGCTGCGCTCGACCAGCGGCGAACGGCGCGCATCGCCGTGCTCCTTGCCCGCCGCGCGAATCTCTTTTTCGATCAGCGTGGTGAGCTTGGCGTCGCTGCCCAGCAGGCCTTGCAGGGTCTTGCGCTCTTTCTCCAGCTCGTCCTGCTCGCCGCGAATCTTCATCTCTTCCAGCTTGGCCAGGTGGCGCAGGCGCAGCTCCAGAATCGCCTCGGCCTGCCGCTCGGAGAGGCCAAAAGCGCTCATCAGGGCAGGTTTGGGCTCGTCCTCTTCGCGGATGATACGAATCACTTCATCGATGTTCAGGTAAGCCGTCAGCAGGCCTTCCAGAATGTGCAGGCGATCTTCCACCTTGCCCAGCCGATGCTCCAGGCGACGGCGCACCGTGGCACGACGAAAGCGCAGCCACTCGCCCAGCATGTCATTCAGCGGCATGACCCGTGGCCGACCGTCCAGGCCAATCACGTTCATGTTCACCCGCACGTTCTTTTCGAGGTCCGTGGTGGCGAACAGGTGGGCCATCAGCGACTCCACGTCCACTCGGCTGGAGCGCGGCTCGATCACCAGACGGGTAGGCTCTTCATGGGTCGACTCGTCGCGCAGGTCGGCCACCATGGGCAGCTTCTTCGCCTGCATCTGCGCGGCGATCTGCTCCAGCACCTTGGCACCGCTGACCTGGTAAGGCAGCGCGGTGATCACCACGTTGGCCTCTTCTCGCACGTAGCGAGCGCGCAGCTTCACCGAGCCACGGCCGCTTTCATAGAGCTTTTGCAGGTCCGCTTTGGGGGTGATGATCTCGGCATCGGTGGGGAAGTCCGGCGCGGGCACGAACGCCATCAGCTCGGCCGTGGTGGCCTTGGGGTTGCGCAGCAGATGGCAGGTGGCATCGACCACTTCCGATACGTTATGCGGCGGAATGTCCGTGGCCATGCCCACGGCAATGCCGGTGCCGCCATTGAGCAGCACATGGGGCAGACGAGCCGGCAGTACCACCGGCTCCTGCATGGTGCCATCGAAATTGGGCGCCCACTCCACGGTGCCCTGGCCCAGTTCGCTGAGCAGCACGTCGGCGAATTTGGAGAGCTTGGCCTCGGTGTAGCGCATTGCCGCGAAGGATTTGGGGTCGTCCGGGCTACCCCAGTTGCCCTGGCCATCCACCAGCGGGTAGCGGTAGCTGAACGGCTGGGCCATCAGCACCATGGCTTCGTAGCAGGCGCTGTCGCCGTGGGGGTGGAACTTGCCCAGCACGTCGCCCACGGTACGCGCCGACTTCTTGTACTTGGCGTTGGCGTGCAGCGCCAGTTCACGCATGGCATAAATGATGCGCCGCTGCACGGGCTTCATGCCGTCACCGATGTTGGGCAACGCGCGGTCGAGAATGACGTACATCGAGTAGTCGAGATACGCTTTTTCGGTGTAGTCGCGCAGGGACAGACGCTCGACGTCGCCCTCCGCTACCTGAATATCCATGGTCATCGGAGGTTATACCTCAATGTCTGCGAGGTTGCCGTAATCTTCCAGCCACTTCTTGCGGTCGCTGGCACGTTTTTTCGCCAGCAGCATGTCCATCATCTCCAGCGTGCCGTCCCCCTCGCTCAGCGTGAGCTGCACCAGCCGGCGGGTCTCCACGGCCATGGTGGTTTCACGCAGCTGTAGCGGGCTCATTTCGCCCAGCCCCTTGAAGCGCTGCACGTTGGGGGTGCCGCGCTTGCTGGCCAATTGCTTGAGGATGGCGGCCTTTTCGCTCTCGTCCAGGGCGTAGTGTACTTCCTTGCCCAGGTCGATCCGGTAGAGCGGCGGCATGGCCACGAACACATGGCCTGCATCCACCAGGGCGGGGAAGTGCCTCACGAACAAGGCACACAGCAGCGTGGCGATGTGCAGGCCATCCGAATCGGCATCGGCCAGGATGCAGATCTTGTGGTAGCGCAGCTTTTCCAGGTCGGCACTGCCGGGGTCGGCGCCAATGGCCACCGCGATGTCGTGGACTTCCTGGGAGCCGTAGATATCGTGGGTCTCGACCTCCCAGGTGTTCAGAATCTTGCCGCGCAGCGGCAGGATGGCCTGGGTTTCGCGGTTGCGCGCCTGCTTGGCGCTGCCCCCGGCCGAGTCCCCTTCCACCAGAAACAGCTCGCTCTGGGCCGGGTCCTGGCCCGAACAGTCGGCCAGCTTGCCCGGCAGCGCGGGGCCCGAGGTGACCTTCTTGCGCGCCACTTTCTTCGATTTCCGCTGACGCTGCTGGGCAGCGCTGATCACCAGCTCGGCCAACTGCTCGGCCTGCTCCACGTGGTGGTTCAGCCACAGCGAGAACGCGTCTTTCACCACGCCGGACACGAATCCGGCGATGGTACGCGACGACAGCCGCTCCTTGGTCTGCCCGGCAAACTGAGGGTCGAGCATCTTGACCGACAGCACGAAGGACGCGCGCTCCCACAGGTCTTCGGCGGTGAGCTTGATACCCCTGGGCAGCAGATTGCGGAATTCGCAGAACTCCCTCAGGGCATCCAGCAACCCCGCCCGGAAACCGTTCACATGGGTGCCGCCCTGGGGCGTGGGGATCAGGTTGACGTAGCTCTCCAGCAGCGCTTCGCCACCTTCCGGCAGCCACTGAATCGCCCAGTCCACGCCATGCTCGTCATCATTGAAGTGGCCAACGAAAGGCTCCTTGGGGAGCACCTCGTAGCCATCGGTGGCTTCGGCCAAGTAGTCGCGCAGGCCATCGGCGTACGCCCACTCGGTTTTGGTGCCGTCCGGCTCCACCAGCGTGACCGCCAGCCCCGGACACAGCACCGCCTTGGCCCGCAGCAGGTGCTTCAATCGTGAGAGCGCAAGTTTGGGGCTGTCGAAGTAGCTTTCGTCCGGCCAGAAGCGCACCAATGTTCCGGTGGCACGCTTGGCGGCCTTGCCGATCTCCTTGAGCTCTTCGACCTTTTCGCCGTGTTCGAAGGCAATGGCATGGCGCGCGCCGTCACGGGTGACCTCGACCTCCAGCCGCCGCGACAGCGCATTGACCACCGATACGCCCACGCCGTGCAAGCCGCCGGAGAAGCGGTAGCTCGACGAGGAGAATTTACCCCCCGCGTGGAGCTTGGTCAGAATCAGCTCGACCCCCGAGACGCCGTGCTCGGGATGCAGGTCGATGGGCATGCCGCGCCCGTTGTCCTGCACTTCGATGGCGCCATCGCCGTGCAGCACGACGCTGATGGCCGTGGCATGCCCAGCCAGCGCCTCATCGACACTGTTGTCGATGACCTCCTGGGCCAGGTGATTGGGCCGCGAGGTATCGGTATACATTCCAGGGCGCTTGCGCACCGGCTCAAGCCCGGAGAGAACCTCGATGGAACTCGCGCCGTACTGAGAAGCATCAAACTGGGTCATGTAACGTCAGTTCCTAAAAATACGTACTGTCGGCGGCGTGCGCCGCCGACAAAAGGGCACAGGATAGCGGAAAAGCAAAAAGCTGTATATCCAGCCATGAAAAACGGGCGCCACGCATCTCTTAGCCGCGCGGCGTCTGCTCCGCCGCCCAGAACGCTTCGATCAGCCCACGGCTGGACGCGTCCAAACGCGCCAGCTCGCCGTCGCCTTCGATGATGGCCTGGGTGTCGGTGGCAATCTGCTTGCCCAGCTCGACGCCCCACTGGTCGAAAGGATTGATGTCCCAGATCACCGCCTGCACGAACACCTTGTGCTCGTAGAGCGCAATCAACGCCCCCAGGGTGGCGGGCGTGAGCTTGTCCAGCAGCACCGTGGTCGAGGGCTGATTACCGCGATAGCGCTTGTGTTCGGGGCGCGGGCCGTCCTCCTCCAGCGCATCATCCCCCAGCATCAGCACCCGCGACTGGGCGAAGCAGTTGGCCAGCGCCAGCCGATGCTGGGCCTTCAGGTGGCGGCGAGTGTCCGGGTCTTCGACCTCGTCGTAGCGCTTGAGCGGGGCAATGAAGTCGCAGACCACCGGCTGGGTGCCCTGGTGCAGCAGCTGATAGAACGCATGCTGAGCATTGGGACCCAACTGCCCCCAAAGCACCGGGCAGGTAGAGTAACTCACCGCCTGGCCCTGGCGGGTCACGGATTTACCGTTGGACTCCATTTCCAGCTGTTCCAGATAGGCGGCAAAATATTCCAGACGCCCGTCATAGGGCAGAATCGAATGGGCACGAATGTCCAGGAAGTTCACGTTCCAGATACCCGCCAGGCCCAGCAGCACGGGCAGGTTGTCGGCCATGGGCGCCGTCTTGAAGTGGGTATCCATGGCGTGCGCGCCCGACAGCAGCGCACGGAAGTTCTCCATGCCGATCACCAGGGCAATCGGCAGGCCAATGGTGCCCCAGAGCGAATAGCGCCCCCCCACCCACTCCCAGAACATCAGCTGGTGGTCCGGGGTGATGCCCCACTCGCTCATTTTTTCCGGACTTGCCGAGACGCCAATGAAGTGCTGACGCACGACCAGTTCGGCACTGATGGTGTGCGCCTGAGGGGCTTCGCCAGCTTCCGCATGCCGGGACAGCCGCCCCAGCAGCCAGTCACGGGCGGTGTTGGCGTTGGACAGCGTATCGATGGTGGTGAACGACTTCGAAGAGAGCACGAACAGCGTCGTTTCCGGGTTGAAACGCGTCAGGTAGTCGGCCAGCTGCGAGCCATCCATGGTCGAGGCAAAGTGCACCTCGACGGGGTGAATGTCGCTGGGGCGATAATCGGCCAGCGCGTGGGTCACCATCAGCGGGCCCAAATCCGAGCCGCCTACCCCCAGGTTCACCACGTGACGAATCGGCTTACCGGTGGCACCACGCCACTGGCCCGCGTGCAGGCGCTGCACCAGGCACTCCATCTGCGCCAGGCTGTCGTGCACGGCCCCGACGATGTCTTCACCCTCCACCTCCAGCTGGGCATCGGCGGGCAAGCGCAAGGCGGTGTGCAGCGCCGGGCGGTTTTCGCTGACGTTGACCCGCTTACCGCTCAACAGCGCTTCGATGGCCCCCGGCACGCCCGCCTCTTCCGCCAGGCCCAGCAAATGCTCCAGGGTGTCGTCATCCCAGCGCTGTTTGGAGAGGTCCAGCGTCAGCCCCGCCACGTGACGGGTGAAGTGTGACCAGCGCTCGGGGTCGTCACCAAACAGGTTCTTCAGATGGATGTGACGAATCGCCTGGGCATGCTGGGTAAGCGTTTGCCAAGCGGGTAGCGTATCGGGAGTTGCCTTTGCTGAAGCCATGTGCCCTCTCCTGTGGCGTCGTTCCGTGAGGCAGGAATCTGTGATCGACGGGCCTGTTCTGGATTAACAAGGGCGCGTAAACTAGCGAGCCTCATTAACCAGCCTGGCTTGCCCATGAGTGATGCATCTTACCGCGACGCTATCTTTTCAACACCCCTGGATAAGGTGGCAAGGTTCTCTTTCGATGAACAGGTCGTCGCCTGCTTTCCCGACATGATCCGCCGCTCGGTGCCCGGCTATGGCCAGATCCTGGGCATGCTGAGCCTGATCGCCCAGCGCCATTTGCGCCACGGCGCCCATGTCTACGACCTGGGCTGCTCGCTGGGGGCCTCGGGCCTGGCGCTGGCCGGGGCCATGCCCGCCGACGCTTTCCGCTATACCGGCATCGACCTCTCGCCTGCCATGGTCGAGCGTGCTCGCCAGACCTTTCTCGACGAGAGCCCCGATCACGCCATGCAGGTGGAAGAAGCCGACATCCGCACCTACGCGTACGCGCCGTCGGGGATGATCATTCTCAACTTCACGCTGCAGTTTCTACCTCCCGCCGACCGAGATGCCCTGCTCAAGCGGCTGTACGCTGCCCTGGAGCCCGGCGGCGTGCTGATTCTCTCGGAAAAGACCATCGACGCCGACGAGCGCGACAATGCCTGGCGAGTAGAGCGCTACCACGACTTCAAGCGTGCCAACGGCTACAGCGATATGGAAATCAGCCAGAAACGCACGGCGCTGGAGAATGTGCTGATTCCCGACACCCTGGATGCCTTGCACGAGCGGTTGTCGCAGGCGGGCTTTCCGCGCTCGATGACCTGGTTTCAGTACCTGAACTTCACCTCGCTGATCGCGTTCAAGGAGGGCTGACGTGGCGCTGCTTCCCGACGATCATCGTGTGCTGTATCAAGCGTTTCTGGATCAGGCCGCGCAGGACGCCTCGCTGACGCCGTGGCTGGCCAAACTGCCCGAGCAGCTGGCCAGCGGGCTAGACCGCCAGCGCCACGGCGACCTTTCCGCCTGGGAAAAGGCCGTAGCCAAGCTGCCCCCGCTGCCCGAAGAACGCCACGTCGACCTCAACAGCGACACGCTGACGGTAGAGCTGGCACTTACCGAGAGCCAGCAGCGCCAGTGTTTCAACCTGCTGCGCAAGCTGGCCCCCTGGCGCAAGGGGCCGTTTTGCCTGGGCGGTATTCATATCGACACCGAGTGGCGCTCCGACTGGAAATGGCAGCGCGTCGCGCCGCATCTTGCCCCGCTCAAGTATCGCAAAGTACTGGATGTCGGCGGCGGCAGCGGCTACCACGCCTGGCGAATGGCAGGCGCAGGCGCCGCCTTCGTGCTGGTGATCGACCCTTCCCCGCGCTTCTACTGGCAGTTTCAGGCCGTGCGCCACTTCGTGGGAGACGCCGATGAAGGCCGCACTCACTTCCTGCCCGTGGGTATCGAGGACGTACCGGAAAGCCTGGGCTTCTTCGATACGGTGTTCTCCATGGGCGTGCTCTACCATCGCCCTTCGCCCCTGGAGCACCTGCAACAGCTCAAGGGCGCGCTGGCCCCCGGCGGCGAGCTGGTGCTGGAAACCCTGGTAGTGGAAGGCGACGAGCAGACCGTGTTCGTGCCCGGCGAGCGCTACGCCGCCATGCCCAACGTCTACTTCCTGCCCTCATCCCGCGCCCTGTGCCACTGGCTTGAGCGCTGCGGCTTCACCAATGTGCGCGTAGTGGATGAAGCCGTCACCACGCTGGACGAGCAGCGTTCCACCGAGTGGATGACCTACCAGTCACTGGCCGACTTTTTGGATCCCCACGACCGCACCCGCACCATAGAAGGCTACCCCGCCCCCCGCCGCGCAGTGATTCTGGCGAACAGGCCGGCGTAAGCCAGGCTCAGCGCCGCAAAATCACCAGCCAGCGCCCCAGGTTCATGACGCTGGCCAGTGAGGCGGCGACGTAGGTGAAAGCGCAAGCGGTCAGTACGTGGCGGGCACCGGGCATGTCGTAGGGGGGCACGTAGTCTTTCAGCAGCGGCAGGGCCCGATTGAAGCTGGCATCGAACTCGACCGGTAGCGTGACCAGATGCACCAGTGCCGCAGTGCCAAAACTGATCACGGCCATCGCCACCACCGCTGCCAGGCCGCCGGGCAAGCGGGTCAGCAGGAACAGGAAAGGCGCCAGCATCATCAGCACCGCCCCCAGCTTTTCCGCTCTTTGCGCCAGCTGCACCAGGCGGCTGCGGGCCAGCAGCGGCGCATAGCCTTCATGGTGCTGCAGGGCATGGCCCACTTCGTGAGCCGCCACGGTGACGGCGGTGAGCGAGCGGCCGTCGTAGTGGTCTGGCGTCAAGCGCACACAGCGGGCTTCCGGGTCGTAGTGGTCGCCATGCTCGGTACGCTCTACCTTGACCCCTTCTACGCCCAGGCGGCGCAACAGGTGCTCGGCCAGTTCGGCCCCGGTGCCCGGGTAGTCGTCACGGCCACGGGTGTGACGCTTCAGCACCCATTTCGCCCAGACGTTGGGCAGTACGAAGATTGCCAGCATGACGGCAATGACCAGAATCCACATAACTCCACCGCTGCGTTCACAGGTAATTCAGAGAGGCTTCGACAAGCCGTGGGGCACTGACGGCGGCAAAGCAAGCTGCTCGCGACGGCCAGTGCCTACGTAAAATGACCCGCAAGCGGGCCATTAGTTTTACCATGATACGCGCGGGGGCGCAGCGTCAGTCGGGGTCGTTGTGATGTGCGGCGACATCACGCTTGACGGCCTGCAGCCCGCGGGCAGATATATCGCCCTGCCCGTGGGCATGTTCGGCCATCAGCACGCTGTCAGCGGCCAACACCAGTTCGCACTGAGTGTGCGCCAACTGCTCACGCAGCCGTTGAATGGCTTCTTCGCGTTTGGGGTCACTGTCCACCCGTCGGATGTAGATCGCCTTGATGCGCTCCGGGTAGGCTTTGACGACCTCGGTATACACTTCCGGGTCGTGCTGGCCGCTGTCGCCGATCAGGATGCAGGGCATGTCCTGATAGAGCGCCAGCATGCGGTCGATCAGGTCGCGCTTGTGGGCTTCTGCCCGGCGCGGCCAGGGCTTGCGCCAGGAGATACCCCATTCACGCAGAAACAGGATCGGCCCCACCGGAATACGGTTGAGCTGAAAGAAGGCTTCGAGCATTTCATAGATAGCCCAGGGGCCACGGGACACGTACAGAATGGGACGCTCTGCCTTTTCGGTCTGGCCACGATAGAGCGCCTGGTACAACGATGCCACGCCGGGAAACGCGGTGCGTCGATGGGGTTTGCGCACGAACAGCCGATAGAGCATCTTCAGCTTTTCGGCCACACCGGTGAACATCACGGTGTCGTCGATATCACTGATCACCAGCAGGTCGGCCTCGGGGGGCGGCACGTAGACTTCCACACTGGTGCGCACCGTGGGCTGACCGCTGGCACGTACGACGATATCGGCACGGTGCCAGGAAACGTCCACTGGCAGCGTCGAGGTGATGGGCAAATGGGCGTCGAAATAACCGTCGCGGTCGGTGGTCAGCGTCAGCTGATTTTCGCCCACACGGATCTCTACCTGGGCATCGGCCAGGCCACGGCGAAAGATGCGCCGGGCCACGTCAGCCGTGTCACGCAATATGCCGCGCCGCGGGATGGCACGCCCAAGGGCCGCCTGTCGAAACACGCGACCCATGACGAAAATTTCCTGTTGAGAGCCGTAGCCACGATAAGGGTGCACCATCATGCCACCCCGGCCACGATCCTTTTTCATGGGTTTGGCAACGACATGGGCAAGCCTTTTGGCAAAGCTTGCCCACTGGTGATACCACGCCATTAAGCGTGCTGACCCGAGTGACGCCCTTCCTGCAGCTCTTCCAGCAGCTTGGCGTTGAAGGCATCCAGGTCCTTGGGGGTGCGGCTGGTCACGAGCCCACTATCGACCACCACCGGCTCGTCTACCCAGTTCACGCCCGCATTGCGCAAGTCCTGAGCGACGCTGGCGACCGAGGTCATCTTGCGCCCTTCCACCACGTCTGCATTGATCAGAATCCACGGGGCGTGACAGATGGCCGCCACCGGCTTGCCTGCCTGAAAGAAGGCTTTGACGAAACTCAGCGCCTCATCGTTCATGCGCAGCTCGTCCGGGTTGAACAGGCCACCGGGAAGCACCAGGGCGTGATAGTCCGCCTCGCTGGCTTGGGCAAGCGACTTGTCGGCGCGGTAGTTATCGCCCCACTCGGTCTCTGCCCAGGCGCGGATCTCCTTGCCTTCCGGGGAGATCACATGCACATCGACGCCTTCCTTCTGCAGCGCGGCGCGAGGTACGCTCAGCTCGGACTCTTCGAAACCATCCGTTGCCAGAATAGCGACGCGTTTACCGTTCAGTGCTTGATTCATCATGCTCTCCATTTCGTGATGAGTAGTCGTGTACAGCACCTAACCAGTGTGGCGCATCTTATACCATCGTCAAGCATTGTATAAAACGCGACCCAGCTGGCTGATGTCGTAACCTTTCAGCGCCTCGGCCCGCTGATGAAAGCGCGGCTGCCGGGCAAAGGCCATCAGCGCTTGCATGGTGGGCTCGAAAGCGCTGCGTCGATGCAGGACCAGATCGAACGACTCCTCCACCAGGGGAATGAAATGAAGCTGCTGGCGATGCGCCGCCGCCTCCATGCCCACCCCGACATCCGCTTCTCCCTGAGCAATGGCCAGGCCGAGATCCTCCTCGCTGAGCGCCATGTGGTCGGCCCAGCGCAGCGCGTCAGACGCGATGGACGCTTGCATCAACAAGCCTCGCAGCAAATGCGCAGCCCCGGCATCGGGCTGGCGATGAGCACACACCACGTCTGGGCGGGCAAGATCCTTTATCGTCTTCAGGCCCAGCGGGTTGCCCGGCGCTACTATCAGACCCTGACGGCGCTTGGCCCAGTGCAGCACCACCAGATCCTTGACCCCACCCAACCCCAGCAAGGTCGGTTCGTTGTAGCGGCCGCTGTCAGGGTCCCGCAAGTGGATACCCGCCACCATGGCCTTGCCTTCGAGCAAGCGCCGAATGCCGTCGCCACTCCCATGGCACAGCGATGCCAGGTCGCAGCCACTCTCACGAATCGCCCACTCCAGCAGCGGATCGAGGCTTCCGGCCAGCACCTGAGGGGGCGGCAACCGTTGGGCCTGGTCGCCTTCCAGGTGGCTCAACACCCACATGTCGATGTGCTGACGAGGAAACAGCAGTTTCCCGGTCGCACGGCTACAAGGGATCTGCCCCTGGCGCACCAGGTCATACACCTTGCGCTCCTTGAGCCGCAGATACTCCGCCACTTCCGCCGTCGTAAGGTACTCTTTTGAATACTCTTTCAGAGACTCTCTCACCCGCCCACCTTCAATTCCTGCATGAGACTGCATAGTAGCGCATATTTTTCAGCGCACCGTGCATCCCGGGAAATTTACGTACACTATGTTCCTGCCTGATGCTCCTACCAGCATCGTGACTTTTCAAATACATCATGACCTTACAACGACACCCTACCAACACAATGAACCTGCCCCTATCAGCAACCCTGGCCACGGAACGTCATGTCGGATAACCCATTCAGCACCGCGATAGCGCTCATTCTGGGCATGGACCCTGCGCTCGTGGCCATCGTGACGCTATCGCTTCAGGTGTCGCTGATCGCCGTCACCCTGGCCAGCCTGTTGGCACTGCCCCTGGGGGCGGCGCTGGCACTGTGGCAGTTCCCCGGGCGGAACGCTCTGATCGTGGTGCTCAATGCCCTCATGGGGCTGCCTCCCGTGGTCGCGGGCCTGTGCGTCTACCTCCTGCTTTCCCGTGCGGGGCCATTGGGTCAGTTCGGGCTGCTGTTCTCGCCCACCGCCATGGTCATTGCCCAGGTGATTCTCGTCTTTCCGATCATTGCTGCCCTGACACGCCAGCAGGTAGAAGCCCTGCACAGCGAGTACGCCGAACAGCTGCGTTCGCTCGGGCTCGGCCAACTGCGCATGATGCCCACGCTGCTGTGGGATGCTCGCTTTGGCCTGCTGACCGTGATCCTGGCGGGCTTTGGCCGCGCCAGTGCGGAGGTGGGCGCAGTGATGATCGTGGGGGGCAATATCGACGGCGTGACCAGGGTCATGACCACCAGCATCGTGCTGGAAACCAGCAAGGGTAACCTGGCGATGGCCTTGGGGCTGGGCATCATTCTGCTCAGTCTGGTCACCTTGATCAATGCACTGGCCCACTGGGTCAGTGAAATGGCAAAACGGCGGTTAGGATGAACGTACCCCTCAGCCCCGCGGCTTCCACCGTCCCCAGCCTGCATTTTCAGCAGGTCAGCTTCTGCCACCGTGGCGACACGCTGCTGGCACCGACCACGCTAGCGCTGCACGGCTGCCGCCGGACGCTGGTAATGGGCCCCAACGGGGCTGGCAAAAGCCTGCTCATGCGCTTGGCGCATGGGCTGCTGCGCCCCAGCAGTGGCCAGGTGACCTGGGAAGGCAAGCCGCCGGTGCAGGCCATGGTCTTTCAGCGCCCGGTGCTGCTGCGCCGTTCGGCGCTGGACAACCTCACCTACGCCCTGGCCGTGCATCGGGTGCCTCGCCGCCAGCGCAAGGCGCTGGCCTTGCAGGCATTGGAAAAGTTCGGCCTGACCAGCCTGGCCAAACGCCCCGCCCGGGTGCTTTCCGGAGGCGAGCAGCAACGTCTCACGCTGGCACGGGCCTGGCTGCTCAAGCCTGCCGTCCTGTTTCTGGATGAGCCCACTTCCGCCTTGGACCCGGCGGCCATCAAGGCCGTGGAAGACGCGGTCAATGAGTTCCATCAGGCAGGCACGCGTATCGTCATGACCACCCACGATTTGCACCAGGCCCGGCGTCTGGCCGACGACGTGCTGTTCATGTACAGCGGTCAGTTGATCGAACACACCTCGGCAGAAGACTTTTTTGACACCCCGGCAACAGCGCAAGCCAGGGCGTTCATACGGGGCGAGCTGGTCTGGTAAGCCCTACTCTGGCAAGCCCTACTCTAGCAAGCCCCACCACGACGCTTGAACAATACCCAAAGGAGCAGGACCGTGAACAAGACCACTACCCTCGTTACCGCCAGCCTATGCACCACGGCACTGGCCTGGAGCGCCTCGCTGCTGGCCAATGATGACTACATTACCCTGGCTTCCACCACCTCTACCGAGAACTCGGGCCTGTTTGGGGCCATTCTGCCGGTCTTTACGGAAGCGACCGGGATCGATGTGCGCGTGGTGGCCGTCGGCACCGGTCAAGCTTTCGAAATCGCTCGTCGTGGCGATGCCGATAGCCTGCTGGTTCACGATACCGCAGGCGAAGAGCAGTTCGTTGCCGATGGCTACGCCACCGAGCGGCTGGATGTGATGTACAACGACTTCGTGATCGTGGGACCCAGCGATGACCCCGCCAACATCGCCGACAGTGACAGCGTCAGTGATGCTTTGGCGCGGATCGCCGACAGCGAGTCGCCCTTCGCCTCACGGGGTGACGACAGCGGCACTCACCGCGCCGAGCTGCGCCTTTGGGAAGATGCGGGCGTCACACCGCAAGGAGATTGGTACCGTGAACTGGGCAGCGGCATGGGGCCGACCCTGAATACCGCCGCAGGCATGAACGCCTACAGCTTCACCGACCGCGCCACCTGGGTGGCCTTTGAAAACCCGCAGGACCTGACCCTGCTGTTCGAGGGCGACGAAGCGCTGTTCAACCAATACGGTTCGCTGCTGCTGTCACAGGAGCAGCACCCTCACCTGAAACATGAGCTGGCGGGCCAATGGCACGAGTGGCTGGTGTCCGACGAAGGCCAGCAAGCGATTGCCGACTTCAAAGTCAACGACCAGCAGCTGTTCTTCCCCAACGCAGAATAACCCAAACAGGCGCGCCCCCACTGACGTGGGGGCGCGCTGGCGACACGGCGAGATTTGACGGGCGCTAGCCCACCAGCCACATCTTCTCGACGGAGCGGGTCGCTACCTCTCCCGGCACGTCCACGTACCCACGCACATTCGCACTCGTCGCGGAAATGGAATCCATGTACAGCGGCGCGACGGTGCTGCCTTCCTGTTGATACAGCACCTGAATATCGTGGTACATCTGGCGACGGGTGGCTTCGTCCTGTTCGCCACGGGCGGCGATGATCAGTTGATCCAGCTGCTCGTTGGCCCAACGCGACTCGTTCCAGGGCGCATTGGATAGATTGACCATCGACAGGTAGGCATCGGCCGTGGGACGGCTGGACCAGCCCGAGGCACAGAACTCATGCTGACGCCACACTTCCGACCAGTAACCATCCGCCGGTACACGGTTGATCTCCAGCGGAATGCCCGCCCGCTGGGCCGACTGCTGATACAGCTCTGCCGCCGACACCGCCCCTTCGAAAGTCGCCCCATCGGCCACGCTCAAGCGAATGGGCCGCTCTACCCCTGCCTTGCGCCAGTGGTGCAGTGCCTTGTCCGGGTCGAAGGCATGGCTGGGCAGGTCGGTGGTGAAGTAAGCGTTGCTGGGGAACAGCGGCGAATCGTTGCCCACCTGCCCATACCCCTGCACCAGCATCTTGAGCAGCTGTTCACGGTCCAGCGCGTGCTTCATGGCCAGCCGCACGTCCAGGTTATCGAAGGGCGCGCGATCGGCCAATCCCGGGAAGGTGACCTGGAAACTGCCCGAGTTACGGTTGATCTGCACCGACGAGGCGCTCTCCAGGCGACTGACGATACTGGGCGTGACGCGGTTGATGAAGTGGACCGAGCCGCTCATCAGGGCCGCCACACGGGCCGATGCGTCGTTGAAGGCGCGGGTTTCCACGCTATCCACGAAGGCACGATCACTTTTCCAGTAGTTGTCGTTGCGCCTGACCAGCGTGCGCACGCCCGGCTCGAAGCGTTCCAGCACGAACGGCCCGGTGCCGATACCATCATCGAAATTGGCGCCTTCGGGCGTGATCGCAAAGTTCACCTCGCCCAGCAGCGAAGGCAGGTCCATGTTGGGTGCCGTCAGCGTGATATGCACCTCACGCTCACCGTGGGCTGCCACTTCCGCGACCTGCTCCATGTACCCCTTGACCGCCGAGGGAGAGTCCTCGGCCCGGTGATGGTTCAGCGAGTAGACCACATCCGCCGCCGTCAGGGTCTTGCCGTTGTGGAACGTCACCCCTTGGCGCAATTGAAAGACCCACTGCACCGCATCCTGGGTATCCCAGGATTCAGCCAAACCCGGCGCCAGCGAGCCGTCGTCGTTCAGCTCGGTCAAGGTATTAAATAGCTGACGACCAATGTGGTACATGTACTGCTCGAAATAGTAGGCCGGGTCCAGACGATCACTGCTGGACGCGTTGTCGATGGCCAGAATCAAGTGCCCACCGCGCTGAGGCACGGCGGCGTCCTGTGCGCTTGCCCAGCGGGGCAGCACCAGCCCCCCGACCGCACTGGCGCTTACCGAAAGCGCCGCCGTATGCTGCAAGAACTGACGTCGTGTAAGCCCTGCCGATGCAGGCCGACCCGCCTGCCATTGGTCATTCGCCATGTCGATTGCTCATCTGCAATGCACTCGCGTGCAAGTTTAAACGCTCTGGCGCAGGGCCTGCGCCAGCTGTTGAATATGCTCTGGGCCAATGCCGCAGCAGCCGCCAATCAGGCTGGCGCCCGCCGCCTGCCAGCGCTGTGCAAACGCGGCATACGCCTCTGGCCCCAGGTCATCACGCATGTCGCTGACGCCGGAGTTGGCCGCCATGCGATTGCTCTGAGGAACGAAGCTATTGGCGTAAACGCCCAACCGCAGCGAAGCGCCCTGCTCTGCGACGGCAGCCGCCGCCTGGCGTAGCGCTTCCTCCATCACCTCGGCCTGACTGCAGTTGAACAGCAGCGCCTCGCCTTTGGCGGCCAGAACGGCGTTCACGGCGGTGGCAATGGACTCGCCCGAGCGCAGCTCGCAGGGCAAAGCGCCGTGTTCATCGGCATCTTTCAAGGTGAAAGAGAACCACCTTGGCCGCGTGTCGTCGGCCAGCGCCTGGGCCACCGCAGCGGCTTCTTCGGTAGCGCCCAGGGTCTCGGCCAGCCAGACATCCACATAAGGCGCCTGCCCTTCGATCAGCGTCTTCAGCAGCGCCGGGGCGCGCTGTGCATCGAACAGCTCCGGCTGATAAGAGCCAAACAGCGGCGGCAAGGAACCCGCCACCACCACCGGATGCGGCTGATTGGCAGTGCTCTCACGGGCCAGCTTGCCTGCCAGAGTGGCCAGCTCCAGGCCACGCTCTTCGAAGCACTCTTCGCCAATGTGAAAGGGCACCACGGCATAGGCATTGGTGGTAATCACTTCTGCCCCGGCCTGGATGAACGCCTGGTGCGCCTGGGTCACGCACTCGGGGGCTTCCATCAGCGCCAGCGCCGACCACTCCGGTTGACGAAACGGCGCGCCCAAACGTTTCAACTCACGCCCCAGGCCACCGTCCAGTAGGGTTAACATCGACCTTCACTCCTTGGTGTCTCGATTCAGCCATCATTAAGACTTCATCTATCATTAAAAACAGCGGCAACCTACCCGCTGTCTCCATATAGAAAACCTGCTGCAGCGTCTCGCGCCAACAGCAGGTCCAGTGTGCGTTGCCAACGGCTAAGCGTCTACTCGGTTATCTCGATAACGTCATCAAGCCGTTAGCGCAGAAGGTCACGAATGTCCTTCGCGCCCCAGTGCGGAAAATGCTTGCGCACCAGAGCGTTCAGGTCACGTTCGAAGGCGGCCCAATCGGTGGTACCGGCCTGCTCACGGGCATCTGCGACCCGCCGAATCATACCGGCGCCCACGGTCACGTTGCTCAGCCGGTCGATGATGATGAAACTGCCCGTGCCGGGGCTGGTACGGTAGTCGTCCACCGGAATCGATGCCGTCAGTTCCACTTCACAGCGAGCAATGGCATTCAGCCCCAGACGCTGGGTCGGGTGTTTCTCCAGCGTGTTGACGTCCACCTGATACTCGATGGCGCTGATCTGGCCCGCCAGATCACGAGTGGCCAGCTTGATATCGTAGAGCTTGCCCGGCTCCAGGGGCTCTTCGTGCATCCAGACCACATCGGCGTTGAACACGTTGGAAAGCGGCACCTGGGCTTCGGCGCTGACCAGCCAATCGCCACGGGAGATATCGATCTCGTCTTCCAGAGTCACGGTGATGGCCTGACCGGGGTAAGCAGCGTCGAGATCCCCGTCGAAAGTGACGATGCGCGCCACGCGAGAGGTCTTGCCCGACGGCAGCGCCTTCACCTCTTGGCCTGGGCGCAGCACACCAGCCGCCAGGGTGCCGCAATAGCCTCGGAAGTCCAGGTTGGGGCGATTGACGTACTGCACCGGCAGGCGCAGGTCGCTCAGGTTCTGGTCACGGGTGACTTCGACGTTTTCCAGCAGCTCGATCAGGGTCTTGCCTTCGTAGCCTTCACTGCCCGCCGCAAAGTACCAGGGCGTGTGCTCGCTGGCGTTGACCACGTTGTCGCCATTGAGCGCCGACATCGGCACGAAGCGAATGTCCGGGGCCTGCAAGTTGGCCGCAAAAGCGCGGTACTCCGCCACGATCTCGTTGAAGCGTGCCTCCGAGAAGCCCACCAGGTCCATCTTGTTGACCGCGATGACCAGATGCTGAATGCCCAGCAGGTCGGCAATGAAGCTGTGCCGACGGGTTTGGGTCTGCACACCGTAGCGCGCGTCGATCAGGATGATCGCCAGGCTGGCAGTGGAAGCGCCCGTGGCCATGTTGCGCGTGTACTGCTCGTGCCCCGGCGTATCGGCAATGATGAACTTGCGCTTGTCGGTGGAGAAAAAGCGGTACGCCACGTCGATGGTGATGCCCTGCTCGCGCTCCGATTGCAGGCCGTCTACCAACAGGGCGAGGTCCACCGTATCACCGGTGGTGCCACTGGTCTTGGAAGCCTTGGTGATCGCGGCGAGCTGATCTTCGAAGATCATCTTGGAGTCGTGGAGCAGCCGTCCGATGAGCGTGGACTTGCCGTCGTCGACGCTGCCGCAGGTGATGAAACGCAGCAGATCCTTGTTTTCGTGCTCGTGCAGGTATTGCTCGATGTTATCGGCAATCAACGTTGATTGGTGCGCCATTAGAAATACCCCTCACGCTTTTTCTTCTCCATGGAACCGGCCTGATCGTGATCAATGGCGCGGCCACTGCGCTCGCTGGTCTTGGTCAGCAGCATCTCCTGAATGATCTCCGGCAGCGTGGCGGCGGTGGACTCCACCGCCCCCGTCAGCGGGTAGCAGCCCAGGGTTCTGAAACGCACCCACTTCTCTTCCGGCACTTCGCCCTCGGCCAGCGGCAGGCGCTCGTCGTCCACCATGATCTGCATGCCGTCGCGCTGCACTACCGGACGCTTGGCGGAGTAGTACAACGGCACGATGGGAATCGACTCCAGATAGATGTACTGCCAGATATCCAGCTCGGTCCAGTTGGAGAGCGGGAACACGCGAATCGATTCGCCCTTGTTGATCTTGGCGTTATAGACGCTCCACAGCTCCGGACGCTGATTTTTCGGGTCCCAGCGGTGGTACTTGTCGCGGAAGGAGTAGACGCGCTCCTTGGCACGGGAGGCTTCCTCGTCGCGCCGCGCGCCGCCAAAGGCAGCATCGAAACCGTGCTTGCTCAGGGCCTGCTTGAGGGCCTGGGTCTTCATGATATCGGTGTACTTGGCACTGCCGTGGTCGAAGGGGTTGATGTTGGCAGCGCGACCCTCTTCGTTGGTGTGCACGATCAGCTCCATGCCCGCCTCTTCCGCCATGCGATTGCGGAAAGCGATCATTTCGCGGAACTTCCAGGTGGTATCGATATGCATCAGCGGGAACGGCGGCGTGCCGGGGTAGAAGGCCTTCCGCGCCAGATGCAGCATCACCGAGGAGTCCTTGCCGATGGAGTACATCATCACCGGGTTGCTGAACTCGGCTGCCACTTCCCGGATGATATGGATCGACTCGGCTTCGAGCTGCTTCAGGTGGGTCAATCGAGCGGCATCCGGTGCGATGGGCACCTGTTGCGTCGCCGACGGCGCAGAAAACTGGTTCATTACCTACTCCCTCACAAAACGGTGCTTGCTTTTATCGAGACGGCTTTTCAAGGAAGCCTGTGCAAACATGGTGTGCCGCCCGGCGCGTATGAATCGCAAGGCGGGCATTTGTGGGTAGGGTAACGCCAGGTCAATAATAACCCAAAAGAATTAATAACTATCTTTTTATATCTTTATCAACTAAACAGAAAAGCATCAGAGGTCGATACGCTCGACCCAGGTCTGCCACTCCTCCCCGTGCAACTCCACCACGCGATAACCCGGCCGCGACGCTTCATCCACCGCAAAGGTTTCCGCTCCGGGCAGAAACTGATCTGACGTGGCGGGGCAACCATAAGTGCCTATCGCCGAGCCCGCCAGCGGCTGATGCTGGGCAAAGGCCTGATGGGCATGCCCAAACAGAATGATCTTGACCTGGGGGTAAGCGCTCAACAGCTGCCAGAACGCATCGCGGTCCTGCAAGCCAATCGCATCCATCCAGGCCGCCCCGACATCCACCGGCGGGTGGTGCATGACGATAGCCACCGGCCGCTCGTCCTGCTCCAGCCGTTCGGCCAGGGCGGTGAGTTTGGTCGCTCCCAGCTCGCCATGGGGCTTGCCCGGCACATGGGTATCCAGCAGCAACAGGCGCCACTGTTCCAGGTCGACTTCATCCAGCATCGGGCGTTCTGCGGCCATCAGCTCGGGCTGGTCGTGGTTGCCCGGTATCCAGAACCAGGGGCACGGCAGGCGGTTCAAGGCCTCGCAGGCGTGAACGTAGGACGCGCTGGTTTCATCCTGGCTGATATCACCACTCACCACCACCACGTCCGGGCGTTCGGCCATCACAGCGTCCAGCACGGCTTCGAACTGCTGCCAGGGAATGGCCGCCCGAGAGCGTGCCTGCTTGTCGGCGTGCAGATGCGCATCGGTAATCTGTATCAACCGCATCAGGGTAGCTCCGGCAAATCGACGACATGACCATGGGCCAGCCCATGGGCCAACCACTCTCCTAAAAAGCAGTTCAACTGCAGCTTTTCATCCGGTTGATGCATGCGCGCATTGGGGTAGCGATAGCGTCCGCTGAAATGACGCTCGCGCTGAAAGTCGATGACTTCCGCCATGCGCACATCATGGTAAAGGTGCACGCGCATGCGCGGCCCTTCAATGACCGCATCCAGCGGGCCGCGCTGGGAGATCTCCACCAGCGTGGTGTAAGGGGCCTGCTGAAGAATGGCCAGCTTGAGGTCGCCAAAGTGCCGGTTATCACCGCGCAAGGCGATATCGCGCCGCTGGCCGCTCTGCAGGTCACCCACCAGGCGCACCAGGCGCAGATAGTTGGCGCTGCACTCCCCTTGCAGGGTTTTCAAATCGGTTACGTAGGCGGCTCTTGCCATGATGACTCCTTACCGGGTGTTGGCCTCGGCGGCTGACACGGCCGCGCGCTGGGAAGCCGCCCGCAGCGATGCCCGCTGCCCGGCCAACCAGTGCATGCCGATCAAACACATGGCGTTGTCGAGTCTGCCCTGCTCCAGGAGTTCCCAGGCGGCGGGAAAAGAGACGACATGCACACGGATGTCTTCATTCTCGTCCTCGACGCCATGCACGCCTCCCACGCCCTGGCTATCGACCAGCCCGCAAAATAGCGTGACCCGCTCGTTGCAGGCGCCAGGGCTTGGGTAGTAGGTATGCAATCGGGTCAGTTGGCCCACCTGGCAACCGGCTTCCTCCTGGGCCTCACGGCGCGCCACGTTTTCCAGGGTCTCGTCCTTGTCGACGAGGCCAGCCACCAGTTCCAACTTCCAGGGGGAGTGAGGGTCGTCGATGGCGCCGGCGCGAAACTGCTCGACGAGGATCAGCGCATCGCGCTCGGGGTCATACAACAGCACACCCACCGCATCGTGGCGGTTGTGCACTTCTCGGCGCATGGTGGCGCTCCAGCCGCCCTCGAAAAGTCGATGACGCAGCTCTAGCGCTTCCAGGCGAAAAAACCCCTTGTACAGGGTGTCACGCGTGATGAGTTCCACATCGTCGCGATTGAGTGTGGGGCCCATGCGGCACTCCCGGTGAACATGATCGTACCATTATCAATGCTGGCCACCGGGAATGCCAATCGGATCATCAACCGCGTGATTTGACGGCCATTACAGCTCGCGCAGCAGCGCCTCGGCATCACGGCGAAGGGCTTCGTCGGAGCGTTGGCGACTCTCCCGCGCCGTGCCGTTCACGGCTCGCTGAGCATGCTCCCGCGCCGCCTGGGTGTTGCCCTCTTCTTTCAGGAAAGCGGCATAGTAGTAGTTCACATCGATACCGTCCGGGCGAATTTCCAGCGCCCGCTGGAACATCCGCTCAGCGGTGGCGCTATTGCCAAACCCCAGCGGGCGACCCGGGGCACGGTCATACAGCGCCCCCAGGGTCACATACGCAGAGCCATTGCCCCCCATGGGGTCGATCTCGACGGCGCGTTCCAGCACCGTGCGCGCATCACCGGCGGTACCCAGCGCCCCCAACCCACCCCGCTCTCTAGCATAGGAAGCCAGCACGATGCCTTGCCATACCAGCACCTCGGCCTCGTTGGGGTTCTGCTGGGCCAGTCGCTCCGCCTCGCCCGCCAATGCCCTCAGTGTCGACTCCCGTTGGTTGGCGGGCATCTCGGTCACCGTATGCTCCCAGCGGTTCTTCAAGGAGAACAGCTCGCTTTCGAAGGCCGACGCGCTCAGCGGCGACAGCACCAGGGCACCGCCCAACGCCGCCGCCATGAAGAGTCTAGAAAATGGAATTGCACGCATGGAAAACTCCTGCTTGTTGTTATGAAGAATGAGGAATGAGCCATGAGGAATGAGTCATGACTGTTGAGTTATCACTATCGAATTAGACCTGCCCAAAGCATGGCGATATCTCGTCCACACTGACAATGTAACGAACGTTTGAATGATTCGCCAGAGAATCGCCGCTTTGTTGCCCCGTACCTTGGTAGCGTAAGCTAGGCACTTTTCCGGGAAGGTAACGACACCATGAAAGGCCGCAACATGACGCGCTGGCGCGATCCGGCAAAAGACCCGCGCCAGGCACCCAAGAGCAACCTGATTACCGCCGAGGGCGCGGCCCGCCTGCGGGGCATTCTGGACCACCTTTCCCGCGTCAAACGCCCTGAGCTGTCGGCCAAGGTAGGGGAAGCCGCTGCGCTGGGGGACCGCAGTGAGAACGCCGACTTAGCAAAAGAACCTCAAATGACATACTATATAATGCAAGCCTTTGTTTTTAAAGGATCAAATAATAGTATCAATACTAATTAAAGGTACTATTTACCCATGCGACTCCGCAACGTGCAGCTTCGATACCCACCGCTCTGCGACCTCCGTTGCCGACAGCTCATCCCAACTCAAAGCCCCCTCTAGAAATATGGCAGTAACCATAGCCTCCAAGTTTGAACTCGTAATTTCTTGAGGCAAGGATCTGGCAATTTTCAGCTCCCAACCCCTAGTTTTAACTTTAGACAGGTAGCTCTCAAGAAACTTAGTGAACAAATGCTCAGCAGCGAAGCTATTGACATACTCTAGATGCATATATTTAATTACATCTTCCACCATCCTGATCATGGTATAGTAAGCTTTATCCAGCGGATATGTAACAGCAATATGTCTAAGAACAGCATCAAGTTTGATATTATGATTTATTTTCAACCTATAGCTTATCCCCAGATACCCAACAACAGCATAAAGCTTCTCAACCCGAATGTCATTTACTAGACGCCTAATATCTTCAATATCATCAACTGTTATACACCCTTCGACCACATCATCATTTACTGCCTGCATAAAGTCATTGATATTATATAAATCATCAGGCAAGTTAATATAGAAACCTGGTTGAGGAATATCCCTGAGCCCTGCATTGGAGAGCAAAGACTTCTTTTCGGCACTCCCGCCTCTTAAGCGAACATATGCCATTACAGCCTCGTCTCCCATTCGCTCGACGCGCTTGACGGCCTTCCTAGCAACCAACGAGTTGAGAGCTTCAGCATCTATACTCTTAAAGCCAGACCAGCCAAACCCACCAGCCCCGAGCTTCAAAGGTCCATCGCCATCATAATTCATAGTGAGAATTGCCAGAAGAAACACTTTATCCAGATACTTAAGATCCGAATATTCATAGCCTTCTACTGACAAAGATGACTCCAAGTACTCAACAAGCTTCTTTTCACATTCCTCGTCAAACCTCTCCCTCTGCTCTTGCAAACAATTTTTACAGGTCCCCCTCTTCCCCTTGAGAGCCTCTTTATATTTCATCCTGCTGGACAACAAAACCACATCCCCACAAGAACCACATAGCCCCACACCTCCTGGCGCACAAAACCCAGAACCTTTTTTAATTATAACTCTAACATCTCCCTCGCGCAGACCATGCCTCTCTGAAACTCTAGAAACCGAGTAGGCAAAGCCACCGATTACACCGCCATCATCCGTCACCAACCAATAGTCATTTATTACCTCAACCTCTTCAGGTGACAAATCGCCGAAATAGCAAATGAACCCAGCTTCGTTATTTTTTCCCATTATTTTCAACTCAAGAACACCATTGAAATTACAATATAAGCGCAGCAACATGCTAGGTCAAACATCACACCGACCATGCGCCTGTTAAGAAATTACTGATGGATAGCGAGAGGACGGAGGGAACCGATCGAAGAATCATATACTTTAGAACCAGAAGGTTTCTAACAAGCTGGGGCATTTACTATTATATATACGATAGAATAAAGAGGTCCGCTATCGGCCAAAAGCGGAAGTTCAGATAGTGATCCTGCCCAGTAACAGTGGACACCTTAAGAACGTCGTACGTTACGATGAGGTGAACCATGGCAAGATCGACAACATCAATGAAGAAAAAATCATATACCTGTTACTCAGATGCCTACCGGCAAGAAGCCTTAGCGCTTGCGGATCGCATTGGCGTTGCAGCAGCGGCGCGTGAGCTGGGAATACACGCGAGTCAGCTCTATCAGTGGCGATCTAAAGCACAGCTGCAGCAAGACACATCCGAGCGAGAGCGGTCGTTGGCAGAAGAAAACGCCCGCTTGAAGCGCCAACTAGCCGAGGCAAATGAAGAGCTGGCCATCACAAAAAAGGCCGCGGTGTACTTTGCGAAAAGCCTGAAGTGAAGTACGCCTTTATCCACCGTCATCGTCAGGCGTTCAGTATTCAGCGTATGTGCCATGTTGTCGGGGTCGCTCGGAGTGGCTACTACGCTTGGCGGCAACGCGAAGGCGCATCGTCCCCAAAACGCAGCCAGCAAGCCATTATCGATCAGCATGTGGCCAAGGCTTATCACCAACGCAAGGGCCGCTCAGGCGCCCCGAGACTAACGCTAGACCTGCGAGATGATGGGATGCCGATCAACCGTAAGACGGTGGCTGCCAGCTTACAGCGTCAGGGCCTGCGCGCTAAAGCAGCTCGTAAGTTCAAGGCCACCACGAACTCACGGCATTCGCTGCCAGTCGCACCGAATCTACTAGAACAAAACTTCACGGCCTCAGCTCCTAATCAAAAGTGGGTGGGTGACATTACCTACTTGGCGACGGGCGAAGGCTGGCTTTACCTGGCAGTGCTCATTGATCTTTACTCTCGTAAAGTGGTCGGTTGGGCAATGAGTGAGCGTATGACGGCCGATCTTGTCTGTGACGCGCTACAGATGGCGCTATGGAGACGCAAAATGCCCAAAGGCGTGATAGTCCATTCGGATCGAGGTAGTCAGTACTGTTCCACGCGTTACCAATCGCTGCTTACCCGGCATGAGCTTACGTGCAGCATGAGCGCCAAAGGCAACTGCTATGATAATGCCTGTGCCGAAAGCTTCTTCCACAGCCTCAAGGTTGAAGCGATCCATGGGGAGCAATTTACAACGCGAAACGATATGAGGCGCCAGGTGTTTGAGTACGTCGAACTGGACTACAACAAACAACGGCGGCACAGTGCTATTGGGATGATCAGCCCAGAGGCCTTTGAAGCCCGAATGATCGCTTAAACCAGTGTCCACTGTTGCTGGGTAAGATCATAGTTCTGATATAACACTTTGTGAAGGAAACGCTTCATCTATACTTCCCGCGCTGCCAGAAAAAGTATAGTGAGGGGTATGTTTTCACACAGCTTCGGCCAATTGGATCTGCACTGGCAGCCGGATAACCCGGCTGCCAGGATAATACACCTCTTGTGGTGATCAGAAATTACCAGCAGTGACGCAGTGGCCGAAAGGAGGTCTATGTCGAATTGACCATCAGTTATTTATAAAGCTTAGCCATTTTAGATATAGCTCCACAATCGTTGGGCTTATCAAACGACGAGCTGCCATCGACATAATCGCGAGCGATTCTCCCTACTCTTTCGACAATAGTTTTATTAGTTGAAATAAAGCCTATTGGCATAGAGACTGGCAACGCTTCGGGCTTCGAAAAGTGATAAACAACAGCCACTAACTCGCCCTCGAGATGAATTATTTCAACATTTCCATCGAGCATGCCCTCATAGAGTCCGCTGATAGACTCTTCAAAGTTCCTGAACTCATGACACCAACTTTTAGCGGCTCGAATGTCTTCAGGTCCAAATACAGGCACATATAGAGTTGGCTTGTAAAGTTGCTTATTTTTAGTGAACGCCCTGTCGATGAAATCGCTAATCGCTGCCCTTGCTCTGTCACTCTTGCCCCAAAAGGGATCAGACGGAGCAATCCATGTAAAGCTGCTATCGTTGTGATCAGATTTCGCTTTGACACGCTTCGTCAGTATTGGTGCCAGAGTTCTTTGGAATAACTCCCAGTTTGATCGAGTGTATATCTGACCTACGAACGTCGTTCTAGCCGTCTCATAATGCTCTTCCAGCTTTTGTAAATCATCGATGAAACGCGGATTGACGGAGTTAGTTTTAGGATTAAACACCTTCAACGTGTCCTCATCCCCGATCTCCATCATCGCCTGCATAAGAGCCATCGTATTTGATGGTCGCACAAGTTTTGATAGGTTTATCGCTATAAGCCCGTGCACAATTTCAGAGTCATTTAGCTGCTCAAAATCGTCCCTTTCCAGCGACTCACCATCTTCCCCAATTTTAAACTTTGCCGTGAGACGAAGTGGAAAATCGCGCAATTTGTTTACCGCATTTACCGTGTAAACGTATGGTCTTTCCTTGGGATCTTGGCTAACAGACTTGGGCAGAAATTCTTTCTCAAGTATCTGGTAAAATTGATGTTGAAAACTCTTCTCAACCAGCTTTTCACTTTGAGAAATATGATTTCGATCCACCTCTAGTGAGATGCCAGCCCTCCAACTGTCGCTCACATTCTGATTGCTAAAACAACTGAAGCTGGCCAAATCAAAGGAGAGTGTCGCACCGCTGTCCAAGACAGCCGAAAGTTGAGGAGTCTCTCCTAAGTCTGTGAAGTAGCCTTGTGAAAGGCCAGTCAGCATGAGTCGACCGCTATCTGAAAGAGTCAACTCCCCTCGCTGAACTAAGTCTGATATAGCCTCATCCGTCTCAAGCCGGCTCAGCCCGAAGTAAGTGGCTACCTGGGATTTACTCATTGGAGCGATGTGAACCAGTCGGAGGACAAACTCTCTAATAAACGGCAATCCTTTTTGTGTTACATAAGAAAACTGAATATTGAATCTTTGTGCAGGTAGAAGAAAATCGATTTCCTGGTAAGTCATATTATTTTCTGAATCCATTAGTGTTTACCACCCTGACGAGCAGAAGCAAAGGAATACCCAGCAGCGCTTCCATGTTGATTCATAAAACGCAAAACCGATCCTAGAGGCATATCCTTATTGCTGCCTTTCCACATATCTGCATTACCAACAATCACCAATCGATCCATGGCGCGAGACATGGCCACATTTATTCGATTCGGAGCTCTCAGAAAACCCGGAGTAAGTCGTTTGTCAGAACGAGTCAGGGATAAAATAATTACTCTATTCTCTTTCCCTTGATAGCTGTCTACGGTGCCTATCTTAACCAAGTCTTTAAAGCCATCATTCCACGCTTCCTGGTTGAATTTCGTGCGTAGGATGTGCTTTTGTTCTGCATACATGCAAATAACGCCAATCGCAGCTTCATCTTCACCGATCACGTCCGAGAGCCCTCTAACAAATTCCACGTTTTCAGATAGCTCTTTAAGAAGTGAAATGATTTCATCGGCCTCGCTCCTATTATAGATACTAGTTCCGCTACCTTTGGAGTGGTGGGCCTTTTGGCCTAAATTAGCCGTATCAATCCAGGTGACTACGCTGCGTAATAAAGCGGGCGCGCAGTCGTAAATAGCAGGAATGGTTCTATCGCCATTCTGCAATTTTCCATCATAGAATGTCGCGGAAACAAGATTGCCTATGGGTGCGGCCATCCGATATTGAGTTAATAGGGCGGCGCTGGTCTGTTCGCCATACTTGGAATTAAACGCTCTCGCAAAATCGCTGCGGAGGACTTCATCCAATTCGGTGTATTTGCTGCTTATTCCTAGCTTTCGTGCCAAGGCTTGTTTGTGAGCATCAGAGTAGAGCGGTGGTAGTTGCAGGTGATCACCAACCAATAGCACCCGCTTGGCGGATTGCATTGCGATAGCCAGTTCACTAGCAATCGAGCGCGCTGCTTCATCAATAATTACCCAGTCGTAAATATTGTCATGAATACCGATGTGGCCTTGACCGATACCGACACAGGTGCCGGTCACCAATTGGCGGGAGCGAGCAAAAAACTCGTCATAATTGACGCGCTCGGCAGATAGGGCGTTATGCATATCTCGAGATACTTTCGCCAAGGCTCGTACGCGCCGCGTTTCGTCCGGCCTCACTCCATAATCGAAGCACAGTTTTGATAATACTTTATCTTTTGCGTCTGAAATTGGAGTGGTTTTTTCTAACTCAATACCGAATTTAGATGTTAGCTCATCACGAATTGAACCATCTAGCTCGACGGCAACTTTCCTTAACTGCGTGATATCTTCTTCATCTATTACATCGTCCACTCGATATAAAAGCGCTTCGAGATGGTCTACTTTGCTGAACAACTTCAACTCTGCCATAACAACGCTGGAAATAAATTCAGACTGTAGCCCCAAAGCATCACTTAGCGCCTCAACCCTGTATTTCATTTCCGCATCAAATAGTTCTCTTTTCTCTGCGGTGATGGCGTGAGAATAGACATCTTT
The DNA here is from genome assembly GCF_007655045.1 of Halomonas sp. C22. NCBI lineage: Bacteria > Pseudomonadati > Pseudomonadota > Gammaproteobacteria > Oceanospirillales > Halomonadaceae > Halomonas > Halomonas sp. C22. The sequence goes on along the minus strand of NZ_VBVC01000006.1, from coordinate 59,268 downwards.
TAACCCTGTCGACACAGCGCCCTCGCGGTTACTGAATCGAACAACCTCCAAGTCCGTGTTTAGTCGAGCGCAGTGTCGTCTGATTCGCTCAGCAGCAGTATTCACCGCTTCGTGTGATTGACTGACCAGCAAAATTCGCTTGGTTTTTTGTTTTTCAATCAAGTAGTGAACAAAGGCTGCAATGAACTCCGTTTTCCCTGTTCCAGGAGGGCCCTGTAGAAGCGACAAAGGCCCATTGTTGACTATTTTCGCAAATGCGTCTCTTTGTTGAGGATTGAGACTGATTATATTTCCGTGTTGATCTTCTCTATCATAACGAGAAAAGTCTTCCTCTGTTGGCTCAACACCGTACTGCGTAGCAGGTCTATCACATAAAGGATCGAATAAATCCACCAGTTCCGGCATAACGCCTTCTCGGTCTAGTAGACGTTCCAGTGCTGCTTTCCTCTTGCGGTAAGAAGCTCTGTCTTGCCTTGTTCTAAAAAATACAACATCACTGTTCTTCAGGTGATACGCAGCCCCCCGGGCTTTGAGAAGACGTACTGAATTGAGCGTGGAGGATTTCAGGCAAACTTCCCCCAAAAACTTTTCACCCCCTTCTTCATCCACGAGTAACGCCTCTACTTCATCAGCGGCAGTGAATGCACCCAAAGGATCAACTTCTGCGGAATAAGGTATGAGGATCCCTCCATCGGATTTCCCGATGAGTGAAATTTCACCGTCAATTTCGACATTCGGAAGGGATTGTGTTTCTGTATCTAAAATCGCTTGCCAAAGCTTCGCAGTAGAAATGGAAATGTTAGAACTTTCAGGTTGCCTTCCAGTCTGCTTATGCAGACGCTCGAAAGCTTCTGTCAGTTCAAGCGTGAGCTCACCGCTCTCTTTTTGCGGTTCGCTCTTCTCCTTGTCGTCCAGAGCCGTGGCTAATTCAACCGCCCTATGAAAAGCTTCGTTCTCGTTAAGTACTGAGGACAATGCCGATAAATTATGTGGCTTACCCGGTATAACCTTAATAGCATACGACAACTCGAATTGGCTTTCTTCAGTATCGCGCTTGCTCACTGAAGACCGCTGTTTTGGCTTAAATCCTACGACAAGTCCTTTCTCGTTCTTGCTGTACATCCCAGAAAAAATCCCTCCAATCCCTGCGAAAGTGACTTTGACCTCAGATGATTCTTTAGGGTTTTTCTCAACTCGGCAGTAAAGGTGACCATTGTCAGGGAGCAACGTTACAGCTTCGTCAGCATTACCTGCGACGATCTCAATATACTCCTGCCCAGCTTTAACTTCTGGAGCACTTAATGCTTTCTTAAAGCGCCCGAGATCCTTGAATCCGAACTGCGGATCTTCCAACTCTACTCGAACTGCGTCAGCGATCGCAGACAACTTCTCTGATTTTTCGCCCCAAGCTATTCCCAATAGCTCGCAGGACATTTTCATGACGGCGAAATTATCGCGCTCAAATGAGGTGCATCCATCGATATTGTCGGGGCTGTATTGATGATTTTTAGGCTCATCATCAGAAGGTGTAAAATCAGGAATGTCGATCAAGTACAGCGACAAACTTTCCTTTTCAATCATCACGTTTTGGGGGTGCAGATCACCATGCGACAGTCCAAGTCCATGCAGATGTTCAATTGCCGCGACTAACTTAGAGGCCGTATTGAGGCGAGATTCCTCTTCAATTTGGGCAGCGTCCCATGTATCGCCATCAATCAGATCAGTTATTAGATACAGTGAAGATGATTTAGAAGCAATGCCATAGTCTCGAATGGCAGGCAGATAAGTAGGTCTTACTGAATTGAGTTTATCCACCCGCTTCAGGAAGTTGAGCACTTGAAAATTAGTGATTGAGGAAGCACCTTGGCTACCACAATCGAGCCATGCTTTAACCAATTTTCCATCAGATACGTAGACTTCCTTTTCCGAATTTTCAACAATGAACTCACCATCTTCACGGTATTGCCGAGAATGATTAATGGCGTGACGGTATGGGGCTAGTTCAGCATCATCAAACGTAGGTATCTCATCATTTATGGGCTCCGCTTCCATCAAAGCATCAAAGAACTCTGATGCATTTGAAAAGCTTGTCGCAACGGCGTCCAAAAGAACCTCTGAATACCACTCGTTACACCCGAGCATCTCATCTTGTACTGTTTCCAGGCTTTTGGGAGACATGCGACGTCCATTAAGGAGGTGCCAACACACCAATCCTAAGGCATGCACATCATGCTGGTAAGGGGTTAAATCACTGTCATCCAGCATATCCTGTGCTTCAACTGCCCCAACTGACAGCGCCTTTCTATAGTCACCAACTGTTCCAGCGGGGCGATGATAGGCTGATATGAAGTTAGATAGGGCAATCTCCTTTGATGGAGACAGCCAAAGGCTGTGGTCCGCAATATCTCTGTGTGCGACCTTCGCTTCATGCAGATCGGCAAATTTTGCAATTAAGAGCTTGGTGATGTTTAACCTGTCTTGATCAGAGAAGTTTGCGCCATACTTCCCGATAAACTCGTTAAATCGCATATGCCCGGGAGGTAACTCATAGACTTCGCAATACTCTGCCGTTATCTCGTCTTTTTGAAAGCTGGTTAACGAACGCAAGCAGTGATTGTACAAGTCACGGTTCTGATGATTGAGGTACTGGAGGACTGTTCGCTCACGAGAAACAATATCGGCTCTACCATCAGGTGTGTACGCTTTTCCACCTTCTACTTTATTAAAATTCCATACGCGAAGCAGCGCTTCAGAATTTGAGGAAATCTCAGACGTTGCTAGGTATTCTCGATAGACATTTTTGGGGTGCTTGAAAATCTCATCTTTTGCTTCGTAGCCGTCTACTCTCAACGCTTTCGGGGCTGTCTGTGGACCCAGGAAGAGCTCGTCAAAAATACCAAAGTCATGATTAAGGACTTTTTCATTTGGGTGGGGCCTGAAGTAGTGATTAAATGTTCGCTCATTAGCGAACTTAAAAAACTCTCGTAACGATATCGTGTGATGAAGCTGTTCCTCGGGCAATTGACTAAAATCTGCATTCCCTGTCATAACGACAAAGAAATGAACACGAGGGGTATACCCTTTGTTTGAAAACTTTTGAGCCAGACGTTTTAGCTTATTGTCTAGCTTGAATTTTTTGGGGCGCGTCACGCTCACTGGGGAGCGTCCCATGTTTTGATCGCCTTTGTACCAAATATCCCCTTTGGCTGTGACTGGCTGGTGATTCCAGTCTTTTAACTCGACGATTATTACGTTACAGTGCGTAACGATTACTAAGTCATACTCACCTTCCTTCTTCGACTCTACAAAACGAAACCCCGCATAGCCTTTCCACGGGAACATCCCTTTTTCTCCAAAGACGGCTCCCTTAAGCTGATCGCGCAAAGAGCCTCCATTAGATTGATTTCTGTCCACTTGAGTCTTATCAGAAAAAGCTCCCTTTATTTTTTCAATAGCTGATACTTCTTGCTCTTGTAATCCGCCATCCCAAATTTCTATTTCCAATTTTCATTCCTTTTTTCATTAATTTCAAAATCTTATCACTATCCTAAGCTGCTTCTACAAAGCGCCACTTTGCTAATACTTAGAATTCGTCTTCATTAATTAGCCGAAACACCATTCGCTTAGCATGACTCAGGTCACTCTTAGCCAGGACGTGCCAATCGTATACTTCGCTTCCCGGCACCATTTCCTGCCCCACTGCACTACGGTCTCGCTCGAAACGAAACCTCGTTCCAGCAGGTGACTGCCACTCAACAACGTTGTCACCGCTAAAAACCGGTTTCAAATCACTTATTTTTCGTATGCCCACCGTGGCTGCCTCTTTCCAATATCAGAATTTTTTTGTAATCCACTTTCTTGAGAAACACTAACTCGTACTATCTTATGCGGTAGCCTAAATCATATTCACTCATCGCTGAAAAATGATCTTACCCAGCAACAGTGGACACTGGTTTAAGCGATCATTCGGGCTTCAAAGGCCTCTGGGCTGATCATCCCAATAGCACTGTGCCGCCGTTGTTTGTTGTAGTCCAGCTCGACGTACTCAAACACCTGGCGCCTCATATCGTTTCGCGTTGTAACTTCCATGGAAAATACGTTCTTGTTGTCGAGAACCTGCTCCAGTGTATTGCCGGAATAAACTGTAAAAAGTCCGTTGGCCTGATCGACATGAGCAGGGATCGCCAATCCCCCCGACCTTGCTATTTCGTCAATTACCTCAACAGCAGAGCATTCAGAGCAGCCGTCGCTGCTCCCTTTGGTGGCTCGATACCTCACAGCACCAAGAAGCGAGTCAATGTCCGAGGTGGTCTTATCTGTGCCGAAAATCGCCAGAATATGGATATTCCCCTGAACGGTAATCTCGACGCCGGGGAACAGATAGAGCTGTCGATAATCCGGATGACCTTCGGATGACAACTCCAAGAGTGCCTGCTTTAGTGGATCAATCCAGGCACCTGAATTGTGATCCGTCACCGCGACGCAATCGATGCCTTTCCGCATGTAGTTGAGCAGCTAATCCTTATGGGATATCTGCTTATGCAGGACCTGGTCAGGGCCTTTCCCATAATCATCGGAGACCGGAGTATGATTGTGAAAGTCGAACTTCCACCACCGTGAGCCAATCCAGTTCATCTATATCGTTCCTGTTCTTTTCGAATAGGGAATAACGTGCTTTGGTCTCGGGCCTCGCCTACCACGAATCACTTCATCACCATTTCCTCTGGGTACCTTGGCAAAGTATAGCGGCCACTACGTTTTCACACAGCCTCGGTCGATATCAGCCATTAGCTCGCTCCTGTGTTCATCTGCAACACAAGCTCATAAACCCGCGCAGGATCGTCCTCAATGCATAAATTGGGGCTTTTACCATCCAGCTGCGGATGCGCTGTTTTCATCCAGCGTCTTGCCTGTACCTCCCCCATTACCTGAACTGCTGCTTCCCAGACATCTTCTCTGCTGGGGGTGTCGATGATTTCTCTGCCGACATCGCGCATATTCTGCCATCCTTGAATGTCGTCAGGTTCCGGGGCATTTGGATCGCATTGATCAAGTAGGATGTTGAGCCGAGCAGGTCTGACTGCTGATGCTTTCTCTAGTAGTGTCGATGTCTTCAGCAACGCGTCTCGTAACCAAGCTTCAACAGCTGCGCAGACATAATCATTTTCTTGCGGTGGCACCACAGCGCTAGTGTTGCCGCTTTGAATGATGAAAAAATATTCTGGGATAGGCAGTGCGCGACCATCACGGAGGTAAGCCACAATCTCACCGCTCATATCGGGCAGGTAAGCATCACCGCTTTGTAAACACTCCAGTGCTTGGCGAAACGTTTCTAGTGGCTGGGGGAATCTGTCCCGTAAATCAAAAGCGCGGAAAGCAAACACACTTTGTAAAGGGTCGTTAGTAGACGGCTTGGCTAGGGGCATCCTGCTCTCCAAATATATTACGCACCGCTAATTTCTAAACCACCTTAGCACCAGATTATTTGATTTGCTCACCATTCTGGCTTTTTTAATTAGCAGCGCTGCCGCTTAAAGCTTAACGTTCACTAGCTCTTCCCAGCGAGTGGTATAGCGCGGCGTGCGGTGTTCAGCGCGTAATGTCCAGGCATTTCCAACCCGAGGCAGCCCTAGTTGTATCGTCCCTCGCCCTAGTTCTCGATTGAGCTTGTCGACAGTAGCCATCAACCGTTCACTACGCCTTGCTTCTTCCTCTGTTTGCGGTGTTTCTGTCAGTGTCAGTTGGCGGTTGGCTTTGGGGGAGAGATCGAGAAGCATGATGCCGGCTTTATGGTAGGCGTAGCCCTTACGCCAGAGCTGCCGGAGCCCTTGAATCGCAGCATGAATCAGCTCGCGACTATCGTCCGTCGGGCGTTCTAGTGTCACTACCACGCGATTACGGTACTGTGGCAAATCTTGTCGAAACGCATTGGTGCGCACAAACACCATCACGGCGCTGGTGACGCTGTGCTGCTTGCGTAGTTTTTCACCCGCGCGGGCAGCATGTTGGCGAAGGGCTTCACGCAGGTCATGAGGGCTGGAGGTGAGGCGCCCAAACGAGCGGGATACCATGATCTGTTGTTTGGGTTGGCTCATATCGTCGAGTTGAATCGCAGGCTGTCCGCGTAATTCCCAGACAATGCGTTCCTGCACCACGCTGAAGTGACGCCGAATGTGCTTTGGATCGGCTTCGCGCAGCTGCCAGGCGGTGTCTATCCCCATCACGCGTAACCGTTCGCCGGTACGTCGTGCAATGCCCCATAGTTCGGTCACCGGTAGCTGTTTGAGTAGCGCTTGAGTGGCATGGCTATCCGCCGTTAACAGGCAAACACCTTGTTCTTGGTAGCCTGGGTGTTTCTTTGCGGCGTGGTTGGCTACTTTGGCCAATACCCGTGTCGGCGCAAAACCGACCGAAACCGGAATTCCCGTCCATTGCCGTACTGTCTGGCGTAATTTTTGCCCATAGGCTTCTAGGGTCGCAGGTTCAAAGCCGTGAAACCCCACAAAGCTTTCGTCGATGGAGTACACCTCTACGTCCGGCGAAAACTCTGTTAGTGCCTCTGTCACGCGACGGCTCATATCCCCGTAAAGCGCATAATTACTCGACAAGAGAATAGATTGGCGGCGGATAAACGGCGGCAGCAAATGCATGGCCGTCCCCATCTCGACACCCAGCGCTTTTAGCTCATTGGAGCGGGCCACCACACAACCGTCGTTGTTAGAGAGCACACCAACAGGTCGCCCTTCTAGCGTGGGATTAAACACCCGCTCACAGCTGACGTAGAAATTATTGCAATCGACCAAGGCTATCATAGCGGTGTAGCACCTGGCAGGCTGTGCAGGACATGTGTTACGACACCCCACACATGCGATTCGCGACCCTCCAATGGGATTGGCTTATAGGCAGGGTTACTTGCTCTCAGGTAGGCACGTTGCCCGACACGCTCTAGCCGTTTAACAGTGAGTTCGCCATCGACCGCAATAACAATCACACGCCCAGGCAGCGGCTCTAGGCTGCGATCCACCACCAGCAGGTCACCATGATGGATGCCATCACCTAACATTGAGTCGCCTTCAGCACGCACAAAGAAAGTGGCCGCAGGTCGCTTAACGACATGGCGATGCAGATCCATCTCCGCATCCAGGTGGTCATCAGCGGGACTTGGAAATCCTGCCCGCACAGCACTGGCGAACATGGGTAACGGTTGGGGTACGGGGCATAGGGCAGCAGTGCCTATGAACGAAGCGGTTGTGGTCATACGCCGAGCCTCTAAAATAACTGTTGTTTCATACAGTATACGGAGAGGCGCCGCATCAACAAGCTCTGAGTAGAGATTTATCGCTTCCTGTCAGGGTCTTCCCCGAGTTCTTTTAAGGATGGTGTCGCAAGCTCATCAGCATGGGCGGTCTCAGGCGTTAGCCCATCAAGCAGGGCTGCTTCCCAGTCCTCGACACCAACGGGTTCAAACGGCTGGTCGTAGCGCTGCACGGAGCCTTTGAGCTTTTGCAGTGGGTTATTTTGTGGAGTCTCCACTGGTGTTTGTTCTTCACCTGACATCACAGCCTCCTTGGTTGGCATTGCCCTTATTTTTAAACTGCATCTTGCGCGATGATGCACGCGTGGTAAGGTTAATTCATCTTAACCATGACATTGGCATCGCTGCATGAATCATCAACCCAAAAGACGATGTTTGCTACAGAGTATTGCCGCCATTCAGCCTGGTTACCCCTTTCGTGGAAAGCTAGAGCTGGATAGCCAAGGCGATGCTTTTGTTGTGCAGTACCGCCACCTTATCGTGGGTGAAGCCCTTTATGACCCACAAGGCAAAACGCTGGATCGGGTGACGTTGCCAGGCCGCAAACGCCCGGAATATCTATGTTCTGGCGACATTCTGTTTATGGCCAAGGGCACACGAAATGATGCGGCGGTGGTTCGGGAGCTTCCACGCAATACTGTCTGCACGCCGAATTTCTATCACATCCGGCTTACCTCAAGCGCATGTAACGTCTTGCCTGAATTTTTGGCTTGGCAGCTCAACCATGTGAATGCCCAGCGCTATTTTGCCATGTGCTCTCAGGGGTCGGCGGCACCCAGCATTACCAAGTCACAGCTGGGCAACCTGCCTATTGTGGTACCGCCTATTGAGCAGCAGGCGCTGATGGTCAAACTGGCCGATGCCGCCACCCGCGAACAACAGCTTTTTAACCAGTTAATCGAAAATCGGCAGCGCATGGTTGATGCCGCTGGCCACCAACTACTTCGTCCTGATACGACGACAGGAAAATGATATGAGTAACGATTCCGTTAAGCAGGATCAGATCAACAAAGCGGTCTGGAACGCCTGCGACACCTTCCGGGGCACCGTAGACCCCAGCATCTACAAGGACTACGTGCTCACCATGCTGTTCGTGAAGTACCTGTCCGACGTGTACCAGGATCACTACGACAATTACGTGGCCGAATATGGCGACACCCCGGAGCTGATCGAAGAGCTGATGAAGAGCGAGCGCTTTGTGCTGCCTCGGGATTCCGGCTTTTACGCCCTGTATGACCAGCGCCATGAGCCGGGCAACGGCGAGCGGATCGACAAGGCCCTGCACGCCATCGAAGAGGCCAACATCGTCAAGCTGGCCGACGTATTCCAGGACATCAGCTTTAACTCCAACAAACTGGGGGATGAGAAGCAGAAGAACGACATTCTGCGCCACCTGCTGGAAGACTTCGCCCGCCCGGAGCTGAACCTGCGTCCGAGTCGGATCGGGAAGCTGGATGTCATCGGCAACGCCTACGAATACCTGATCAAGAACTTTGCGGCCACCTCCGGCAAGAAAGCCGGTGAATTCTATACCCCGCCGGAAGTGTCCGAGCTGATGGCTGAGATCGTCGAGCCGAAGGAAGGCGATGAGATCTGTGACCCGGCTTGCGGCTCCGCGTCCCTGTTGCTCAAGTGCGCCAACCAGATTCGCAAGAGCCACGATGGCTCCAAGAACTTCGCCCTGTTCGGTCAGGAGGCCATCGGCAGCACCTGGGCCCTGGCCAAGATGAACATGTTTCTGCACGGGATCGACAATCACAAGCTGGAATGGGGCGACACCATCCGTAATCCCAAGCTGCTCGATGAGAACGGCGGCCTGAAGCACTTCGACATCGTGGTGGCCAATCCTCCGTTCTCACTGGAGAAATGGGGCTTTGAGGGCGCAGACAGCGATCCCTACGCCCGATTCCGACGCGGGGTACCGCCCAAGTCCAAGGGCGACTACGCCTTTATCCTGCACATGATCGAGACTCTGAAGCCAAAGACCGGCCGCATGGCGGTGGTCGTCCCCCACGGCGTCCTGTTCCGGGGCTCTGCGGAAGGCAAAATCCGTCAGAAGCTGATCGAGGAGAACCTGCTAGATGCCGTGATCGGCCTGCCCGAAAAACTGTTCTATGGCACAGGCATTCCGGCAGCGGTACTGGTGTTCCGTAAGGACAAGACCGACAACAACGTGCTGTTCATCGACGCCAGCCGCGAGTTCAAGGCCGGCAAGAACCAGAACCAGCTGTCCGATGAGAACATCGCCAAGGTGGTCGACACCTATAAGCAGCGCGAGAACATCGACAAGTACGCCTATCTGGCCAGCCTGGAGGAGATCCAGGAAAACGACTTCAACCTCAACATCCCCCGCTACGTGGACACCTTCGAGGAAGAGGAAGAGATCGACCTGATGGCCGTGCAAGCGGAACGGAAAGAGATCGAGGCCGAGATTGCGAAGCTGAACGAGCAGATGGACGGGTATCTGAAGGAGTTGGGTTATGGTGCCTGAGCATTGGCAAGTAAAAGAACTTTCAGAGCTAACGGATAAAATTGGCGATGGTATCCACAGCACGCCGAAGTATGCTGAGCGCTCGACCATTCATTTTATAAACGGCAACAACCTTAAAAATGGCTGGGTTGTGATCAACGGTTCCACTAAATACGTTGATGAGTATGACGCTATAAACCACCAGCGAGATCTTTCAGAACGAACTCTTTTGATGTCGATTAATGGAACAATCGGCAACTTGGCATACTACCGCGGGGAGCGAGTTGTTCTTGGTAAAAGCGCCTGTTATTTGAACATTTCGCCGAAAGTAGATTTGGACTTCATCTACTTTGTGCTTTCAGATAGTAGAGTCCAAAACTTCTATTCATCTGAATTAACAGGAACAACGATCCGGAATTTGTCTTTAAAAACCATTAAGGCAACAAAGATTCCAACTCCCCCCCTCCCCGAACAAAAAAAGATCGCCCAGATCCTCTCCACCTGGGATCAGGCCATCACCGCCACCGAGCGCCTGCTTGAGAACAGCCAGCAGCGGAAGAAAGGGTTGATGCAGCAGTTGCTGACCGGGAAGAAGCGGTTGCCGGGGTTTGAGGGGGAGTGGGTACCTGCTCAGTTAGGTGATCTAGTGGAAATTACCTCCGGTTCTTCGAAAGCGAAATACATAGATAAAATCGGAGACAAGTACATTATCGATATGGGTTCGGTGACCCGCACAGGCAGGCTTGTACCAACAAAGAAAACTTCGCTGAATGGGCCGTATCTTACCGAAGGCCAGCTTGTCATGCCGAAGGATGATATTGGTGGTGGAAACATTATTGGCCGTGTGGGCGTGATTCCAGAAAATGAGAAATATCTGTTAGCGGATCATGTCTACGCACTGACACCTTATAAGACAGATAGCCAGTTTCTCGGTTATCTCATAAATTCAGAGAAAGTGAATAAAAGCCTTCGACGACGAGCGAACGGAACGGCTCAGTTGGGATTGGGGAAAAAAGACGTTCAAAAGCAGGCGCTTTTTATTCCCTCCAATCCAGCCGAACAGAGGGCGATTGGTGAGATCCTTTTATCTACTGATCAAGAGTTTGATCTCCTATCAAAACGCCTGAATATGCTTAAGCTGGAAAAGAAAGCCCTGATGCAACAACTCCTGACCGGCAAGCGTCGGGTGCAGCTGGACACGGAGGCCGCATGAACACCACCCCTCAAGGGAATGAGCAGCATTCCAGCCACATCCCGGCCCTGGCCACTCTGATGAACCTTGGCTGGACGTTTATGCCGGCCACGGAGTGTCAGGACCTTCGGGGCAGCCAGCGGGAAGTGGTCATGAAGCCGGTGCTGGAGCGGGTGTTGCGCCGGCGCAAGTTCGAGTTCAAAGGCAAGTGGTACCCGTTGTCCGAGCAGGCCGTGGATCAGGTGATCCGGGAGATCACCACACCCTCCATGGCCCAGGGCCTGATGGACGCCAACCAGTCCGTGTACGACATGCTGACCCTCGGCATCACCGTGACCGAGTTCATCGGCGGCAAGAAGGCCCAGCCCACGATCCACCTGATCGACTGGGAGAACCCCGACAACAACGAGTTCCACATCACCGAGGAGATGGAGGTGCTCTCCACCCAGGGCACCCATACCCGCCGACCCGATGTGGTGGCGTTCGTGAACGGTATTCCTTTGGCGGTGATAGAGGCCAAGCGTGCCGCTTCTGGCAACCCCAATAAGAACATGGTGGAGGAAGGCATTAGCCAGAACCTCCGTAACCAGAAAAACGATGAAATCCCTTACCTGTACGCGTTCGCCCAGTTGCTGCTCGCCATCAGCAGCAACGATGGCCGGTACGGTACGACCCATACCCCGGCCAAGTTCTGGTCAACGTGGAAAGATGAAGAGTTTGACGACCCCTACGTTCAGGGCATCAAGAACCAGCCCTTGTCTGCCTCGATTAAGGACGCGCTGTTCCAGGGCAAGCCTCCGAAGGTTCGGGCTTACTTTGAACAGCTATGGTCAAAGCACGTCACGCCGACCGAACAAGACCGGCTTCTCGTCGGCTTGCTGGATAGGCACCGGTTTCTGGAATTTCTCCGGCTATTCATCCTGTTCGACCGCAAAGTAGGCAAGATCGCGGCCCGTTACCCCCAGGCATTCGGCATCAAGGCTTTGTTGGAACGCATCTCGGGCTTTAAGCCCAACGGTGAGCGCCGGGGTGGCGTGCTGTGGCACACCACCGGCTCCGGTAAATCGTTCACCATGGTGTACCTCTGTCGTGCTCTCCTGCTCAGTGACGCGCTAAAGAATTGCCGGGTCATCGTCGTCACGGATCGGGTGGATCTGGAGAAACAGCTCTCCAAGACCTTCCTAACCGGTGGGGCGTTTGGCAGCGACATCGCCGGTAAGAAAAGCGGTGACGCTCTCGCCAAAACACGCTCGGGCAAGGACCTGGCCAAACGTATTGGCCAAGGTAATGAGCGGATTATCTTCACCATCATTAACAAATTCGCTTCCGCCGCTAAGCAACCAGAGTGCTATAACCCCTCGGAAAATATCATTGTCGTTGTGGATGAAGGCCACCGTAGCCAGGGGGGTGAAAACCACCAGCGGATGCGCCAAGCTCTGCCCAATGCCTCGTTCATTGCGTTTACCGGCACGCCGCTACTGAAAAACGAGAAAAGCGAAACCGCCGAGAAATTCGGGTCCATCATTCACGCCTACACCATGAAGCGGGCGGTGGAAGACGGCACCGTGACGCCGCTGCTGTACGAAGAGCGAAAACCCCAGCTAGATGTCAATCAGAAGGCGGTCGACAGCTGGTTTGATAAGGTGACCGCCGCCCTGTCAGACGACCAGAAAGCCGACCTCAAACGCAAGTACGCCAAGCAAGGCCAGATTTATACCGCGCAGGATCGCATTAAGCTCAACGCGTTTGATATCAGCGTGCATTTCAGCGAGAACTTCAAAAAGGCGGGGCTGGAGCTCAAAGGCCAATTGGCCACGGACAGCAAGCTCAGCGCGATTCGCTATAAACAGGAACTCGATAGCGCAGGCATGGTGACCAGTGCCATTGTGATTTCGCCGCCGGATACCCGCGAAGGCCATACCGATGTGGATGAAACCAACCTGCCGTTAGTGCAGGCGTGGTGGAAGCAGAACGTTACGGGCGACCCCCAGGACTACGAGAAAGCCACGATAGAGGATTTCGGCACCGATGGCCCACCGGATATCCTGATTGTTGTTGATAAGCTCCTAACAGGCTTTGATGAGCCTCGTAACACCGTTCTCTATATCGATAAGCAGCTGAAAGGCCACAACCTGATCCAGGCCATCGCTCGCGTTAACCGGCTGCACCCCCAGAAGCCCTTTGGTTACCTGATCGATTACCGAGGCATCCTCAGAGAGCTGGATACCGCCATTAAGGATTACCAAAACTTTGAGGATCAGACCCAGGGCGGCTTTGCCATTGAGGATATTGAAGGCCTGTATGCCAACGTTGACACCGAGTACAAGAAGTTGCCAAGACTGCACGACCGGCTTTTGAGCTTTTTCGGGCATATTGATAACCGCCTAGACCCTGAACCCTATCGCCAGGTCTTCATGCCTAAATATGAAGCCGACGAAGACGGTGTAGAGGTGGATGTTCGTCAGGCGCTAAGGGAAGATTTCTATGAAGCCGTCACCAACTTCGGGATGTGTTTGAAAACGGCGCTTTCCACGCAAAGCTTTTTTGATGACAAAGCGTTCACCGAAGCGGATATCCGCCGGTACAAATCCGACTTGAAGTGGTTTTCAGACCTGCGTAAAACCGTGCGGATGGATGCCCAGGAAACCGTCGACTATTCCGCCTACGAAGGTCAGATTCGAGATCTTATTGATCGTTATGTCACCGGTGTCCATGTTGCCCTCGGCGATGAGCCCGTGCTTATCGACCCCGTAGAGAGCAACCCGGATAACTGGAGCGACGAGAAGACTAAAAACGAAACCGACAAGATCAAGACGCGTACCAAGAAGACCATCGAGGAGAAGCTAGGCGACGATCCCTACGCCAAGAAGGTGTTCTCAGCGCTGCTGAAGGAAGCCATCGAAAAAGCCGAATCCATGTTCGACTACAAGGCGCAGTTCAAGCTATTCAGCGACCTGGAAGCCAAGGTCGAAGAGCGAGAAGTGCCTGACCTACCGCTAGAAGCGTTTAGCGGAAACAAGCATGCCCAGGCCTATTACGGCACGTTTAAGCTCGTGTTAGGTGATGACTTCGCCGCGTTGGAAGAAGATAAAGGAAAGCAATTGATCGATGAAGCCTTTGAGATCGACACGGTGGTGAACCGCGCCGTGGCTGAAAACTCACTGAACCCCGTGGGCATCGAGCAAGATGTACGGAAACACTTGCTCCCAAAGCTGTTCTCACTGGTAGGCTTGGATAAAGCCAAAGCGATCCTGGATGAAGTGGTTCAGATTCTGCGTAACGGAGTAGCAAAGTGATGACCGCTGTGGATGCTACGCAGGACGAACAACCACGAGTGTATCACACGCGCTACGGTGACCGAACGTTCAGCTATCACTTGTGCTATTTGCCCGAACATAAAAAAGCCACGATACGGGTGCATGTTCACCCCAAGGGCATGGTGCAGGTGGATGCGCCCGAAACGGCACAGTTGCCCGAGATTAAAGCAGCGGTGCAGCGTCGGGCGAGATGGATACTCAAGCACCTGGATGACATTGAAGAGCGCAACCGCTACGTGCAACCAAGAGCGTGGGTAAGCGGTGAAAGCATGCTCTATCTAGGGCGCAGGTACGTACTCAAGGTAATCGATGACCCAAGCCAGCGGAAAGTCACCTGTAAGCTCATAGGCGGCCAGCTGCGGGTGCAAGGTAAAGCCCTGAGCACTGAGCGTATACAAAAGGCAGTCCGCCAGTGGTACCGCGACAGAGCAGTGGATGTGTTTCAGCGCCGCCTGACGATGATGGTCGAGACGTTGCCATGGACAAAAACCGTACCCGATTGGCGCATGATCGACATGCAAACCCATTGGGGCAGCTGCTCACCCGAAGGTGCGGTACTCCTAAACCCGCACCTGATTAAAGCCAACACGCGAGCCATAGACTACGTGCTGCTTCATGAGCTGTGCCACCTGGTAGAACACAACCACAGCCCGCGCTTCTATGCACTGCTGGATAGGTTTATGCCCGAATGGCGGTCTGTGAAGGAGCGGTTGGATGGGCAGGCGGAGGTGATTTTGGTTGGGTGACTAATTCAACCATCACATAAATATTAAAAGGTAGATGCCGAAAATCACACAACGATTTACGATCCATCAACTATGACACAGTAGCTTCTTCAACACTAGGCTCACAACCCATTATAAGTCAATCAGTAGATCGGCACTGAAATGCAAACTATTCACTATAGCTTACATCATCAATATACCAAATTTTTTTACCTTTAGGAGTATGTATCTCCACTTCATCATCAATTGCTTTACCGATACAAGCTTGTGCTGCTGGTGAATTAATCGACACATAGCCTTTATTACTATATATTTCATCAACACCAACAATTCGAAACTCCATCTTATTACAATCATCATCAACTAAAACCACATAAGCGCCAAAAAATGCTTTTCCAGCTTGATCAGCATGATAGTCTACGACCTTTAACTCATCCAACCTTTTACGGATATATCTAACACGCCTATCAATTTCTCTAAGTCTTTTCTTATTATACTGATAATCTGCGTTCTCCGATCTATCGCCTAGACTGGCCGCCCATGTCACCTTAGCTGTAACCTCTCTCCTCTCCACCCTCCAGAGATAATCAAGCTCTTCTTTCAGGCTTTCATAGCCTTCTCTTGTTATAAGGGGATTCTTCATAGCTGACCTACAAGTTATTTAGAGCCTTTTTAATAGCATCGATTGTAGCAGCTTTGAACACCACCTGACCACCCTCATCCACAACCTCACCAAACTCAGTAGCGCGAAAATTCCACTTACCAACAAACTCATTGGATATCAGATATTCCAGCGCTCTTCTCTCCTGCTGGGAGAGCTTTTCTTCCTCGCCCGCTTGCTGTGACCTATGATCGTATACATCTATTCTACTACCCGGAGGAATAATTTCATTGAGCTTGTTTTTAGCATTCTTGAGATCGGAAAGAAGCGATCTAACAAGAAGCTTATGTTTAGCACTCGCAATCTCCTCTACCCAGTCATCAGCACTTGGCGAGGGACGCTTAACATTGCCGCCGGCCATATCAGAAAAGGTTTCTATGAGGGCGCGGTATTTTTCTCCAGACTTGTTCCTAATGCTTTGTGGCTTCGGAACTCCTCGCTTGGCGCCCAGCCTAGATATAGTTACTATAGAGAAATCACTAACACCTCTCTCCATCTGCTCACTACACACTTCATATATTGCATCAAGCGTCTTCTTGGTTCTAGGCGAAGCGTCTTCTTTTAGCTTCAACAAAAGATCTTCATTTTTCATATTAGCAGCCCGTCTCATTTAATAGCTGAGGCTTTAGAATCAGAGAAAGCTCCGACCTATCAATTCTCTCCTCCTCCATCAAATCGTCTAGCCTCACTGAACAGTCAACGACCTGGCCAACTCTTTCCCAGGTTTTCAGCCGTGACCTCAAAAAACCGACTACCTGGTTACCCACTTTAAGCTGCTGCTCATCCGTCAACATAAAAAGGCTCGGCTGCAACTCATTAAAAACCGACATTCGGTCCAACAATTGAGACCTCGGAGCTATTGCAACGGCTGCATCAGCCGAATGGTAGATTGTTGCATTCTCGCAAATCTCATGCAGTTGCTGAAAGTAAGAGACCTCCCCCATTTCTATCTCCATTTCGGAATCGGGCATCTTAATCAGCGAAATACCATCCTCTGCATCAGAAGAGACACCATTGACAGCTGACACGCACATCCTGATTAGCTTATAGCAGGACTGCAAATCGCACAGGAACATGTCCATTTTCTTTGCTGCACTCTCATACTCTGACTCCAGCTTTCTTTGTTCTGCCTCAAGCGAAACTCTCTCAGCCTGATCAAAATTCATGCCCTTTGCATTTGCAATATACTCATCTCGATCTATCTTCTCCAACCTTTCTGTGATTGTGGAGATTTCTTCTTGGAGCCGCATACATTTTTCAGACTGCTTATTCGAAACGAACAAAATCTCGTTCCCAACCGACATTAAGCCACCCAGAAAAACCGGTCCTGTGATGAAATGCCTGCACCTAAGACAGTTCTGCATTCCCAAATACCCCATGGGCACCGGAGCCCGTACTCTTGTAGCGCCGACCTGATCTCCTCCATCATCGCAGCGTGAGGCAGCAAATGGACAAATACCATAGTCTCTGAATACAAAATTTCCTGCAGGCACACTATTGGTTAGCGACATCAGAAGGTCTTCATTATTAGAAACCAACTGATTCTTTACCGACTCAATTTTATTGGACTCAATTGTTTTTTGTATTGCTTCCACCTCGGCTTGAAGCGCAATCTTCTCGCCTTCCTCCAATCGCCGCCTTATTTCTCCATGGGATATTTTGCAATAATATATCGACATGACGATCGAGGAGTGCCCCACGACCTTCATGACAACTTCAACCGGCATCCCCATTTCCATAACATAAGCTGTAATCAAGCTCACCCGCATGGAATGAGGGGTGTATGGAGACTTATAACAAGATATATTATTAGGCAGCCCACTCAGCTCTGAAAGCCTAAGATGCGATGGTTGTATATGATAAATGGCAGCTGCCAACCTGCCCGTCAAAGCCGTGCCTACATTTTTTGGCTCAACATCTTCAAAAGCCCTAAATAAAAAACAGTTGACACCTTTTGACTTCAACTGAGTTTCATTTAAGTTGGTTCTCTTGCACCGCGACCAGCTGGTAGGAAAAGCGACAGGATTATATTTAGCCTGCCACTCTCTCAACTTAATCAACCAGTATGCAAGATCTTCCGGCATCCATGGTATGGAGTAACCGCCATTATTGGACGATGTCTTATTAGTTGTAACAAACATCCCAATCTGGTCATCGGGATAGCGCTTAATAAAAGACTGCGACTTAGTCATTCCTGCCATTTCGGCATGATTCTTTACCCACGCCACTCCTCCAGCATCCTTAATTACAGGTATATATTCGTCAGCCTCACCCGAATCATTATAAGCGATCTGCCTTCCTCGAAGAGGAACCTTTGTCAAAGCAAAGGTGTGCACCCAGTCTGTCGGAACCCATAGATACCAGAAAGGCCCTGCTTTCTTATAAACGCAGTCTAGATCATCTTTGTCAATAATATGTCTTTCTACTTTCACCCAGTCCGAATCGAACTCATGAAGATGTGCAAGGTCACGAAAACTTCTAGCTGACTCTGGAATAATCCATGACTGGGCCTTCCTGACAAAGTGATACTGAAGACAAGGTTTGGTTGACTCGCTTCTTCCAGGCGAAGACACATAAGAGTCGGTCAACATAAACTCAAATGGATTTCGGGCATCCATCAGCCTGAACACTTCTCCAGTCTCTTCATCCTCCACAGTCAAATCAGACCCGATGATATAATCAAAAAACTCATTTACTGACAGTATGACATTTCTTCTCATATTGTCTGTTGAGAACTTTTCCAGCTCATCTCTAAATGGTTTTATATTTACTTTTTGCTTTGTTAGAAACTCCTGAGGGCTTTTACTTCCATCATGCCTCTCAATATAAACTCTCACGAACCGACATAGATAGGACTTTTTCGAGCTCCCCCCCAGCGCCTGCCTCATAAACTCATCTATCTTTACGCGCCACTGCTTAAATTCCGGCAGGATAAACTCTACATTGAATGGTTCTTCTTTCCCCAAGAACTTGTACCAGTTTTTCCAGCTTTCTGCATACGTGCCTTGTGGGTCAAATGGAAATCTGGGGTCGCCGATGTCTTTGACATACTTCTTATACTCTGACTGAGACCTTATCCCCTTCCCTTTAATCTTATAAACAACTTCTTCGTAGGTATAGAATTCTGGGATGTCAAAAAAATCATTATAGCTAACCCATTCATCCGGAAACATCCTCTCCGGATGAGCAACCAATCCCGGGACTTCCTTATATCGCTTCTTGTACTCAGAAGAGTTGCTAATCCCATGCTTCTTGCAAAGAAGCTTCATTTCGTGCAGAGAAAAATTCGCTTTAGGTAGCTTAAGAACATCCTCATCCACATTAAGCATCTTAAGCTTACGCATCTTCATCAGCAACACCTCGCATTATTTCCCTTATATCTTCATTGGTTGGCTTAATATAAACTAGGCAAGAATCAGGGCTTCTATGATGCATGGATTTTTGTATTTCAACCCGACTCAAACCAAATTTTCTAGCTCTATAACCATACGCATGCCTGTGTCCATGCTCGGTCGTGCCGAACTCTTTTTTACATACCAAGCCAATTTTTTCTACGGCTCTCTTGTGAGCGCGCTGGAAATTTTTTAAGGTTTCAGGCCCGCCATCTTTTTTAGTAAATGCAAATGGGTGGAAGCTGGCAGCAGGCTCCATTCTTTGGTATTTTAAATACTTCACCCAAACTGCTAAAAAGGTTTTCGCCATGCTAGGTGGATTAAAAATCACCTCAAAAAAACCAGCCCTGCTTGTAAGAAGAGCACCTTTCCACCCTGCATGAAGCCGCTCGCTTAGCGGGTAAGAATTTCTTGGCTTATATTGCGTCTCTGCAAGAAGATATTCTCTTCTATTTTTATAATCCGGCAGTGGTGACTTCCCATACTCTGGGTGATACACCCTAACCAGTGCCTCGTCCCTTCGCTCAGGGTGCACAGTGATATCTGAAACGTAAAGGTGAAATAACTCACTCTTCCTCAACCCCCCATAGTTCATTAACATGGTCATTAGTTGATATTTGTAATTCACTCCCCCAGAGTTGCTAAACCCTTCCTGCAAAAGAACATCCACCATGTCATCAGGAAATTTAACCACCTTATCGTTATCTATTTTAGGATCGCGATATCCTGCCACGGCTCTCGTTCGAGCAACTTCCAAATAGGCGTCCGCTCTTTTTTTTAAGTGATTGAGAAAAACATTGGCATTTCTATTATAGTATGCGCACCAGTTTAACCTTTCTTCATAACCCGTTGCTTTTACGAATGGATTTATACGAGCGGCCTCATATTCAGGCTGCCTAGCCAAATAATCCGTGTAGTGTGTTATATGAAACAAAATATTGTTCACATCGAATGTTGAACGCGGGGGCCAGAACAACCCCATAGGGTCGTTACAGCTTTCATAATCAATAGTCCCTGTTACTAAAGAACGGGTGAATGATTTCAATAAGTCAATGGCTCTCATCTCACCATTCAACGAATTTATATAAGAAATCAAAAGCCGAAGTGAAAAAACTGACCTTTCTTTCCAAGATTCACTTTTGTAACTGAACCAGGCCAAGTATCTGAGGTGGGATGCAATCACTCCACTTTCAGTATAAACAGCCGGCAACAAGTAAACATTACCGCTAGCCACATCCACGTAGCGGACTTGGACCTTATGTGCGAAGGGCATCAGATAGTACTTTTTTAGGGGTTTTTTCACTCATAAACTAAAAAACCTTGGCTGTCAACAAAAAGCACCACCTAAATAGTATGCACAAAGAGGGGTTCTTTTACACCTACAACAAGAAAGAGTTGAACCGGGTCATCGCCCGCATCCGCTATCTGACCCAGCGGCTGGACGAACTACAGGTAGTGGACAGGCTGCCCGCCAACACCGACAAGGTGTTTTTCGGCGCGTTCGTGAGCCTGGAAGACGACGCGGGGGAAGCCCTGCATATCCGCCTGGTGGGCCATGACGAAATCGACACCCGGAAGCACTGGATCAGTGTCGATGCCCCCATGGCCAAGGCGCTGCTGGGCAAGGAAGTGGACGACGAGATCACGGTGATCACGCCCAACGGCGAGGCGTTCTACACCATTACCGACATTCGCTATGCCGGTGCCTCACCCAGCGCCTGAGCCAGCCACGGCTGTCATTCCAAGGCATAATCCACGGTGGTGACCACGCGGATGCGTTTGATGTGCGGCGTGTAGCTATCCAGGTCGTCGATGGAAAAATAGCCCTGCGTGGCTTGGCGTATGCCCCCCACGGCACTGCCGGAATCTTCGGCAAACTGTTGTGCTGCATTGCGCGCATCGGCGGTGGCTTCGGCAATCATCTCGGGCTTGATGGCGTCCAGCGCCGTAAACAGAAACTCGGTGCGGTACTCATAGGTGGGCGACAGTAGCACGCCCTGACGAACCAACGCCGTTGCCTGGGGCACCGCCTCTCGGACCCCCTCCACGTCATTGGTGCGCAGCAGCAGTGTCGCTTCGGCACGATAACGCTCGTCCGGGCGGTCACTACCATAGGCAAAGCTGAACTGGTCAGTGATACGTGGCGGCGTCACGCTTACCTCTGCCATATCGAAACCACGCTCGCTCAGAAAGCGCCGAATCAACTGCTCATGACGGGAAAGCTGCTGCTCCAGCTCGGCCAGGGTATTGGCACTGACGCTATAGTTGAGCGGCCACAGTACACGGTCGGCAGTCACCTCCCGCTCCGCTAGACCGCGCACCGTCACGCTGCGTGACGACTGCTGCCAGACCTCGGCGGCGCCTTTCAAATAGCTGCCTCCCCACACCAGCCCAAGCGCCAGCAAACCGCCCAGCACGAAAGCACCCCCAATGATCGAGACACTCGCCACGTTTGACGTACTGCGTTCGCTGCCTGCCATCCTGGTCACCTCCGCTATCGATCCACACGAGTGAGACTGCTACAGGTTCATCATAGCTGCCCGCGATACACCCGGAAACGCCGATTGTCGGCCAGCGTCTCGAAGCTTCCAAAGGCACGCTCCAGCCGCTCGGGATAAGGCAGGAAGGCGTTGGCCACCAGCACCAGTTGGCCTTTGGGGGTCAGGTGCTGACGCGCTTCGTCGATGAGCCGCGCACTCGGCCCAAAGCTGATCTCGCGCTCCTGGTGAAACGGTGGATTGCTGACGATCAGGTCGAAGCGCGTATCGCCCAGCGCACGGTAGACATCGCTTTCGCACACACTGCCCATCAGCTGGTTGACCGCCAGGGTCTGGCGACACGCCTCGACAGCAAAGGCGTTGACGTCCACCGCTGTCACCGTATGGCCACGGCTGGCCAGCCAGGCGCTGATGATGCCGTCACCACAGCCCATGTCCAGCACGCTCAGCGGGCGCTTGGGCAAGTGCGCTTCCAGGGTTTCAAGTAGTAGCAAGGTTCCTTCGTCGACCTTGCCATGGCCAAACACACCAGGGTGGCTCACCAGCGTCATGCCCAGCGCTTCGAAGCGCTGCCACTCATCTGGCTGCTCAGGCAGCGCCACAGTGCGGCTGGCAAACAGTGAACAGCGGCGTGCGTTGTCCAGCTTGTCACACCCCATACCCAGCGCTGCCAGCAGCTTCGGCACACGCTTGATCCCGCCCTGGTGCTCCCCCACGATCTCGAAAGGCGTGTTCTCGGGGAGCCACTGGCACAGCCAGCGCAGCCACCACGTGCCCAAGGCATGCGCCTTGGGCCAGAACAGCACCACGCGGCCAGCGGGCTCTGCATTCATGGGCGCCAGCGGGCTACTGGCCAGCTTTCCAGCGTCCTGCCACTGCTGGCGCAGCGCCACATCGCCACTGATCATGGCGGTAGAGCGTTCCACCAGCCAGCCGTCGGCAGGCGGGGCGATGGGCAGCAGTTGAGCCGCTGGGCCATGGTAACGTTCGAGAAGTTGGCTGGCGGGCAGTTGAGCGCTCATGCATCGGCCTCGGGTTTGGTGAAGGTGTAAAGTAGATAGCGGCCCAGCCGCCAATGGGGCTCCTGCCGGCAGTACTGGCGTTCCAGCGCCATGAGCGTGGCCTGGTCGTCAGCGCTGACAGGGGCCTGGCGCAGGTAGTCCTGAAAGATACGAATGCCCGCCACGTCGACCATCTCCAGGCCGCAGGTGTCGGCCCAGCCCAGAACTTGCGCGTGGGTCATGGGTGAAATGGGGGTCAAGCGCTGGCGACGCCCCTTGCCTGCCAACTGGTCGCCCAGCGCCTTGTTCAAGTTGCCCTTCACCACGTTGGAGAAGCGCAGCGCATCGCGGTTGAACACCATCAGGCTCAGCTGGCCACCGGGGGCCAGCAGGCTGGCCAGGGTAGCCAGCGCCTGGGCCGGGTCGCCCAGCCACTCCAGCACCGCATGACAAGTGATCAGCGGCCAGGGCCCGGGGGCTTGAACGGGCAACGCTTGCAGCGGTGCCGCAACGTAGTGCAGCGCGTCGGCATTGAAAGCACCTTCACTGACCCGCTGGCCATGCCATGCCTGGGCGTGTACCAACATATCCTGGGAAGGCTCTGCCATGGTCACCGCATGCCCCCGCTCGGCCAGCCATGCCGATAGCTGTCCCAGGCCGCCGCCTACATCCAGTACCGGCTGGGCGTTCAGGTTCAGCATCTGAGGCAGCAGGTAATCCAGCATGGCCAAGCGCAGCTCTCCACGCGGGGCCTGATACAGCGAGCGGGAAAATTTCTCCGCCAGACCATCGAAATAACGGTCGCCCGCCTCGGTCAGTTCGTAGGATGGGTGCATGCAGCAAGCTCTAGATAGAATCACGGTCGTCGATTGACGGGGGCGTAGTTTACCCTGCCTGAGCTGCAAACGCTTGCCGAGGCAGCCTCGCCTGCCAGTTTTCCTGCTGCTCCAGGGCGGCGGCCAACTGCAGCAACTGG
Source organism: Halomonas sp. C22 (assembly GCF_007655045.1). Lineage (NCBI taxonomy): Bacteria > Pseudomonadati > Pseudomonadota > Gammaproteobacteria > Oceanospirillales > Halomonadaceae > Halomonas > Halomonas sp. C22. Next base: position 35,721 of record NZ_VBVC01000006.1, on the reverse strand, counting down.
CGGTCTTCCCCCAGCCGCCCAACCACTTGCACCCCCACGGGCAAGCCGCTTTGCGCCACGTGCATCGGCAGCGACATGGCAGGCTGGCCGGTCAGGTTGGCCAACTGGGTAAAGGGCGTACGGCTCAGGGCATCGACGGCCAGTCGCTTCAACAGCCCCGCCTTCAGGGCCAGCGCGGGCAGGCCCGGCACCGCCAGCAGCGCCATCAGCCGTTCGCGCAGGGCCGACGGGTACAGCTCCCCTAACCGAGGCGCGGTGTCTGCGGCCACGGGCAGCACCAGCACATCATTACGCTGATGAAACTGGCTCATCTGCTCGGCGGCCACGTGCCAGTAGCGCTTGGCCGTCTCGTACTCCCAGGCAGAGAGTTTGGCGCCCAGGCGGCCAATGGCTCGGGTAGAAGGCTCCAGAGGCAGGCGGCCGAGCGGCACGCCGGTTTGCTGACTGATCCAGCGCAGGTCTGCCGCCAGGTGGCCCAGATAGAGCGTCAGGTAACTGTCGGCAAGCGCCTCACCGTCGACCGGCGGGTCGCACCACGCTACCGTGTGCCCCATCTCCTCCAGCCGCTGGGCGGTTTTCTCGATGGCCATTTTCACCTCTGGATTCAACCGTGTACCCAAACTGCGCCCAAAAGGCTCCCCCAGAGAGATCGCCACCCGCAAGGGTGGGCAGGGTTTCGACAGCGCCTCCACATAGCCGCGTTCCGCAAGCACCGGGTAAGGGCCCGAAGGCGCCATGCCGTTGACCTCTTCCAGCAGGGCCGCACTGTCACGCACGCTCCGCGTGATCGCATGCTCCACGACCGCTCCCTGCCACACCTCACCATGGGCTGGCGCCAGTGGCACGCGGCCCCTGGAAGGCTTGAACCCGAATAGCCCGCAATAGCTGGCAGGGATACGAATGGAACCGCCGCCATCGCCTGCCAACGCCAAGGGCACCATACCCCCGGCCACCGCGGCCGCCGCCCCACCGCTGGAACCACCGGGCGAATAGCCTGCGCACCACGGGTTTTCAGGGTGGGCAAATGCCTTGGGCTCCGTGATGCCCATCAAGCCAAGCTCCGGCGTGGCCGTTTGGCCCACCACCACCAGCCCCGCCCTGCGCGAGCGCTGGATGAACAGCGAGTCCTCGGCAGGCCGCCAGTCGCGTAGCGCAGCACTGCCGAACGCCAAGGGCTCCCCTTTGAGGGCCATCAACAAATCCTTGCTCAAGGTGGGCACACCGGCAAAACAGGCCGAACTTTCTACCTGCTGGCTTTCACGACGCGCCTGCTCGACCCGCATGCGCACCACGGCCTGCAGCGCCGGGTTAGCCTGCTCGATGGCCACCAGCGCGGCTTCCAGCACCTCTTCCCGGCTCACCTGCCCGCCACGAATCAGCGCTGCCAGCCCCGTTGCGTCGTACTGTTGATACTCGTGCACGTGCATCGCCACCCTCCCGGTTTTCTTTCAGCGTAGCAAAGGCTGCTCGGGCATTGGCCACACAGGCATTGCCCACATGTGCCTTGACCATATGGGCATATTGTCTTGGCGATATAAAGGTATTAAGGTGAAACCTTATCATGGGAACGTTCCCATTCACTCATTTGCATCAGGTCGTCGTGCTCATGCTCTCCTCACGCGCAACGCTCATCGAAGTCGCTCGGCTGGCAGGTACGTCCAAAACCAGCGTTTCACGTTTCTTCGGCCCAGAGCGAGACAGGCTGTCTGCCGCCTTGCAGGCGCGTATCGATCAAGCGGCCAAGAGCCTTGGCTACTCCCCCAACCAAATGGCACGGGGCTTGAAAGGCAGCGGATCCAGACTGCTGGGCATGCTGGTCGCCGACATACGCAACCCGTTTTCCGTGGCCATCGTTCATGGAGTAGAGCAAGCGGCACGGGCACAGGGTTACTCGCTGATCGTGTGCAATACCGATAACGACCCCGAGCTGGAAACGCGGCATCTGGCCTCGCTATCGTCCTACCGAGTGGAGGGATTGATCGTCAATGCGGCCGGGCAGCCAGAGCGCGCATTGAAAGCCTGGGCGCACAACGGCATCCCCCTGGCCCTCATCGACCGCGACGTCGCCAACCTGGACGCCGAGACCATCGGCCTCGATAACGCACTGGCTATCGACCTGGCGCTGGAACACCTCATGCAGCGGGGGTATCGCGCGGTACTGTATGTCAGCGAGCCTCCCCAGTTGGCCAGCGCTCGCCAGGAGCGGCTGCAGCGCTTTCGACAACGCGTGACGTCACTGGGCATACAGGGCGAAACCCTGACATCCCTCGACGACCCACAGGCAGCCTCACGGCTGCGCGGCTTCGTTCAACGCCATCGCCAGGCCCCTTGCGCCGTACTATGCGCCAACGGCAACGCCACCCTGGCCATGGTTCGCCATTTCCAGCACCAGGCCATTTCTCTGGGGCCCGTCGGCCTGATCGGTATAGACGAGCTGGAGTGGTGCGCCCTGGTGCCTCCGGGCATCACCACGCTGGCCCAGCCCACCAACGCCATTGGCCAAGCCGCCGTGACCAGCCTGCTGAACCAGATCACACGGTTGACTGGCTCCCAGGCGATAGAGCAACCGGTGCAGTACCGCCATGCGCCCACTCTCATTGCCCGAGGCAGCACTCACCGCCAGGGCCTGCAAACCAACACGACAACCCAAGACAACACGTGAGGCCCCGATGACACACCCCAAACCCTCCCCCAGCGTTCTTACCTTTGGCGAAGCCATGGCCATGTTCGTGGCAGAGACTCCCGGCGAACTGGCCACCGTGGAGCATTTTCAGCGGCGCTTGGCGGGGGCGGACAACAATGTCGCCATCGGCCTGGCCCGGCTGGGCTTTGACGTGGCCTGGATGAGCCGCGTAGGTAGCGACAGCTTCGGGCAGTTCATTCGCCAAGCACTGGAAGCAGAAGGGGTAGACAGCCGCCATATTCATACCAACCCCAGCCACCCCACCGGCTTGCTGTTCAAGGAGCGTGCCAAGCGCGGGGCAGACCCCAAGGTCACTTACTTCAGGCGAGGCAGTGCTGCCAGCCATCTGTGCATCGAAGACGCCAAAAGCGTCGATATGGCCGCCCTCACCCACCTGCATGCCACCGGCATCACGCCTGCGCTTTCCGAAAGCGCCGCGCAGTTGAGCCGCCATATGATGCAGCAAGCGCGCGCGGCGGGCGCCAGCGTCTCTTTCGACCCCAACCTTCGCCCAACGCTTTGGACCAGTGATGCCCTGATGCGCGATACCCTCAACGCCTTGGCCGCCCTGGCCGACTGGGTGCTGCCGGGCTTGTCCGAGGGCCGCCTGCTCACCGGGCAAACGTCGCCCGAGGCCATCGCCGACTTCTACCTGGAACGAGGCGTCAAGGCGGTCGTCATCAAGCTGGGCCCAGAAGGCAGTTATTATCGAGGAGTGCTGGGCGGCCAGCTGGAAAGCTTTAGCGTGCCCGGCCAGCCGGTTGCCAACGTGGTCGATACGGTCGGCGCCGGTGACGGCTTTGCCGTCGGTGTGATCAGTGCGCTGCTGGATGGGCTGCCCCCCTTACAGGCACTTCAGCGCGGCAACCTGATCGGTGCTCAAGCGGTGCAAGTGGTTGGCGACATGGAGGGCCTGCCGACCCGCCAGCAGCTCATGCAGCTGGAGCAGCTCTGACACCCCCACCCCATCATGATCACTGGAGAGCACATGAAACCGCGTATCATCGTTTCAGGGCGTCTCAGCCCTGCCCAACTGGCCGAACTGGACGAGCACTTCCAGCTCATCGAGCTGGAAAGCCCATTGGATCTGACTCAGCCCAACGTGCGCGAAGCGCTGCGGGAGGCACAAGGGATCATCGGCTCCAGCCTGCTCATCACCGATGAGCTGCTGGAAGCCTCCCCTGCCCTCAAAGTCATCGCCACCATTTCCGTCGGCTATGACCATCTGCCCGTCGATGAACTGACCCAGCGCGGCATCCTGGTATGCAACACCCCGGATGTGCTCACAGAAACGACGGCAGATACCGGCTTTGCGCTCATCATGGCCACCGCACGCCGAGTGGTGGAACTGGCCAATTGGGTCAAGGCGAACCAGTGGCAACAGAGCCTTGGCCCAGCGCTGTTCGGCAGCGACGTGCACGGCAAAACCTTAGGCATGGTGGGGTTTGGTCGCATCGGCCAGGCAGTGGCCAAGCGCGGCGCTCTGGGCTTTGGAATGCGCATCCTCTACTCCAATGCGTCCCCCAAGCCAGACCTCGAACAGGCGCTGGGCGCCCAGCGGCGTGAGCTGAACGCACTGCTGGCCGAGTCCGATTTCGTGTGTCTGACGGTCCCCTTGACCGCCGACACGGAACACCTCATCGGTGCTGCCGAACTTGCCCGCATGAAGCCCTCGGCCATTCTGGTCAACATTGCCCGCGGCAAGGTGGTCGACGAACCCGCCCTGATCGAAGCGCTGCAACAGGGCGTGATCAAGGCAGCCGGGCTGGACGTGTTTGCGCAAGAGCCTTTGGCCCATGACTCTCCCTTGCTGCAGATGACCAACGTGGTCGCGCTGCCGCATATAGGCTCAGCCACCCATGAAACCCGAGACGCCATGGCGCAACGCGCGGTGGACAATATCCGCATGGCCCTGCAAGGCCAGCGCCCTATCAGCCTGGTCAACGAGGAAGTCTGGAAATGAACACGACTGGCCAATCGGCGGAACATGCCGCCTACTGCTTGTTGTTCGATTGTGACGGCACGCTGGTCGACAGCGAGACGCTGCTCGCTGACGTGATGGGCGACGTTCTTCCAGAGTACGGGCTGCCCTTTACGGCCAGGCAATACATGGCGGAGTTTCGCGGAGTACGTTTTCACACCATCGTGCATACCCTGGAGGAGCGCTTTCAAGCGCTGGAAGAAACCCGATTGATACAGCTCGAAGCCGCCATGCGCGCGCGTATGGAAGCACGCATGCAGGCCGAGCTACTGGCCATAGAAGGCATGCCGGATGCGTTGGCCCAACTGGCCCACCACCCCAAGGCGGTGGTATCCAACGGCCCCGAGCGCAAAATCCGCTGCGCCTTGGAGTGCACGCAGCTGACGCACCATTTTTCGGGCAACCTGTTCAGCGCCTATACCCTGAACGTCTGGAAACCCGATCCGCAGCTATACTTGAAGGCCGCTGCCGCCATGGGCTATGCCCCACAACAGTGCGTGGTCATCGACGATGCCGCCGTAGGCGTGCAGGCCGGCCTGGCGGCAGGCATGCACGTCATCCACCTGAACCACTTCCCGGAAGAAGAGGCCACCCCCGCAGGCGCGATCGGCATTCATCATGCCAGCGAGCTGCCGGAGGTACTGCATCAGCTCGCTTGAAGTGAGCGAGTCAGAAACAGGTGTTCATCGTTTCACGGACCGTCAATTGCTCATCCACGAGCAGAAGCTGGCGCCACTTGTCGAACGTCAGGCACGGATGAGAGGCGCCAAAGGAAACGATATCCCCCACCGCAACATCCTGGGCCTCTTCAGGCAAGCGCACGAAGGTGTGCTGATCCATGATCTTGGTGACTTCCCAGCCCGCTACGGAAAGCTGTTGGCCTTGTGTCCCCGATTCTCGGTAACGGCGCAAGGCCAGCGGTAGTTGGTCATGACCAATATCGCGTTTTCCAAGGGCAATGATGGCCAGTCCCGGCTCAGGTAGAGACTGCACTTGAGCGAACACCTCCAACGCTGGCTCAAGCCCTTGCTTTAAATCGGGACGTCGCGCCATGACCGCTGCCTGCGCCTCGTGGTACAAGCCATGATCGTGCACGACATAGCATCCAGGGCGCAAAACCGGGGTAAACCGACCTTGCTGCAGTGGGGCGGAGTGGAACGCCTCTGCAATGAGGTCGTACCAGGCAGACCCCGAGGCCGTCACGATAGGATTGGCGACCGAAAAGAGACCCGCGCGCTCCAGTTCCACAGCGACCTGCACCAGATACTCGGCATAGCGGCGAATACCGCTCTCAGGGTCATCCCCGTGCACGACGCCTTCGTACCCTTCCAACCCCACCAGCGCAAGGGCCGGTTCATCGGCAATGGCGTTGGCCAACGCAATAATTTGCGCTTGGTGACGGCAACCACAGCGACCACCTTCCACTCCCACCTCGATCAGCACCGAGAGTGTCAGGCCGCGCGATGCAAAGAACTGCCCCAGTTGGCGCACGTTTTCAGGGTGGTCGACCACACAGAAAAACTCGGCCCCCTCCTCCAGCAACGTTGCCACGATCGCCATGTTGGCCTGCCCCACCAGTTGGTTTGCCATCAGCAGACGCTTGATGCCATGCGCAAAGGCCGCTCGGCACTGAGGAGCCGTTGCCAGCGTGATACCCCAGGCACCCGCGGCTATCTGCCGATGGAAAAGAGCCGGTGTCATGGTGGTCTTGCCATGGGGAGCCAGGTACGCCCCATGGGCTTCGGCAAAGCGCTGCATCCATGCCAGGTTATGAGTCAGTGGACTTTCATGAACGACGGCAGCGGGCAAGCTGACACCTGATAAAAGATTAGGACTCAGTTCGATACCGCCTTTATCGACTGCTAATGCCATCGTGCTCATCGCTTCATCTCCTGCTGAAGAGGTGTCATTCATCGTCAATGTTAGAAATTTTCACACATATTGACTTTAAGTTAGAAACTAACATACTTTTCAAACAAGGCAACCATCAGGAGCCCAAGGTGAGCCAGGAAATAGATATTTTGTCGCGTATGACGACTGACTTCGCCACATTGCGTGACGCTGAAAAAAAAGTCGCTGAGCTGATCTTTGCGGATATCGAATTCGTTACAGAAGCCAGTATCAGCGATATTGCACAGCGCGCAGGGGTCAGTGATGCCAGCGTCACCCGTTTTGCACGGGCAATCGGTTGCTCGAACGTGCGGGATTTAAAAACCCGCCTGACTCGGGCTCTCGCCGCAGGTCGTCGCTTCATTCAGGAAGCGACGCCAGAAGACGGCTCCAGCGTCGTCTATGACATCGCCACCCAGACCCTGGCCCTCAACCGAGACCTGCTTGCCCAGGCAGATGTCACAGGGGCCGTGGAGCGTCTGGATGCAGCCCGCCAGATACTGGTGTTTGGTGCCGGAGGTGGGTCCAGCATTCTGTCGCAAGAGCTGCAGTTTCGCCTGGTACGTCTAGGCTATGCGATTTGCGCCTACCCACAGGCCCTGTTGCCGCGCATGGTGGCTGCCACCCTTGAACCAGACGACGTCGTGGTAGTGCTGTCTGCGACCGGCTATACCCCCGAAATGGTGGAGTCGGCGCAAATTGCCCGCCAGTACGGTGCCACGGTGATTGCCATCACGGCCATGAATTCTCCGCTCGCCGAGATCTCTGACATCGTGCTGCCGGTTACCTCTCGGGAGACCGATTTCATCTATCACCCCTCAGCCTCACGTTACGCCATGCTCGCCGTCATCGACGTGCTGGCATTAGAGCTGGCCATGCGTCATCGCGAACGCTCACGCAGCAAACTGCGCCGCCTGAAGCTAAGCCTGGATGACCACCGTGGCGGCGACAACCGTCAGCCATTGGGAGATTAAAATGGTGTACGACCTGTTGATTCGTGACGCCGACATCCTGGATGGCTCTGGCGCACCGCCCTTCCGTGCCGATATCGCCATTCAAGGCGATCGTATCTGCGCCATCGGCAAGATGCCTGAGGCCAAGGCCCACGCGCTCATCGACGCCCATGGGTGCTATCTGGCGCCGGGGTTCATCGATGTGCATACCCACGACGATACCAACGTGATCCGTACGCCGGAGATGCTGCCCAAGCTCTCCCAGGGAGTGACGACCGTCGTCGTCGGCAATTGCGGCATCAGCGCGAGCCCCGTCGTGCTATCGGGAGAGGTACCCGACCCGATGAACCTGCTTGGGCAGACCGGGGACTTCCGCTATCCCACGTTCGCTGCGTATGCCCAGGCCGTCGACGATGCACGACCCAGCATCAATGTCGCCGCGCTGGTAGGTCACACCAGCCTACGCAGCCAAGTGATGGACAGCTTCGACCGCCCTGCCAGCTCGGCTGAAGTCGCCCAGATGACGTCCCGCTTGCAACAAGCACTCGATGAAGGAGCACTTGGGCTGAGTTCCGGGCTTGCTTACCGAAATGCCATTCATGCACCTACCGCCGAGATGCTGCCTCTGGTAGCTGCGGTAGGCGAAGCGGGCGGCGTTTATACCACGCATCTACGCGATGAATTTGCCGGCCTGCTGGAAGCAATGGACGAAGCCTTCGATACGGCGCGGGAAGGCAAGGTTCCGCTGGTCATTTCGCATCTGAAATGCGCAGGCGCAGGCAACTGGGGGGGCGCTGCGAAAGCCCTGGGCAAACTAGAAACCGCTGCCCGGCATCAGCATGCCCACTGCGATTGCTACCCATATACCGCAGGCTCCTCCACCCTCGACCTGGGCCAGGTGACCGATGAGATCGACATCACCATTACCTGGTCCCAGCCGCATCCAGACCAGGCACGTCGGCCATTGAGAGACATTGCCGCCGAGTGGAGCGTATCACTCATGGACGCCGCAAGACGGCTTCAGCCTGCCGGTGCGGTGTACCACAACATGAACGAGGCGGACATGCAGCAGGTGCTGGCGCACCCGCTCTCCATGGTAGGGTCCGATGGACTCCCCAATGACCCCCACCCGCACCCCCGGCTATGGGGAGCCTTTCCGCGGGTGCTGGCCCATTACAGCCGCGACCTGAACTTGATGTCGCTGGCAGAAGCCGTACGCAAAATGACGAGCCTGTCCGCAGCCAACTTTGGCTTGACGGACCGAGGTGTAGTGCGCGTTGGCGCCTACGCCGATCTGACCCTTTTTGACTTGAACACCCTTGAAGATACGGCAAGTTACGACCACCCCATTGCCGCTGCCAAAGGCATCGAGCTGGTGGTGGTCAATGGCAGGATCGCCTATCGCCAGGGCAACGCCAGTCGGCAGCGCGAAGGGCGGATGCTGCGACGAACCGAGCGTATTTCTCCCTCCACACCGTTAACCACCCAACAGGAGCAAACCCCATGAGCATTACTCGATACGGCACCGAAGGCGGCGTCGGCACGGGCGGCCAAAAGTTGCCCTTCGCCCGCGCGGTCGAAGCAGGCGGCTGGCTATACGTGTCTGGTCAGACGCCCATGACCGATGGCGAAGTGGTCGAAGGCGGCATCATCGAACAGACCCGTCTCGCCTTCGACAACTGCCTGAGCATCATGAAAGAAGCAGGATACGGCGTCGAAGACGTGGTGCATGTCACTACCGTGCTGACCGACGCGCGCTATTTCAGCTCGTTCAACAAGGTCTTCAAGGAAGTGTTTGGCGACAACCCGCCAGCGCGTATCTGCAGCGTTCAGGACCTGGTGGTGGACTGCAAGGTAGAAGTCGACGTGAAGTGTTTCAGAGCGGATCGCGTATGACCCCGGAAGACTAGATGGCACCGCGCCCCGGCAAGGGCGCGGTGCCGAATTACCGCGTGATTAGCATAAAAAAGCCCGCGGCAATTTCCTGCATTGCCTATGTTCGGCCGCGGCAACGGCCGGATAAACAACGATAAGAGGTTACCATGAACAGCCAAATATTCCTTGTCACCTTCGTTCTCTACATCATCGCCATGATCGCGTTCGGATGGTGGGTATCACGCCATAAACGCGGCAGTGGTGATGACTTCCTGCTGGGTGGCCGTAGCGTTCCCCTCTTCCTCACCGTCGGCACCACCGTGGCCACCATGGTCGGTACCGGCTCCAGCATGGGCGCAGTCGGCTTTGGCTATGCCAATGGCTGGGCTGGCGCGCTGTACGGCATTGGCGGTGCTGTCGGGGTACTGCTACTTGCCGTCTGCTTTGCCTCGGTACGCAAGCTGCGCTTCATGACCATGAGTGAGGAGCTGGCTTATTACGTGGGCGCCAACCGCCTCGTGCGTAATATCGTGGCGCTGCTTATCTACATTGCTTGTATCGGCTGGCTGGGCGCGCACATTCTGGGTGGCGGGCTTTATCTCTCCTGGATGGCAGGTATCGACCTCACCACCGCCCGCATCCTGGTTGCGTTAGGCTTCGGTATTTACTGCGTGGTCGGTGGGTACTTTGCGGTCATCTGGACCGACACCATCCAGGCCGTCGTGCTGTTCACCGGGTTTATCGTGATGGCCGTTCTGGCACTCATGGAAGTGGGGGGCTTTTCAGGACTGACCGCAAGCATGGACGCAGGTGCCGCCAGCTTTTTGGGCATCGGCCAGATTGGCGGGCTTCCAGCGCTGTCGCTGGCGGCGGTCATTGCCATTGGTGTGCTGGCAACGCCCTCTTTTCGACAGCGTATCTACTCCGGCGAGTCGGTTGGCTCGGTACGCCGCTCGTTTCTGATTACAGGCGTCCTCTATCTGGGGTTCTCCATCATCCCCGCCATTATCGGGATGGCCACCCACGCGCTGAACCCTGGGCTGGAAAACAGCAACTACGCCTTTCCCTTTCTGGCAACAGAAATCATGCCCCTGGGGCTAGGCTTGCTGTTGCTGGTGGCGGGGCTATCGGCCACCATGTCGAGCGCAAGCTCGGATGCCATCGCCGGCGTTTCAACCCTGATTCGTGATCTCTACGTACTGACGACAGGACGCACACCGTCGGCACGCAACGTGGTGCGCTTTTCGCGCATTGCCTTGGTAGCCACCATTGGCTTGGCACTTCTATTTGCCCTCACCTCCGACAATGTCATCACGTATATCACGCGGATGATTTCGACCATTCTGTCCGGCCTGTTTGTATGTGCCATGCTGGGGCGCTTCTGGCCGCGCTACAACTGGCAGGGGGCCATAGCGACGCTGGTCAGCGCCTCTCTCACCTCCATGGCCATCATTGCCAACGGCCAGTGGACCGCCTTCTGGGGGAACCCCAGCATTCCCGCCGTACTGGCGGCACTGGCCGTCGGCACCGTGGTCACTCTGCTGACACCGGCGTCCCGGGTTTCATCCGCCGAAGCACTCCGGATTCTCGACCAGGAACGCAAGCGCATGGAGCAAATACCCGAGCCGACACTGACCGGCGCTGAAGTGGCTTCAGCTTCCCGTTGAGGGTTTGCTAGCAGCCATACCTAAAAAAGCCCTACGGCACTTGCTGAACTTCCCCCGCCGTAGGGCTTATGCGTAATGCCCCGATGACAGCTAGCGACCCGTCAACTGCCTCACGGCCAGCTCCACTCCGCGCAATTCGGCCAAGCCACGCATGCGCCCGTACAAGGGATAACCCGGCGCCGTCTTGCGCTGCTGATCGTCCAGAATATGGTGGCCGTGGTCGGGCCTTAGCGGTAAACGCGCCCCGCCCTCCCTCTCCCTGCGCCGCTCTTCCTCTATCAAGGCATGAATCACGCCCACCATATCGACACTTCCGCTGAGGTGAGACGCTTCGTGAAAGGAGCGCTCGTCACCCGCTTCCGATTGCGTCGCTCGCAGGTGGGCAAAATGGATATGTCTCGCAAACCGCCGCGCCATGGCCACCAGATCATTTCGTTTGCTGACACCTAAAGAGCCCGTACAGAAGGTGATGCCATTGGCCTGACTGGGAATGATATCGAGGATCCATTCGATGTCGTCGGCACAGGAAACCACTCGGGGCAGGCCCAGTAACGGCCGCGGAGGATCATCCGGGTGAATGGCCATGCGAATGCCGAGCGACTCCGCCACGGGAATCACCGCTTTCAGGAAGTACCCCAGGTGCTTGCGCAGCTGGGCGGCATCGATCTCCGCATAACCTGCCAATACCGAGCGAAACTGCGCCAACGTGTAGTGCTCTTCCGCGCCAGGCAGGCCCGCGATCAAGGTATTGATCAACCGCTCACGAGCCGCCGTATCCAGCGCTTCCAGATAGCGGGCTGCCTGGGCTTTCTCGTCGTCACCATACTCCTGTTCGGCACCTGGGCGCTGCAGCAGGTAAAGATCGAACGCGGCAAACGCGACTTGATCGAAGCGCAGCGCCAAGGCGCCATCCGGCAACTCGTAGGCCAGGTCGGTGCGCGTCCAGTCCAGAACCGGCATGAAGTTGTAGCAGACGGTGTCGATACCGCAGTCCGACAGATTACGAAGGGTCTGGCAGTAACTGGCAATCAAGGCATCCCGCTCTGGCAGGCCCTTTTTGATCGACTCATGCACCGGAACGCTCTCGACCACCGACCAGGACAATCCGGCCGACTCGATCAACTGCTTGCGCTCACGTATGGCCGAGACCGGCCAGACCTGCCCGTTGGGTAGGTCGTGCAGCGCCGTGACGACCCCCGTCGCCCCCGCTTGACGAATTTCCCGCAGTGACACCGCATCCTGCGGCCCAAACCAGCGCCACGTATGCTCCATTCTCGATCTCCTTGTTAGCGGTCTGCCAGCATGGCCGACAGCGCACCATCCAGCCCATCTTGAGTCAGCGCTCGATAGGCGGCTGAGACGCACGCCACGAACGCCGAATCCGCCGCCAGTGCACCGGGCACGATGTCCTGCATATTCAGAAATGCCGTGACGAGGCCAGCACAATCACCCTCATGAACCTGATGCAGCGACGCAAAACGCTGGGCCAGCGGGTCATCGACCGGGTACGACTGCCCATGCAGATCGTGGCCTGCGGTATAACGAATCCAGGCAGCCATACCCAGTGCCACGCAGGGCGTCTCACCTCCGTGGCGACGCCGTGCCAGCGTACCCGACAGCCAGCGCTGCGGCAGTTTCTGACTGCCATCCATGGCGATTTGCTGCAGGCGATGCCGCAAGCTGTCATTGGCAAAGCGTGCCAGCAGGGAATCGGCATAGGCGTCTAAATCGATCCCGTCGGGCATGTCAAGGGTTGGCGCGGCCTCCTCCAGCAGGTAGCGGCGAAGCAGCGTGCGTAGGCCCGTATGGTTCACGCCATCGAAGACGGTTTCGATGCCTGCCACCGCACCCAGATACGCCAGCAAGGAGTGGCTACCGTTGAGCATGCGTAACTTCATGGTTTCGAAGGGGGCCACATCGGCAACCATATCGACGCCTTCGGCCTCCCATTCAGGGCGACCCATGGGAAAGTGATCTTCCACGACCCATTGGCTGAACGCTTCACACACCACGGCATTAGGATCGTTCACACCCAACACCGAGAGGCGCTCGAAATCCTGTTCGGTCATGGCGGGGACGATGCGATCCACCATGCTGCAGGGAAATGCCACCTCACTGGCAACCCATTGGGCCAACGAGGCATCGCGCAACTGGGCGAGCTGCAGCACCGCCTGGCGCGTGCGCTTGCCGTTATCGGGCATGTTGTCGCAAGAGAGCACCGTGAAGGGAGCGACCCCTGCCTTGTACCGGCGGGCCAAAGCTTCGAGCAACAGCCCTGGGGCGGTTCGGGGTCGTTCCGGGGTTGCCATGTCACTGGCGACCATGGGGTCTTCGGTACGCAGCTTCCCACTGGCAGGATGCAAAAAATAGCCTTTCTCGGTCACCGTCAAAGTGACGATCCGTGTCTCGGCAGCGGCCATTCTTGCCAACAACACCTCCCGGTCACGCCCCCACTGCCCTGCCGCATCGCATCCGGTGAACAGCGCCTCTTCCAGCACGCCGATGTCGCGCAGCGTCAACGTCTCGCGACTAGAATACTCCGCCACATGGTAGCGATACCCGGCAGCGTGCAAGCCATCCACCAGCCCGACACTGGAACGCAGGTTGGCACTGCAGACGCCCCAACGGGTGTCGCCACTACGCTGGCGGTAGCGCTCCAGATACACGGCCTGATGAGCACGGTGGAAGGCCCCCAGGCCAAGGTGAACGATGCCGATATGGCCTGACGCGCCAGCACTGGCAATGCAATGTGGATGAGTCATGGAAGGACACTCCTGTGATGACAAACCGCCCGAAGGGATGACTCAAGCGGAACGCTTCCTGGTGGTCATACGTCGATACCGAAATAATCGCGGGCATTATCGAAGCTGATACGGCGCACCATGTCGCCCAGCAGGACTTCATCATCGGGTAATTGCCCATCCACGACCCACTGGCCGAGCATGCGACATAGCAGGCGACGGAAGTATTCATGGCGGGTATAGGAAAGGAAGCTGCGGGAGTCGGTCAGCATGCCAATGAAGCGGCTCAGCAGCCCCAACTGCGCTAACTGGGTCATCTGGCGCTCCATGCCATCCAACTGGTCGTTGAACCACCAGCCAGAGCCAAACTGCACTTTCCCTGGCACACCGCCACGCTGAAAATTACCTGCGGCCGTCGCCAGCACTTCGTTGAACGTCGGGTTCACGCAGTAGAGCACCGTGCGGGGCAAGCGGTCATCACGATCCAGGGCATCGAGCAGCCGCGAAAGAGGAGCCGCAACCGGCCGGTCATCCATGGAGTCAAACCCCATGTCCGGCCCTAACTGCCGCACACCCCGCGTGCTGTTATTGCGCAATGCACCGATGTGGTACTGCTGCGCCCAGTCACGGCGATGGTATTCTCGCCCCAGGAACAGCAACAGCGCCGTGGTAAACTGCGCGTGCTCCTCTTCATTCGGCAAACGCCCCGACAGACGTCGGGAGAAGATGCCCTCCAACTCGCTATCACCCGCTTCGGCAAATACGACGCGGTCCAACCCATGATCCGAAATCCGGCAACCCAGGTCGGCAAACGAGTCCATTCGCCGAGACAGCGCGCGGCATAGCGAGGCGACATCGACAATCTCCACATCAGCGGCTTCGCCCAGGCGCTGCAGGTACTGAACATAGTCATCGGCCTGAAGCTTGAACGCCCTGTCGGGTCGAAAGCTGGGCAGCACCTTGACGTTGAAATCCGCAGCCTTGGCAATCTGCGCATGGTATTTCAGATCATCCGCCGGATCGTCGGTAGTGCCCACCATGCGTACGTTCATCTGGCGAAGTATGCCACGGGCCGAGAACTCAGGTCGTTTCAGCAGGTCATTACCACGCGCCCAGATAGCGTCCGCCGTTTTTTCCGAGAGCAGCGTATCGGTGATCCCGAACGGGCGACGTAATTCGAGATGCGTCCAGTGATAGAGCGGATTACCCAAGGTATAGGGAACGGTGCTGGCCCAGGCCCGAAATTTCTCCAGGTCGCTGGCATCGCCAGTACAAAAACGCTCATCGATCCCATTCCAGCGCATCGCCCTCCATTTATAGTGGTCCCCCCGCAGCCAGATATCCGTCATGTTCTCGAAACGGTAATCCTCCGCAATGTCACGGGTTGGCAAGTGGCAGTGGTAATCGAAAATGGGCTGCTCACTGGCATGGCCGTGATACAGGCGGCGTGCCATGTCCGAATTGAGCAGAAAGTCATCATTTAAAAACAGGTTCATCGGTCATCTCCACAAATAAGGCAGTCGTACTCTTCTTGAGCCCCTACTGGCGCGCATCGCGGTTACCCCAGCAACAAGTTGGGCAAGAACAGAACGACACTTGGGAAAAAGATGATCCCCAAGACCACCACGAGCACTGCCAGCGCAAAAGGCAGCAACTCACGGCTATAGTCGTAGAAAGAGCAGCGCAAAATGCCGCACACGGTATACATGGAAATACCCACCGGTGGCGTCATGCCGCCAAACGTCACCAGTGTCATCATCAACAAACCGAAATGCACAGGATCGACACCCGCCGCTTTTATCACGGGCACGAGAATGGGGGTCAGCAGCATGACGACAACGGTGGCTTCCAACAGCATGCCCAACACGACCAGCAAGACGGCCAAGGTAAGCAATAAGGCGATCTGGCTGGAGAACACCCCCAGCATCAGCTCTGCAATCGTCTGCGGCACCCTTTCGAAAGAGACGACATAGCCAATAATCCCGGAGAACATGATGATCAGCATGATCATCCCGATATCTCTGACGCTGGCTTTCATGGCATTGACTATTTCCTTGATGCCCATCTCTTTATGAATGACACACCCCACCAGCAAGGCATACGCAACGGCAAAGGCACCGGCTTCGGAAGGCGTGAAAAGCCCGTAACGAATGCCCACCAATAGCCACACGGGAAAGAGCACCGCCCAAATACTGCTGCGCAGCGCCTGCCAAACCTCACGCCCGGTAGGTAACTGCTGCCTCACGGCGTGATACCCCCGACGCTTGGACATCACATAAGTGGCCACCATCAGCGCCACCATCAACAGGAACCCCGGCACCAGCCCGGCAATGAACAAACGGCCAATGGAAACCTCTCCCAGGTAGCCGTACAGAATCAGCCCGATACTGGGCGGAATCGTTGCCGTAATCAGCCCGCCGATGGACAACACCGCCCCCGTGAACCCTGGGGAGTAACCACCGTTCACCATGCTTTTACCCAACACACGGGACTGCATGGCAGCATCGGCCACGGCCGACCCGGATACCCCTCCCATCAGCGTGCTCAGCACGATGCTGGTCTGCGCCAAACCGCCACTCATCCAACCCGCCAATAGCGAGGAGAGATGCAGCAGTCGTGGCGTAATGCCACTGGCATTCATCAAATGACCAATGAAGATAAAGAGGGGAACGGCAAGCAGCGGAAACGATTGCGTTGAAGAAACGATGCGCTGCACGGCAATACTGGTAGGTAAAAACGTATCCGGCAGTAGAAAGTAGCTAAACCCCGCAATGCCAATCGCAAAAGCGACGGGCATGCCGATGGCCATCAATAACAAACCCAGCCCCAATAACAACGCCGCTGTCATAATGCCTCCTCTACCACGTCGTCATCGTCTGCGATCAAGCAGCCCACCACGCCATGGGAAACGACGCGCCTGACCAGCGAGATCAACATCAACGCAGCGCCGACCGGCAAGGCCAACGTGATGTACCCATAACTCAGCCCTGCCACGCCCATGGGGCGCTGCCAGTTGGATATCGCCAGCGGAAATCCGTACCAAATCAGCAGCACCAGAAACAGCGCCATCAGGCTCACGCACAGTCCTGTCACCAGATATTGATACTTCAACGGCATACGGATGACGAACGCATCGATACGCACCTGGCCGCCACGACGCAGAGTGATATCGGCCCCCAACACGGCCGTCCAGATGAATAGAAACTGGGCAAGCTCCGCGCCTCCCGCAAACGGCTGGCCTATCGCCCTGGCCGTGGAGCTCATGAGCATGATCAAAGAGGTGCCACCGAGCAGCATGATGGCCAGCCACTCTTCGGCTTTTTCGTACCAATGCCACATACACACATCCTCTCCCCATGGGGCAGTTGGACTATCAGGTATCAGCGATCCAAACGCAGCCCCCGCCTGCCTCATGGCAGGGGCTAACGCTCACTCCTGGCCGAGCAACTGGCGACGATACTGTTCGTAGCCCAATGTTTCGTAGACGGTGCCCACGCGCTCACGGAACACCTCCAAGTCGACCTCGGTAAACACGATGCCCGCTGCCTCCATCCGCTCACGCACGGCGGCTTCGGCCTCTACGGTGGCCTCGCTGGCCTCGTCCCCCGCTACCTGCAGTTCTTCGTCCAGAATGGTGCGTAACGCTTCAGGCAAGGATTGATACCACTGCTCGGACGTCACAATACCGGTCATCAGCTGAATGTGGCCGGTCAACGCCACGTGGGTGATCACCTCATGCAGATTTTGCCCTTCGGCACCGGTCAGCTGCGCCTCGGCGCCATCGATAGAGCCAAGCTGCAACGCTGAATAGACCTCTGACCAAGGTAGCGGAGTTGGCGTAGCGCCCATGGCACCGATGGTGTTGATCCACACGGGCGAGTTGATCGTGCGCACTCTGACACCACGCAAGTCATCAGGCGCATGAACCTCGTTTTGTGTCAGCATCTGACGTGCGCCCTGATACCAGTTGTAGTTGAGCAGCCGCAAACCGCTGGTGTCTGCCAAGCCCTCGATCCACTCCAGATACAGGGGCGATTGGGTAATCTGTTGATAGTCGCGGTGGTCTTCCACCAGATAGGGAGCGCTGAGGATGCCCAGCTCCCGCTGATACTCGGAAAGCCGTCCGGCATCGATCAGAATGGCAATGTTCGCTCCGCTGCGAATCTGCTCTACCACATCCTCGTCCGAACCTAGCTGGCTGTTGGGAAAAATCTGAACTCTCAGTTCGCCTTCGGAGCGCTCCTCGATGGTTTGCCGAGCACTCTCCAACGCTTGTGCTATCGGGTCCTGAGGGCTCAAGGCGATAGAAATATTCAGTTGATAAGCCGCTTGAGCCGTACTGCTCATCATGGCCAATACAAGTGCAGACATTATTGTTCTGGTTTTCATCTTTGCCTCCAGTGAGGTTGTTTTGTTATTGATGCTTCCCATAAGCCAAGGCTAAAAGCACCGTCGTCTTTCAGCCCACGCTGCCGTTACCAATGCCAAAGCGTTCCGTCTTCGAGCCGATTGACCGGCAAGCTGGCCCGTTTGTAGGGGTATTGCCTGGCTAAGGTTTCGTCGATATCCACCCCGTGCCCCGGCGCTTCGCCTACGATGAAATGCCCCTCTTCAAAACGGTAATCGTGAGGAAAGACGGCATTGGTTTGGTCGGTGTGGGGCATGTACTCCTGAATACCGAAATTGGGCACCCAGGTGTCGAAATGGATGGCTGCCCCCAGGCACACCGGTGACAGGTCGGTCGGCCCATGGAACCCGGTGCGTACGTGATAAATAGCCGCCAGGTCTGCCAGTCTCCTGACATGGGTAATGCCACCCGCGTGGGTCAACGTGGCGCGGATATAGTCGATCCACTGATTTTCGATCAATGCCTTGGCATCAAACAGGCTATTGAACACCTCGCCCACGGCCAGAGGCGTGGTGGTATGCTGACGAATCAACCCAAACGCCTCCTGGTTTTCTGCCGGGACGCAGTCTTCCAACCAGAACAGATGGTAGGGTTCGACCTCTTTGCCTAGCCGAGCCGCCTCGATAGGCGTCAGGCGGTGATGAACGTCATGCAAGACATGCAGGTCGTCACCGAACCGTTCACGTACCGCCGCAAACAGCTTGGGCACGTGATTCAGGTATTTGTGGGTACTCCAGACGTGTTCCGCCGGCAGGTCCGCATCGGCAGGCTCGTAGGGCTCACCGTCTCGCTTGGCGACGCCATAGATACTGGCGATCCCAGGCACCCCGGCCTGCACACGGACGGCCTTGTAGCCTTCATCCACATGCCTAGCGACTTCTTCCAGGCACGCCTCGATGTCTCGTCCAGTGGCATGCCCATAGACCATGACGCGGTCGCGGCTTTTCCCTCCCAAAAGCTGGTACAACGGCATATTCGCCAGCTTCGCCTTGATGTCCCATAACGCCATGTCCACGGCGGCGATGGCGCTCATCGTGACCGGGCCTCGGCGCCAATACGCGCCTCGGTAGAGGTATTGCCAAATATCTTCGATACGCTGCGGGTCTCGGCCAATCAATGCAGGAATGACGTGCTCTTCCAGGTAGCTGACCACCGCCATCTCTCGCCCATTGAGAGTAGCGTCCCCGATGCCATACACCCCCTGGTCGGTAAGGATCTTGAGCGTGACGAAATTGCGCCCCGGCGACGTCACAATGGTATAGGCATGCTCTATTTTCACTGGCTGGCCTCCTCGATAAGGGATGCGGTTTCCTGAGAATCGAACAGATCGGGGAAGCGCTTGACCAGATCCGGCAGCGAGATGAAGATTTCTCTCAAATGATGCCGCATGGCGTGTTCTGCTCGCGCCGAATCGCGCTCTTCGATGGCGGCCACGATGTCCGCGTGCTGATCGATCAACCGGGCAATCGGGGTGCTGTCCGGCACGCTCAGGTAGCGCACGCGATCCAACTGCGCACGAACGTCCTCGATCACTTTCCACGCAGCATGTTGCTCGACCCCCAGCGAAAGCATGCGGTGGAACTCTTCATCCAACCGATAGAAACGACCGTAGTCGTGGGGCGCTATACAGCGCCGCTGCCTGTCCAGCAAATCATGCAGTTCAGCCATGATGCCGCTCTTGAGGCCTTTGCTGGCGGCCTGCCTGACGATGGCAACCTCCACGGCCTCACGCACGAAGCGCGCTTCGAGTACCGCCCGTTGAGAGATCTTGACCACATAGGTGCCCCGCTGTGGCCGCACCTCCACCAGTCCGGCCTCGGAAAGGCGTATGAAAGCTTCACGGACAGGCTGTCGACTGACAGAAAAGTGATCGGCAATCTCTTTCTCGGAAAGCGCCTGCCCCGGCGCCAACAACCCTTGGATGATGGATTGACGCAGCACTTTATACAGGCGCTCACGTACTGGATCGCTGTCTCGCGTTTCTGCCCATAGCGTTTGCAGTGGCATATGCATAGTAGGTATCCAAATGCGGCCGAACGGGTTCGGCACTTAACTGATATGACTAGTATGGTAGTATGGCAAAAAAAGAGATAGCCTTTAATGGCTATACTTTAGTGGCAACGATTACGACTCTGACGCGGTTGATATGACAACTCAGCTTCGAGGCCATGGAAGTGGCACAAAAAAACCAGCCGCCTAAGCGACTGGTTTCAGGACCAAGGGAGGGGAAGAACTCAGAACTGTTCCCAACCGCCTACTGTCGAGGGTTGGGCTGGCAGGTTGGGCTTGCCTTTCACGCTGTCGAGGCGAAGCGAATCGGGGCGGCGCGGCGCCGGTAGGCGGTGGGGCTGAGAGTTGGTATGGCGGCTGGAAGTTCTGAACGCGTTCACGCTGTTATTCAGGGAAGCGGCTTCTCCGCTGAGCGCATCGGCCACTCGGCGGTAGCTCTCCATGTCTGAAGCACTGGCTTGCGTCGTGCTGTCGATCTCGGCGATGGCCAGCCCGATCTGTGCAACCCCGTCGCTTTGCTCACTGGCGGCGCGGCTAATCTCTTCCATCAGGTCGTTGACGCGCTGGCTGGCCTGCTTGATGCGCAGCGTGGCCGCCTGGGTTTCACGGGTGTGGGCCACGCTTTCCAGAACGCTCTGGTTGGTGTCCACGATCATGCGCTGCACTTCCTTGGCCGCTTCGGCGGTCTGGTTGGACAGCTTGCGCACCTCTTGCGCCACCACCGCAAAACCACGCCCATGCTCCCCTGCCCGAGCAGCCTCCACGGAAGCGTTCAAAGCGAGAATGTTGGTCTGGAAGGCAATCGCATCGATGGTCTGCACCATGTGCTTCATGCGCTCCGACTGCTTGGTCAGCACCTCCATGGCCTGCGCCAGCTCATCAGTCAGGCGGGATGCCGTACTGACCTCTGCCAGGTTGGTATCTGCCGCCTTGCTCGCCAGCTCCGCGTTGGACGCGCTTTGGCGCACGGTACTGGAGATCTCTTCCATACTGGCAGCGGTTTGCTGCACGGCGGAAGCCTGTTGCTCCAAACGATCAGCCATGTTGCTGTTGTTATTGAGAATCTGGTCGACCACCGGTCTGATGACTTCCATATTGCGCTGGATGTCGCTAGCCGTGGAAAGCAACGAGCGGCGCATCAACTGGAGGGCTTCCAGCGTCTGACGTAGCGATTGGCGCTGGTGAGAAGGAATGGCCGCATTCAGATTGCCTGCCGCCAGTTGCAGTGCAATATCTTTCAACGAACCGACCGAGCGGTTCAACGACCCCAACAGCAAGACATTGACGCCACAGATCAGCCCTGCCAGCACCAAGGCCAACACTCCCAGCTGCCACCCCCCCAGGGCATAGTGCTGAGTCACCGCCAGGCCTGCATCCAGCAGCACCACGCTGGCCAGCGTGGCGAACAGCAGGCGCGTTTTGACGCTTTCCCAATGAATGGATGGTAGCTTGCCCAATAACCCACGGCGCTTTAACTGCCCGCGCTTCAGATAGTAGGGGCACGTCTTTTCGCGCATTTGTCGGTAAATGTTATCGAAGTAGCGCGTCTTTTCCTCTTCCGCATAAGAGCGCAGCGATGCGTACCCCTGGAGTTCTCCTTTATCCATGACCGGCACGACATTGGCATGTACCCAGTAGTGGTCCCCATTCTTACGGCGGTTTTTTACATAGCCCTGCCAAGAGATGCCTTCACGCAGGGTGGCCCACATATCGCGGTATACTTCCGGCGGCATATCCGGATGACGAACGACGTTATGGGGTTCGTTCATCAACTCTTCGATATCAAAACCGCTGACCTCGATAAACCGAGGATTCGCGTAAGTGATATAACCGTTAGCATCAGTACGCGAAATCAAAAAATCATCAGGATCAATAGGATAGTTCACCTGGGAGACATAGCCATTGTTTCTCATCACACACCCCCTCGTTATCGACTGCCTGGGCAGCACCCATCATTGGGCTTATGTAACTACTATGGAGGGAGATATTAAAAAAGTAACTAGGCCAGCAGGAGATGTGACATTTGTTGACATTCACTAAAAACAACGAGATCAACAACTATAAAGACGATGCTTATCATTAGCCAGACAACAAACTCATAACAACTCTTCTACACAACTTGCATAACATTTAAAAAGCATCAATAAACGATTGATCCGCTTCAGTCTGCTGCCAGATCACACAGCGATCTCGCCCACGGTTCTTCGCCTGATAAAGCGCCTGGTCTGCCATCTTGATCAGCGAATGTCGGCTGTCGGCATGCTCGGGGTACGCCGCAATACCGCACGAAAGCGTGATGTAGCCCAACGGTTGCTGGAGGTGGAACAGGGCATGGGTACGCAGCGTCTGCAACAGCTCGTTGGCCCGTCGTTCGGCCTCATCGAGGTCGGTCACTGGCAACAGCGCCACGAACTCCTCCCCGCCCAGGCGGCACACCACATCGCTCCCGCGAAAGCAGCGTGTCAGCAGGTTGGCGACTTCGATCAGCACCGCATCGCCCACATCATGGCCAAAGCTGTCGTTGACGTTCTTGAAGTGATCGATGTCGATCATCAACAGGCAAAGCGGCTGCCCACTCTGGGCGGCGCGCTCCATCTCTTCATCCAGCAGCGTATCAAAGTGGCGCCGATTGGGCAGCCCCGTCAAGGCATCCTGGAGCGACAATCCCTTCAACTGGTCCACCAGTTGATCCAGCTCCGCCGTGCGCGACTTCACCTGCGCCTCCAGCGTCAGGTTCGCCAGCGCCAGCTGCCGCTGCGTGAAACGGTAATGCCACAGCGAGACCCCCACGATGGCCATCGAAAAGCCCAGCGCCCCAAAGCTCAAAGGCACTTGCCGCAGCGCCACCAGCCCGTGGGCCACCAGCATATCGAGCACCAGCAAAGGCGCGAACATCACAAAGCTGAACACCAGCAACCGTTGCTCCAACGCCAAGCGGCGCCATGCCACCAGGGTGATCAGCAGCATGCAGGGCAACGTCAGCAACAGCAGCACGTCAAACACGGGAAAGGTCAAGGCCAGGTTCAAGAAGCCGAACTGCACCAGCCCCATCGTCACCACCAGATACCCCAGATGAAGCTGCCAGAAACGCGCCATCCAGCGCTTGGCCGACCCCACCAACCAGTGGCTCAACAGCAGCCCCATGGCAATGGGCAAGGTAAAATAACTGGCGGCGCGCAGCATGTCCCAGGCCAAGGGGGCATCGGCAATCAGCTGCCTGGCAGGCGTTTCGGCCAACAGCATCAATCCGGAAGCACAGGCGAACAGCGCCGTGGCGCCAAAGCCTCGCCGGTCAGGGCCCATCAGCGCAAAAATACCCGCAAGCGTTGCCAACAACAGGCTGAATGCACTGACCGCCAGGTCTTTTGCTGACGCCTTCAGCATCGCCTTGAGGGCGCCCAGGCGGTCCATGACCCGAACATCGCCCCATAAACCAATGCTGGTGTAGTCCGAATAGATGCGTATTGACAGGGTCTGGCCCGCAAAATCATCGGGCAGCGGAATCAAATGCCACGGCCAACCAATGAAGCGCGGCTGCTGCATATCGCCGTGCTCATAAATCAGCTCATCCCCCAAAAACACCTGCCCGACCAGATTGATGCTGGTGATGTGGATCACCGGATCACGCCAGTTTCCTTCAGGCAGTACGGTCCTGAACCAGACATATTGCCGCCCCTCTCGCTCGGGCGGGTTCGATGGAAAGGCAATGGCCTGCCAATCGCGGCTCGGCTCCGATAACCAGAGTGGCTCCCCTTCGCTGTCCAAGGGCGAGTCCCCCCAGCGGTACTCCCACTCCCCCAATGGAGAAGAGCCCTGGTAGCCGTGAGCCAGCCCAGAAAGTGCCAGCAGGGCACACAGAGCAGGCCACCCCGCCAGGGTACGCCATCGAGAAAGAAGCATCGCCATGACCACGTGCACTATCAGCCACCCAATAGGATTAGAAGTTATCCAGCCGTTCCGTACGGTAAAGATGCCATTCATTCTCTACCCGGCCATCCGGCAAGCGGCAATAACGCCCCGTCCCCAAACGGCTTTCACGGGTGATACGCTCGCCTCCCCGTGCCTCACAATGTTCAGCCGCCGCCGCTTGCATGCTCGGCGCCTGCTCACCCCCCGCCGTGGCACATCCCGCCAGCAGTACGCTCATCCCTACCGCTACCCACAGCGGCCAATAACGTAATCTCATGTCATTTTCCTCAACGCAATGTCAGCCGTGCGACCTGCAGTGTCGCACCTTGCCAGTACGCTGCCTTCATCGACACAAAGGAGGCAGCGCAATGGACCCTATGACGCCAACGGCAGTACAGCAGCAACTGGCCCGACAAGAGCAACGAAAGTGGGAGCAAGACCGTCTCGAATGGGCAGACTCACATCCAATGATGGCACTGCTCAGCGAATGCCTGACGCTTAGCCCACTGATCAGCCAGCGGTTCGATACCGCCAGCACCGATGGCCGTCATCTCTATTTTTCACCCGACTATAGCGCTTCTTTGACGAACGAGTCGCGACGTTTTTTACACGCACACCTCATCTGGCACTGCATGGCCGGCCACCTGAGTGCCCCACTGGTAGCGCATCGTCATCGCTGGCACTTGGCCTGCGACCATGAAGTCAACGCTCTGCTGCTGGCACTGGACTTCCCGCTTCCCAGTAACGCGCTCCTCTTCCCCGTCTGCGTAGGACGCAGCGCCCTGGACGTATACCAATGGCTGGAAGGACACCCCGATACATCGTTGGAGTCCACCATCGACGTGCATCCCGCCGCCCTTTGGAGCCACCTGCCGGGCACGGCGCCTGATGAACGTGTTCTTGCCCTGTGGCGTCGGCGCGCGCACATGGCCGCCCGTGAAACAGGCACGCTGCCCGAAAGTGTCGCTAAGTTTTGTGAGGCGCGATAAACTAACGGTTTGCTAACGAACGCTTTCTTTTTGCCAGGGTTGGCCGTCATGTCCGATGCACGCGATACGCTCTTTCGTCATATCACCATGCTTCAGCTGATACCGCGCTACCCTGGCTGGATATCGACCCCGTCCCTCAAGGAAAAGCTGGCCGAACATGGCTTTTTGGTCGATATCCGCTCACTGCAACGCGACCTGGGCCAAAAGCTCTCCAGCCAATTTCCGATTGGTTGCGACGACAGCCAAAAACCCTACCGTTGGTATTTCGACCGCGATTACCAATGCCAATTGCCCGCCCTCGACGTACCCGGCGCGCTCACCCTGGTGCTGGCTGAAGAGTACCTCAAGGGCCTGCTGCCGCCAGTGGTCATCAGCCAGCTCGACCCCCATTTCAACGACGCCCGCCAACTGCTCGAACAGCTGGCCGCCAACGGTTTGAGCAACTGGGCACGGCGAGTTCGCGCCATTCCCAATGGCAAGGCCCTGATTCCTGCCGCGCTCGATGAAGCCACTTGGCAAACGGTTGCCCAAGCACTGCTCGAACAGAAAGCCATCGACGTGCAGTACCTCTCACGCTCTGCCGAATCCGAAAAAGCCTTCACGCTACACCCGCAAGGGATCGTCAGCCGCCACAGCGTTACCTATCTGCTGGCCCATGTAGACGGCTTTGACGACCTGAGGCAATTCGCGCTACACCGCGTCAAGCACGCTGCCCTGAGCGACCGAGCCTGGCAAGCACAAGAAGGTTTCGACATCGACCATTACATCCAGCAAGGCGCCTTTGGCTACCGCCAAGGCATCGAAGACATCGAACTGGAAGCAGAGATCAGCCCTTCTGCGGCCTGGCTGCTGCAGGAAACCCCGCTATCGGAACAGCAAAGCATCACCCCGGGGCCTCAGGAAGGCTGGTATCGGCTGAACGTAACCGTCCCCAACGACCAGCAGACGCTCTGGTGGCTGATGGGCATGGGGGCCAATATCAAAGTGCTCGCCCCCCGTGAATGGCAAGACGAGCTGAAAGCCACGGCACAGAAAGTCCTTGCCCACTACCCCTCTCATTGAGCCAGGCCCCTACATTCCACAATTTTTCACATCTGCGCTAGATACCGCGATACCGCCTGTATTTACACTATGGGGAGGTCAGGCATGCCCCTTGATGGCGTGCCAATGCACTTCAGAGAGTGGTGGGTCACGCCATGAAAGAGCCAACGATTCAACGCAATCCCGCAACGCCACCCCTCGTGCGAGCCATCAGCGAGCTGCTGGATGACCGTGCCGATGCACGCTTCGACCGCGTGACTCAGCTGGCCCAGCAAACCTTCGGCGTTTCGATGGCGGTGATCTCTTTCATTCACCAGGCCAAGCTCCTGTTCAAGTCCTGCCAAGGAATCGACCTGCCCTCCCTGCCCCTCGACCAGACGTTTTGTGGCCATGCCGAGCTGGACGATGCGCCGCTGATCGTCGAAGACGCTCGGCAAGACGCCCGCTTCGCTCGACTTCCCGTTGTCACCGCCGCCCCGTTTCTACGCTTTTATGCAGGCGTACCGCTGCGTATTCATGGCCAGCGCATTGGCACGCTCTGCCTGCTAGACCCCGAACCCAAGCAGTTGAGTAGCGAGCAGCTCAGCCTGCTATGCGATATGGCCGCCATGGTAGAGGAGCTGGTGCAGAGAGACATCGACTACGGCACCTCGCGCTCCGGGCTGGTTCAGGAACTGCAAGCCAGCCGAGACGAATTCGCCTCGCTGCTCAGCAACATGCCCGGCGTCACGTTCCGCTGCCTGCCCGACGACAACTGGACCATGCTCTACATCAGCGGCCAAATCGACCAGATCAGCGGCTACCCCGCCGAAGAGTTGCTGAACAACAAATCCACCAGCTACGCCGAGCTGGTACACCCCGACGACGGCCCCATGCTGACCGAACAGGTCAACCTGGCGCTGGAACGCAAGGAAGGCTGGCATTTCGAGTACCGCGTTCGCCACCGAGACGGCAGCTGGCGCTGGGTCGAAGAGCGCGGCAACTGGGTACCCGGCAATGCGCAATACCCGCTCATCATGGAAGGCTTCATTGTCGATATCACCCGCGAGCACGAAGCCCGCAGCCAACTGCGCAAGCACCACGACGCCCTCAATCTGCTCAACGATATCGCCTTTCAGCCCACCGACACACTCGATGCCAAAATCCAATACGCCCTGGCCCGTGCCAAGGCCTATCTTGGCCTGGACCTGGCGGTGATCAGCCAGATCGAAAGCGACGTGTACACCGTGCGCTGGGTCGATGCGCCCGACACCCTGCCCATATCGGCCGGCTACAGCCTCCCCGTCGACCAGACCTGGTGCCAACTGCTGCTTTCCGACCAGCAGCACGAGCTGTTCATTGCCAACGTCTCCGACAGCCGCTACCACCATCATCCATGTAACCAGAGCTTTCCCATCGGCACCTACGCAGGCATTACCCTGAACGTAGAGGGGCAAATATTCGGCACCCTGAACTTCACCTCCAGCCACTCCCGGCTGGGAGAGTTCGATGAAAGCGAGACCCTGTTCATGCGCCTGCTCGCCCGCTGGCTCTCGGACACGCTCACCAACAGCCTGAGCAACGAACGGGTCACTAAACTGATGGCCCAATTGCCCGGCACGATCTACCAATACCGGCTATTTCCCGATGGTCGCGCCACGTTCCCGTTCAGCTCTCCTCAGATCAAGGCGCTCTACGGAATGACACCACAGGAAGCCGCCCAGGATGCAGGGCCCGCGTTGGCCACCATCCACCCCGACGACCTCGATAACGTCGCGGCCAGTATCGTGCACTCCGCCAACACCCTCGATTACTGGGAAGCCACCTACCGCGTCAAGCAACCCGACGGCCACTACCGCTGGACCACCGGCCAAGCCCGCCCAGAACGCCTGGCCGATGGCAGCGTGCTGTGGCACGGCTACCTGTACGATATTCATGAACAAGAGCTGGCCCGCCTGGCCATGGAACGCAACGAAAGCCGCCTGCGCGGCCTGTTCGAATTTGCCCCCATCGGCATTGCCCTGAACGATTACGAAACCGGACGCTTCATCGACCTCAACGACGCCCTTATCCAGCCCTCCGGCTTCACGCGAGACGAGTTCGTCAACCTCAGCTACTGGGACCTGACCCCCAAAGAGTACCAACCCGAAGAAGAGCTGGTGCTGACCAGCCTGGCCACCCATGGCCGGTACGGCCCGTTCGAAAAAGAGTATTACCGCAAGGACGGCAGCCGCTACCCGGTGCGCTTGCAAGGCATGCTCAGCCAAGACCCGGATGGCAAACGGGTCATCTGGTCGCTCATCGAAGACATCACCGAACGGCGTCGGCTGGATAAAATGAAGAATCAGTTCATCGCCACGGTGAGCCATGAACTGCGTACCCCGCTCACCTCCATCAACGGTGCGCTAGGGCTGCTGGCCGGGGGTGCACTGGGAGTCTTTCCACCCCAGGCCGCCACCCTGCTCGATACCGCCCTGCGCAACGGCCAGCGCCTGACCACGCTCATCAACGACCTGTTGGACATGGAAAAACTGGTGGCCGGAAAAATGCCCATGCAGCTCGCCGAACAGCCCCTGGCCCCCTTGGTCACGGAAGCCATCGAATCCATGGGCAGCTATGGCGACCAGCACCAGGTCAGCCTGCAACTGCTGGCCAACGACACCACCCTGAACGTCAACGTGGATGGCCAGCGGCTCATCCAGGCACTGACCAACCTGATCTCCAACGCCATCAAGTTCACCCCCGCTGGAGCAGCCGTCAGCATCACCGCCCACGCCCAGCAAGGCCGCGCGGAAATCCGCGTGCGCGACCACGGCCCCGGCGTCCCCGAAGCCTTCCAGGCTCAGCTCTTTCAACGCTTCTCGCAAGCCGACAGCAGCGACACCCGAAAACTCCCCGGCACCGGCCTGGGCCTGGCCATCACCCGAGAAATCTGCCGCCAGCTAGGCGGCGACGTACACTACCAGGACGCCCCCGGCGGCGGCAGCGAGTTCGTGATTGAGTTGCCGATGGTGTGAGGGGAACGCGAGTAAGTCTCGGAGCGAGAGGTATACCACACGGTATTCCTCTGATTGTAAGGGTGGAATGTATAGAGGAACATGCAATAGAGCTGAAAGATTAGAAATTTCAGCGCACTAGCTCTGTTTCTAGGCTTTTGAGGACTTCCCGAGAAGCCCCAATGGCGTCCCTGGCAGGAGTCGAACCTGCGACCTGCCGCTTAGGAGGCGGCTGCTCTATCCTACTGAGCTACAGGGACTTAGGGGGCGCATAGTATAGCGCGTTGGCTTGCCTCGGCCAACCGTCGCGCTTTAAATCCACCCCGCCAGGCGCAGGGCGAAAATGCCCAGAGTCACGGTGATGCTGGCCATCAGGGTGGTGATGGCGATGATATTGGCGGCCAGGGCCACGTTGCCGTTGATGGCCTTCACCATCACGAAGCTGGCGGCGGCGGTGGGGCTGGCGAAGAACAGGAACAGCAGGCCCAGTTGCGCGCCGGAAAAGCCCAACAGCCACGCCGCGACCGTCGACAAGGCGGGCAAGGCGACCATCTTCATCAGGCTGGCACTCATGGCCACTTGGCTGCCTTCACGCAAGCTGGACACCGAGAGCGTGGCGCCAATGCAGATCAACGCCAGGGGCAGCGTCAGCGAGGCAAAGTAGTTGCCCGAGGTCATCACCCAACTCGGCAGCCCTACCGAGAACGCCGTGAACGGCAACGCCGCGAACACGGAAAGAATCAGCGGGTTCTTGACGATATGCCCCAGCAGGCTGCGCCAATCGGTGGATTGGCCGGGCTGGTACGCCGCCAGGGCCACCACGGAAAGCGCGTTGTACATCACGATCACCACGCCCAGCAGCAGGCTTCCCGCCGAAAGCCCGTAGTTGCCGTACATGCCCGCCGCCAAGGCCAGCCCCACCACGCCGCAGTTGCCGCGAAAGGCCCCCTGCACGTATATCCCTCTGTCTGCCTGGGGCACACGTAGATGCGCCCAGCCCCAGCTCAGGGCGAACTGCGCCAGGGTGGCCACGGCGAAGAACAGCAGCAGCGGAATGTCCAACGCGACACTCAGGTCGGCCTTGACTAGACTCAGAAAAATAAGCGTCGGCAGCGTCGCCTTGAACACCAGCGTCGAGGCCGTGCTGATAAAGGCACTGTCGATCCAGCCAAGGCGTTTCAAGCCAATGCCGATGAACACCATGGCAAACACGGGTAGCGTCACGTCTAGCGTGCGGGTAAACAGTTCCAGTAGATCCACAGCAGCTCTCTCAGTTGGATAAGCGACGTCTTATACTCTACCGTTGACCAGGATTTGTCGACTGGCTAGACAGGCACCTCGGCATAAGGGAAAGTAGCCCTAAACGCGCATCACGGATACGTTACGTATGGTACAGCCCGCCGTCCCTGAACACGAAGCACAGCGGCTTCTCACCCTGAAGCGGTACACACTGGGGGATCTTTCGGCTGACCAGGAGTTTGACCGCATCACCCGTCTAGCGGCTGCTTACTGCGAAACCCCCATGGCCTTGATCACGCTGGTGGATGCCAGTCACGTCTGGGTCAAAAGTGGCGTGGGCGAATACAGCCCCACGGTATTGCGTCAGCTTTCATTATGCGGGGAAGCCATCCTCGAACCCAAGCTGTTCGAAGTATCGGATGCACGCCTGGATGCGCGGCTCCATAAATTGCCCATGGTCAGTGAAGCGCCCCATGTCGTGTTCTATGCAGGCATGCCGCTGGTTGCCGAGGATGGCAACATCATCGGCACGCTGTGCGTCATGGATCAAAAGCCCCGCCAACTGAGCCCTACCCAGCGGGAACTGCTGCAGCAACTGGCCAGCAGCACCGTGCTGCAGTTCGAGCACTACCTGAGCCAACGCGCCTATCAAGCCATTGGCAATGCCGCCATCGGCCTCTGGGAGATGGATGTCGCCACCCGAACGACACACTGGAACGACGTGGTCGATGCGCTCTATCAAACCGATGCTCGGCAAGCCAACACCTTCGAAGCGCGCATGCAGGCGTACACCTCGGCTGACCGCGCCCGGCTCGTCGAAGCCATCGACACCGCCATTGCCCACGGAACGCCCTTCAACGACATCTTCGAGATGCAGACCCCCTCGGGCGAGCCGCTCTGGGTCAGAATCACCGGCAACCCCTTGGCCGTGGATGGCCAAGTGGTGCAGATCATCGGCACCATGCTCGATGTCACCCCCCGCAAGAAGGTCGAAACACAGCTACTGCGCCAGCAGGCACTGGAGCAAGCCATCATGCGGGCGCAGGCCAGCTTCATCGACGAACAGGGCAATGCCAAGGCGCTGAACCCGCTGCTCGACGACCTGCTTACCCTCACCGGCAGCGAATATGGCTTCATCGGCGAAGTGCTTTACCACCCCGACAAGACACCCTACCTGGTGGCCCATGCCATCACCGACATTAGTTGGGACGAGCCCTCGCGGCAATTCTACGCTCAGCACGCCCCCAACGGCATGGTGTTCAGCAACCTGGACACCCTGTTCGGTCATGTCATGCGCCACGAAGAAGTGGTCATTGCCAATGAGCCCGCCCACGACGCCAGGCGCGGCGGCCTGCCACCGGGGCATCCACCGCTCGATGCGTTTCTGGGGGCACCGATTCACTTCCACGGTCGTTGCATCGCCATGATTGGCCTGGCCAATCGCCCAGGGGGCTATCATCCCGACCTGGTGGAGTACCTGGCCCCGCTGCTGGGCAGTATCGGGCAGTTCATCAACACTCTGCGCCACCACCGCCAGCAGCAGCAAGACCAACAGGCTATCGCACGGCTCTCCCTGGTGGCCAAGAACACCAGCAACGGCGTGGTGATCACCGATGCACGTGGCAACATCGAATGGATCAACGATGGCTTTACCCGGCTCAGTGGCTACACCTTCGCAGAAGCGGTCGGCAAGAAGCCGGGGCAACTGGTGCAGGGCAAAGCCACCGACCGCGCCACGGTACTGCGCATTGCCCATGCCCTGCGCCACCGCCAGCACTTCGAAGAAGAGCTGCTCAACTACCGCAAGGATGGCACCCCGTACTGGGTACATATCAGCTGTAACCCGCTGCCCGCCAACGAGCAAACCGGCGGCGGCTTCATTGCCATCCAGTCGGACATCACCGACACCAAGCTGCATGAAGAGGCGCTGTACAAAGCCGCCAATATCGACGAGCTGACGCGGTTACCCAACCAGCGGCTGGCCCGCACGCAGTTGGAAGCGCTGGTACGCCAGGACACCCCGCTGGCCGTTGCGATCCTCAACATCGACGATTTCAAACGCCTCAACGATCTGTTTGGCTACGCCATCGGCAACAGCATACTCAAGCGCATTGCCAAACGGCTGGAAGCGTTGGTCAGCCCCTTCAAGGCCCAGGGCATCACGGCGCGGCTCAGCGGCGATGAGTTCGTGTTGGCCGGACCAGTCCAACGCCTCACCCCGTCCACCATCCAGCACGCCATCCAGCAGCCGCTGCATGTGAACGGGCAAAAGCTGAAGCTCACCGCCTGTCTCGGCATAACCAGCTACCCCAACGACAACGTCGACCCAGACGCCCTGTTTCGCCATGCCTACCAGGCGCTGTACCAGGCCAAGACCCAAGGGATCGCCCAGTGCGTCCGCTACAGCACCGATGAAGAACACCTGGTCAAACTGCGCCAGCAAGAGCGCAGCGCCATTCAGCATGGCCTGGCCAATAACGAGTTTCGTCTCTACTACCAGCCCCAGGTCGATCTCGAATCGCACACCGTGGTCGGGGCAGAAGCGTTGATTCGCTGGATTCACCCGCAACACGGGCTGCGCAACCCGGCAGAGTTTCTGCCCCTGCTGGAAGGCAGCGAGCTGGAGTTTCATCTGGGCGAGTGGGTCATCGAAGCCGCCTTGAAGCAGCTGCAAAGCTGGCTGGCCATGGGCATCGAACTGCAGGTGAGTGTCAACATCAGCCCGCAACACCTGCTGCATCCCGGCTTTCTGCCGCAGTTGGAACAGCTGCTGCTGTACTACCCGCAAGTCCCCTCACGGCTGCTCGCCATCGAGATACTCGAATCGGCCACGCTGGATGACATGCAGGCCGCCCTGCACGTGCTGGAAGAGTGCCAGCGGCTCGGCATCGAAATTGCCCTGGACGACTTCGGCACCGGCTACTCCTCGCTGGCCTACTTCCGTCGCCTGCCCGTGCAGTTGATCAAGGTAGACCGCGACTTCGTGCGCGACATGCTGGAAAGCGAGGATGACAAGGCCATCGTGGAAAGCATCATCTTCATGGCCAGAAAATTCTCACGGCCGGTGCTGGCCGAAGGGGTCGAGACCATGGCCCACGCCCAGGCACTGCTGGCCATGGGCTGCCATCTGGCACAAGGTTACGGCATTGCCCGTCCGATGCCCGCCGACGCGCTACCAGGCTGGCTGAAAACCTGGCAGGCAGAAGGGTTTGCGCTGCATTAATCGAACAACGACATGGGATCGCTTTCCCCCGTCAGCTTGACCATCACGCCATCGCGCCCTTGGCCCTTGACGTCGTAGCTGGCAGCATCGGCACGGGCCAGGGCGACTTCCACAGTTTCGTCATGTTCATCGAAGACGGTCACGCCAATACTCAAGGTAACGGTATATTCCTTGCCCTCATGGGTCACCGACACCTCGCTCACCGCCTTGCGCAGTGAGTCGGCAATCACCTTGGCTTGCCCCAGCGTGCAGCTAGGCAACAGCACGCCAAACTCATCGCCCCCCTGGCGGGCCACGTGGTCGCTGCGGCGCACCTCCCAGGCCACCACCTGAGCAATACGGCGCAGCATCTCGTCACCCAAAGCATGGCCGCCTTCGTCATTGATCGGCTTGAAGTGGTCCAGGTCGAACAGCAGCAGCGCCGAAGGCGTACTGGTTTTCTGAAAATCGGCGAAGGCCTCTTCCAGGCGGCGCTCGAAGCCACGTCGATTCAGCAGCCCGGTCAAGGGGTCATGTTCGGCTTCCCAGCGCTGCAACGCCTCTTGCTGGCGCCGCTCGGTAATGTCCTTCACCACCCCTACTAGCCCAAGCGAATGGCCACCCTGTGTCAACATGACCACCCGAGCATGAATATCCAGCCATAGCATTTCGCCATCGCTGCGAATAAAACGTAGCTGGCGTACGAAGTCGCTGCCCGTCTTTAAACTATGCACCCACATATCACGCGCCCCATTGCGGTCATCCGCGTGGATTTGTGTCATCCACTGCTCCATCGGGGTATCGGCTGAAATGCTCAGCATCTGCAAAAGCGCAGGGTTCATGTAGGTGATCTTGCCACCGAAGTTGGCCACGAACATGCCCTGGGGGGTGGCGCTCAGCACCGAATCGAGAAACGCCTCACGCTCCTGCAAATGCCCCACCAGTTGCTGGCGCTCGTCTTCCACACGATTGAAGGTATTGGCGACCTGCTGTAGCTCCTGCATCCCCGTGGCCAGGGCCAGCTGCGAACGCCGCCCAGCCCCTACTTCGCCAATCTGGCGTTCGAGATGCTCCAGGGGCTTGAGAATACGCGCCAGCAACCACCACAGCAGCGGCATCATCAACAGGGAAATCACCAGCCAGATACCAAACAGCTTGGAGATGAAACCCGAAAGCGGAAGCTGCGCCTGCTCGGTGGGCAAGAACAGCCCAACGATCCAGTCGGCAGGCCACACTTGTGCATACGCCTGAAGGCTGGTGCGCCCATTGGCCAGCTCGCTGACTCCCTCCCCTTGCCAGCCATCCAGCGCCATGTCCAGCAGGTCATTGCGCTGGGCGTTGCTGATGTCTGCATTCACCAGCTCGTAATCAGGATGGTAAAGAATCTTGCCCGATGCCGTGGAAACCGCCGCAAACCCGTGGTCACCCAAACGAATCGTGGCCAGCCGGTTGAACAGGCCGCTACGGTCCAGGCTCACCATCCCCGCCACGAACCCGGCAAAACGGCGGTCTTCATCCAGGCGGGGCACGGTCATCAGCACCATGGGCATGCCGCTGGCACGGCCAATGAAAGGCTCGCTTACATAAGGGCGGCGAATGCCCTGCACCATCTTGAAATATTCGAGCTCCGAGGTATCGAGCCCCACTCGCCCCACCACACTGGGCCAGTCCGCCACGATCTCACCATGCTCGTCACTCACAATCAGTCCATCGAACCAGGAGAGCAAGGCGTCGTTTTTCTGCAGCTCGTATGAAAGCCAACCCACGTCATTGGAAGGCCCCATGGAGCTGCTCAACCGCTTGAGCGCATGGACACGCTGATTCACCTGCTGGGTGATCTCGTCGGCCAGCAAATTGGCCTCGTAGCGCAAATGAGACATGTTGGTCTCGTGCACCATGGTCTTGCCAACCTGCCAGGCCATGCTCAATACGGCACCCGCCAAAATCGCCAAGGCGCAAGAGAGGCCCAGCAGCAACCGCCCTTTCAAGGAGCGTAACGTCAACAGCCTGTTGATGAGGGGGGCTAGTCGCACCAGAAATTCCTATTTCGTCAACGTTCCTTGAACCCGCCTTATTCACGAGGGCGCTGATTGAGCGGTCTGAAGGTACTGGCTGTTGGCATTGCTTATCAGGATTCGCCTCTTCAGCGCGAGTGGCT
>NZ_VBVC01000005.1:0-259083 GCF_007655045.1 Halomonas sp. C22 | reverse complement strand
CTGCTGCCTCCCGTAGGAGTTCGGGCCGTGTCTCAGTCCCGATGTGGCTGATCATCCTCTCAGACCAGCTACGGATCGTCGCCTTGGTGAGCCTTTACCTCACCAACTAGCTAATCCGACATAGGCTCATCCGATAGCGGGAGCCGAAGCCCCCTTTCTCCCGTAGGACGTATGCGGTATTAGCCTGGGTTTCCCCAGGTTATCCCCCACTATCGGGCAGATTCCTATGCATTACTCACCCGTCCGCCGCTCGTCAGCGGGGTGCAAGCACCCCCTGTTACCGCTCGACTTGCATGTGTTAGGCCTGCCGCCAGCGTTCAATCTGAGCCATGATCAAACTCTTCAGTTTAAGATCAATGCGATCCTTACTCGCTGCCCGAAGGCAACAAAAGCGGATCAAACTTGGCTCAAGGTTCAAACGAATTCACTGTGATACTCCGAAGAGTATCTTGGTGTTCGCTTGCCTTGATATTCGGTGATGATTCACCCTCATCGGCAAGCGCCCACATGAATTACCTGATCAAATTGTTAAAGAGCCATCTGTCGGCGTTGCCGTTCGATGTGGGGCGTATTCTACCCAATTCTTTTTGATCGTCAAGCTTTTTTCTCATTCACCGTTCAAGCACCTGCGGGTCACCAATGGCCGGAAAGTTGACCTGAGGCAAGCCCTGCCCTTCCCCGCTTTTTTAGACTTGTTGAAGCACCGCTGAAAAGAACGGTGCACACCAGACCGGTCAAACAGGAGGGGGAAACCATGACAACATCACGTATTGCCATCGGACTTGCGAGTGTCGCGCTATTAGGCACGACTTCACTGTGGGCAGACGACGAACTCGGTAGCTACCGCGACAGGTTCGAACCGCTGCCCCACTTACCACCTTTGCCTGCCCACAATTCACAGACCGATGAAAAGGTGATGCTGGGCAACATGCTGTTTTTCGAGCCCAGGATCTCCGCCAGCGGTGTCATCAGCTGTGCCACTTGCCATAACCCAGCGCTCGGCTGGTCAGATCGCATTCCTAGAGCCGTGGGCCATAACGGTCAGGTTGGCGAACGCAACACACCCACCGTACTCAACAGTGGTTTCCTGGGATCGCAATTCTGGGATGGACGAGAGCCGGATTTGGAGGGTCAAGCACTGGGCCCCATCGAAGCCGATGTCGAGATGGCCATGCAGTTGGAACACGCCCTGGACAGGTTGACAGAGTTCGAGCTCTACCAGGAACGCTTCACGGAAGCGTACCCCGACCAGGATGACCCCATCAATGCCGAGAACCTGGCCAAGGCACTGGCCGCCTTCCAGAGAACGCTCAACACGCCCAACGCACCTTTCGATCGTTATTTGCGGGGTGATATGGACGCCATCAGCGATCAGGCAAAAGAGGGTATGGTGGCTTTCGTGGATAATGGCTGTATCGCCTGCCATCGCGGCGCCAACTTTACCGATAGCCAGTTCCACGCCATTCAGGTGCCGGGGTCGAAAGATTTGGGTCGCTACGTGGTGACTGGCGAGGAAAGAGACCAGTACCGCTTCCGCACCCCCACCTTGCGCAATGTCGGCGTCACTTACCCGTACATGAACAATGGTGCCACCGAAACGCTTGAAGAAGCGGTGGCCATCATGGGCCAGGAAATGCTGGGACGTGAGTTTGACGAACCCACCATCGATAACATCACGGCGTTTCTGCACTCCCTGACAGGTGAAATGCCCGATTTCGAGGTGCCCGCTCTACCCTGATGCACTATGCCGCCGCCCATAGGGGCGGCGGCAGGCTATGTCAGGCTGCCTCCAGGCGCTTCAGCAGTTCGGCGCGTCGCGCGTCGCTGACGAAGGCTTCTTCCATGGCATTGCGGTTCAGCCATTTGAAGGTATCTTCTCCCCAGCCAAAGGCATCGGCACAGGCGATATGATTTTCGAGCAGCCCACCACCAAAATAAGCAGGATCGTCAGAGCTTATAGTGACCTTCAGCCCCGCTTCCAACAACGCCGGTAGCGGATGCTGATCCAATTGATCGACCACTTTCAAGCTGACATTGGAGAGCGGGCACACGGTCAGTACCGTTTGAGACTCCTTGAGGCGCTGCACGACGTCTTCGCTTTCGAGACAGCGCACGCCGTGGTCGATGCGCTGAACGTCCAACAGGTCCAGGGCTTGCGTAATGTAAGCGGCAGGCCCCTCTTCGCCCGCATGGGCCACACGCACCAGCCCAAGCTCTTTGGCGCGCGCAAACAGGGCCTGAAACTTCTCGGGCGGGTTGTCACGCTCGGCGCTGTCCAAGCCAATGGCATCCAGCATTTTCCAGTAGGGTGCCGCCTGCTCGAGAACGTGAAGTGCCTCGTCGGCTGGCCGATCTCTCAGGAAGGCCATGATCATGCCTACTGAAAGATCCAGCTGACTCTCGGCCTCCTGCTTGGCCCTGAGCAGTCCCGCCATGACCACCTCCAGAGGCACTCCACGCTGCAGGTGAGCCTGGGGATCGAAGTGCATATCGATATGCAGCACGCCTTCCGAGCGGGCACGCTTGAAATAATCCATGGCCAGGTCATAGAAGTCCTGTTCGCTGCGCAAGACGTTCATGCCCTGGTAATAAAGATTCAGAAACCCTTGCAGGTCTTTGAAATCGTAAGCTGCCTTGGCCTCTTCGACCGTGGCATAGGGGAGTTCGATGCCGTTACGCTCCGCCAGTTGGAACATCAATTCCGGCTCGAGAGAACCTTCGATATGCAAGTGAAGCTCAGCCTTGGGAAGGTGTCGTAAAAAGTCGTTCATGGTCGCCGCCTACTTGCCGATTCGGTGAATATCAAAGTGAAGTATCGTGAATTAACTTACCACCATCAAGCCACCATTGATGAGCCAAACCCGGCACCAGGGCCGCATCATCCACTTGATGAACAAAGAAAATCGCCGTACGGCCTACCAACCAGGCGTCCAGCGAGGCCGCCACGTGCCGGGCGGTTGCCGCATCCACTCCCGCGAAGGGCTCATCCAGCAATACCACCGAGGGCGAGCGTAAGAACAACCTCGCCAACGCCACTCTGCGCGCCTGCCCGCCTGAAAGCTGCTGCCCTCTTTCTCCCACCTGAGTCGCCAACTGACGAGGCTGGCGTTTCGCCCAGTCCGAGAGAGCGACCTGGGCAAGCACCTGCCAAAGCTCTTCGTCTGTCGCGTCAGGCTTGGCGATCCGCAGGTTATCGGCCAGCGATCCATCGAACAGGTCTATTTGCTGGGGGAGGTACCCCATATGTGCTGCGCTACTTTCGAGGGTAATGACAGAGGGTGCATGCTCCGCCACCCACACGTCCCCTTCAGTGGGAGAGATGCGGCCCATGATCAAATTGGCCAGCGTCGATTTGCCCGAACCCGAAATACCCATGATGGCACCGCGTTGACCGGCGGGCAGGGTCAGGGAAACCTGGCATATCGCCCAGCCCGCCGCATCCGGATAACGGAACATGACCTCACGCAGTTGCAGGGCATGGCCACCATCGTCATCCGGAAGCGAGCCCACACGCGTTTGCCCTTGTGTCGCCTGCAGAGCATTCAGCCGCTGGGCCGCCCCGTGGCTGGCGCCAAACCGCACAAAAGCAGCAGGCAGGCTGGCCAACACTTCGTTGATACCAAACACGGCAATCACGGCCATGACCATGATGGGGCCCACCACGCGCTGCTCGGCCAGTGCCAGACTACCCAGCCAGAGCACACCGATGATCAACAGCCCCGTTACCGCCATCAGTAGCGCATTTCCCAGCGCGGCCTTCGCGGCCAACTGACGCTGGTTATCCAGCGCTTGCTGTTCGTGCGCTCGTATTTTCCTGCGGTACCAGTCACTGGTTCGGTAGCTCATCAGCTCAGCGGACGCCTGTACCTGATCCAACACCAGCCGCCGAAGCTCCTCCTGATCATCCACTTGCCGATGGCTGTTGGTGAAACCCAGCCTGGCAAAGCCCAGGGTGATGACCAGCCACAGCAGCGTCAATACACAGGCCACGACGGCTCCCACCAGCGGTAACCAGATAGCGATGAAACCTGCGACGATCCAGACACTCAACAAGGCCACTACTGGCGGCACCAGTAGGCGCAGATACAGGCTATCCAGGGCATCGATATCCGCCGTCAGGCGACTCAACCACTCACCGACTCGCCGACGCCGCAGCGATGCGTCATCCAGGCGCGTCAAGTCACCGAAGACGCGATAGCGTAAATCCGCCAGCAGCGTCAGCACGGTATTGTGGTTGTAGAGCCGCTCGGTGTATCGAGCGACGGTGCGCAGCAAGGCAAAAAAACGAATGCCGCCGCCGGGCACATAAATATCCAGTGATGACGGCAACCCAGCCGCCAGCGCAATGCCCGCCAGGGCACACGCCGCAATGAACCAGCCGGACAAACCCAGCAGCGCAAGGCCAGCCAGCAACGTTACCCATACCAGCAGCGCACCCACGAGGAAGCGCTGCCTGCGCCTTAACATGAGTGCCAGCCATGGGCTCAGGTCATTGTGCAGAAATTTCATGGCGCCACCTCGTGAAGCTGGCCGTCTCGACACACCCAGTGGCGAGTGGCAACGGCCATCACCGCAGGGTGATGTGTTGCCATGACCAACGTTCGCCCTTCCGCCGACCAGGCCAGCAGTGCGTCGATCACGCTCTTTTCCGTCGCCGAATCAAGGCTGGCCGTGGGCTCATCCAATAACACCAGCGGTGCCTGGCTGAGAAATACTCGAGCCAGGGTCAAGCGCTGCGCCTGACCTCCCGACAAGCCGACCCCGCGCTCCCCTACCACCGTCTCCAGGCCATGGGGCAAGGCAGCCAACAGCTCACCCAGGCCTGCGCTTTCCAGAGCCTCCTGCATGGCAGCCGGTGTCGCCTCAGGCGCCGCCAGGCGCAGGTTATCGGCCAACGAGCCTTGAATGATGCAGGGTGATTGATCCAGCCACGCCACTTGTTCGCCCTGGCGGACTCTGCAAGCACCACGCAGAGGCGCCATAAAACCGGCCATCAGCGCCAGCAAGGAAGATTTGCCACTGCCTGACTCTCCGGTAATGACCACCACATCTGCCTGACGTATCGTGGCCGAGACGCCCGTCA
Source organism: Halomonas sp. C22 (assembly GCF_007655045.1). NCBI lineage: Bacteria > Pseudomonadati > Pseudomonadota > Gammaproteobacteria > Oceanospirillales > Halomonadaceae > Halomonas > Halomonas sp. C22. The sequence continues at coordinate 254,000 of NZ_VBVC01000005.1, read as the reverse complement.
AGACCGTCGAGTGCCGACCATAGCCCACCTCGACATCCACCAATTCAATCGATGCATCGGGTTCGACGGGGGCGTCAAACCGGGTCGGCACCACGTCAGGCTCATTGAGGATGGTCACGATACTCTCTGCCGCCCCCAGCGCCGCAGCACGGTCATGATAATGCTGCGAGAGGGTGCGCAAGGGCTGGAAGAACTCCGGAGCCAGTAGCAACACCGCCAGACCACTGAACAGGGTCAGCGAGGGGGAAGGACCGTAATCGATATAGCCCAACAGACCAAACCCCACGTACATGGCGACGACGGCGATAGCCACCGAGGCAAAAAATTCCAATACCGCTGACGAAAGAAATGCCAGCCTGAGAGTGCGCATGCTCAGGCGGCGATACTGGTCGGTGGCATACCAGACGTCCTGCTGGGCAGCACGCGTATGACCAAATAGCTGCAGCGTCGTCATGCCGCGTACGCGGTCGACGAAATGCGCCGAGAGCCTGGCAACGGAAGCAAACTGCTCCTTGTTGAGACGCTCTGCCCCCATGCCTACCAAGGCCATGAACAGCGGAATCAATGGCGCAGAGAGCAGCAAGAAGATGGCCACCAGATAGTCGAGCCAGCCCACCACGACGGCAATCAGCAGTGGCAGCAAAAGCACGATGCGCATTTGCGGGAGGAAGCGTGCGAAATAGCCATCGAGGGCTTCGATGTGCTCGACCGACTGGGTCGCCAGGGCTCCGCTCTGCTGCCGCGTCATCCAGACCGGGCCTAGCGCGGCGACCTTGTTCAAGACCTGCTCACGAGCGTACTGACGGATGCGCAAGCTGGCAGTTGCACTGAACAACTCTTGCAGGGCAAGAAACAGTGAGCGCAACGCCACGGCGACCACCAGGCCGAGCAGCACGGGCACCAGCGTGACAGGTGAGCGGCCATGAACGACCAGTTGCTCGATCGACCACGCCAACCCGACCACCAGCAAGATCGTCTGAGCGCCGGACAGCACGCCGAAGCACGCCGCCAGCGCCAGCCGAGCACGCTCACGACGAGCCAGCGTGCTCAGCCAACGGCGCGGCGTCAACGAATTCGACTGGGCCGCAGGAGGGGCCATGAATCAGTGGTACCCTTCGCCGACGCGCACCTTGCCGCGGAAGACCCAGTAGGTCCAGGCGGTGTAGGTCAGGATGATCGGAATGACGAACAGCACACCGATCAGCAGGAACAGCTGAGATTCAGGGGCGGAGGCGGCATCCCACAGCGTGTAGTTGGGGGGCACGATGATGGGCCACTTGCTGACGATCAGCCCCAGGTAAGTGAACACGTAGATGCCGATGGTGGCCACGAAGGGAATGCCCTCGTCACGACGTTTCACGGAGCGATACACCATGAAGGCCGACAGCAGCGCCAGTGCCGGGAATATCCAGATCAGCTGCAAATGACCGAACCAGCGCTCCCAGACCACCGGATTCACGAACGGTGTCCAGATGCTGATGATACCGAAGACGCCCAGTACCAGCGCCAACAGCAGCGGCGTCACCTTGTAAGCCCACTCCTGAATATGCCCCTCGGATTTGAGGATCAACCAGGTGGCTCCCAGCAACGCATAACCTGCCATCAGGCCGAAGCCGGTCAGTACCGAGAAAGGCGTCAGCCAATCGAAAGCGCCACCTGCAAAGGCAAAGTTTTCGACATGAAACCCCTGGATGTATGCACCGACCACCGCCCCTTGAGCAAAAGCGGCCACGCCGGAGCCCCAGCAGAAGGCGCGGTTCCACCAGCGACGATTGCGCCGGGACTTGAAGCGGAACTCGAAGGCCACACCCCGGAAAATAAGCCCCGCCAGCATCAAGAACACGCCAATATAGAGTGCCGGCAGGAAGACCGAATAGACCAGCGGGAAAGCCCCGAGCAAACCGGCACCCGCCAGCACCAGCCACGTCTCGTTGCCGTCCCAGACCGGCGCCACGGAGTTCATCATCACATCCCGGGCGTCTTCGTCCGGGGCGAAGGGATACAGAATCCCAAGCCCCAGATCGAAACCGTCCATCAGCACGTACATCATCAACCCGAACCCGATGATGCCTGCCCAGATTATCGTCAGATCAAACATTTCCATGTCTCAGTTCCTCACCGGGTCGACATCGTCATCAAAGGGAGTTTCCGTGGCCGACAGTGGACGCATGGGGCGTCTGAAATTGTCGCCTGCCGTTTCACGCTCTTCCTTGGGCAGCATGCCGTTACGCACCACGCGGGTCAGATAGTAGATACCGGCATAGAACACCACCGCGTACACCAGCACGTAGCCCACCAGCGTAAACAGCGCCATGGGGCCGGTCAGCGAAGGCGTAACGCCTTCCGCATGGGTCATCATGCCGTATACCAGCCATGGGGCACGTCCTGACTCGGTCACGATCCAACCAGCCAGCACGGCGACGAACGGCATGGGGATCATGTACACCAGCGTCTTGAGGAACCCGGTATGCTGATGGAATTTGCCTTTGCGACGCAGCAACAGCCCTGCCAAGGCGGTGGCAATCATCAACAGACCGATCCCCACCATCACGCGGAACGCCCAGAAGACGATCCAGACCGGTGGCTGCTCTTCAGGAGCAAATTCATTCAGCCCCTGAATAACCCCATCCGTAGAGTGGGTCAGGATGAGGCTGGCAAGATTGGGAATGCCGATTTCAAAGCGATTGGTTTGCGCTTCCTGGTCCGGGATGGCGAACAGCAGCAACGGAACGTTGCCAGAGGTTTCCCAATGCCCTTCCATGGCCGCCACTTTGGCCGGCTGGTGCTCCAGGGTATTCAAACCATGGAAGTCCCCCACGACCGCCTGGGCTGGCGCCAGAAACAGCAGCAACCAAAGGCACATGGAAAGCGCTCGACGGTTGGCTTCCGGGTCGCGACCACGCAGCAGGAACCAAGCACTCACACCGGCCACCACGAAGCCACCGGTCAAGAAAGATGCCATGGCCATGTGTGCGAAGCGGTAAGGAAAGGAGGGATTGAATATCGCTTCGGTCCAGGAAACCACGTGGAACCGATAGTCGATGAGCTCTACCCCTGCCGGCGTATGCATCCAGCTGTTGGCAGAAAGAATCCAGAACGACGAAATGAACGTACCGATCGCCACCATGATGGCAGCAAACAGGTGCACCCCTTGTGGCACCTTGCCTCGGCCAAAGAGCAGGACACCGAGGAATGCCGCTTCAAGGAAGAAAGCAGTAACGACCTCGTAGCTGAGCACCGGCCCGAGGAAGTTGGACGCTGCCTGGGAGAAGTTGCTCCAGTTGGTGCCAAACTGGAAAGACATGACGATCCCGGAGACTACGCCCATTCCGAAAACCACGGCAAACACCTTGGTCCAGAACAGTGCCAAGCGGTCCCAAGCGGGGTTGTTGGTCTTGAAGAACAGCCCATGAAGCAGCGCTATATAAGACGCCAGTCCGATGGTGAAGACCGGAAAGATCGCATGAAACGATACAACGAAGGCGAACTGCATTCGCGATAGTACAAGGGGGTCGAGTTCCATCACACGCTCCTAAGACCTGGATCAATATCCCATCAATGGGTTACACAAGCTTAGTTGAGCCTTAATGGCACTGCATTTTAGTTATAAGCACTAAGCTTATTCTTTAGCTGTGTTGCATTTTAACGCTTCGACACCCGTTATACAGCGCAAGTTTGCCCAAAAAGCTGTGTCGCATTGACGCATGCCATTCAGGCAAACTGCTCTTTTTCAATTAAAAAAAGTCATGTCATCACCACCAGACTGACCATGTAGCCGGTGTAGGCGACAAACAGGGAAAACAGCACGCCACCCTCCAGACGATTGATCCGCCGCGGACGGCCACGCCAGGAGAATGCAAACAGCACCATCATCAGCGTCATGAAGGTCATCACGCTCCAGTCACGCACCAGCACCTCACGACCCGCTTCGATAGGCGTGATGACCCCCGCCAACCCTACCACGGCCAAACTATTGAACAGATTGGAGCCCACCACGTTGCCCAGCACCATATCGTGCTCTTTGCGCCTCAAGGCACTGATGGACGAGGCAAGCTCGGGTAGCGACGTACCGACGGCCACCACCGTCAAACCGATGATGAGATCGCTGACACCAAATCCTACGGCAATTTCTACCGCGCCCCACACCAACAGACGCGAGCTGGCTACCAACAGCACTAACCCCACCAGCGTCCACATCAATGCCATACCACGTGACAGCGGCTTGCTGTCCAGGCTCTCCGTCACTTCATCGGTCAGTGCATCCGCCTGATGACGCCGTGACTGGATGATACTGACCGTAATGAATATCCCCAGCGCGGCCAGCAGCAACACTGCCTCACCGCGAGAAATCCAGCCATCCATCAGCATGTAACCGGTCAGCAGCATGACCGCCACCAATAGCGGCATCTCCTTGCGAATAACGCTGGAGTGCACCGCCAGCGGCGCTATAAGCGCCACAAAACCCAGCACCAGCCCTATGTTGGCAATATTGGATCCGTAAGCATTGCCTACCGCCAGCCCGGGATTACCCTGCATGGCCGCCAGTACGGAGACCATCATTTCAGGGGCCGACGTTCCGAATCCGATCACCAGCATACCGATCAGCAGTGGCGACAACCCCAACCACCGCGAGGTAGCAGCAGCGCCATCGATAAATTTTTCAGCACTCCAGATCAGCAGGACGAGCCCTACCACCACTGCTACAAAGGCAAGCAACATTTCGGTTCCTTAATGTCATCGTATTAGGCACTATCGCGGCTGCATCCTTGTCGAACCGGGAGGCGGGGTCAAGCACCGAGTTCAAGAGAAGCGAGGTGTCCCTGATTTGACACTCACGTCTCGGCTCTATATTGATTTAAAATGCGCCAACTATCGAGAGTTTGCTATTACCTGATGTCTCTTTCATGAAACGACCCACCCTTTCCATGCATACCCCCGCCGTGGACTGCACGCCCCCCGAGGCACGCGTCCAGCGCAGACGGCTGCGCGCCTGCCATGAGTGCGACTGGGTCTCGGCCCTGCCCCCTTTGGGCTCGGGTGAGAAGGCCTCCTGCCCACGATGCTCCCATGTGCTGGTCAAGCGCCACCGCTACCCCGCGCAACGTAGCATGGCACTGGCCATTGCCTCACTGGTGGCACTCATCCTGGCCGTTTCGTTTCCTTTCGTCAGCTTCAGCGTAGGCGGTATCGGCAACCGCATCGAGCTGACCCAGACGGCCACGGCGCTGATCAATTTTCATCAGCCTGTCGTGGCCATCGCAGTGATCATGACCATCGTGGTACTGCCTGCGGTCTACCTGACGGGGGTCATCTGGCTACAGTTCGGGCTACTGCGCGCCCGCCCGCTGCCATTGAGTCGTGATATCGCTCGCTCGCTGGCCCACCTGACCCCCTGGATGATGGCCGATGTATTCATCATCGGCGCGCTGGTCAGCCTGATCAAAGTGGCCGGCATGGCACAGATCGAGCTGGGCATCTCCTTTTGGGCCTTCTGTGTGTTCGCGATCCTGCTACTGATGACCACACAGTCCATCGACGCGGACTGGATGTGGTTTTCATTGGAGGGCGAGCCACTGGCACCGGAAGGCACCCTGACGGGTGCCACGGCGGCGAGCCAGAACGTGACGGGCTGCCCCACCTGCGGGCTGGTCAACCGCCTGGATAAGGGCCATGGACGGTGCGTTCGCTGCCACGAAAAATTGCACACACGGCTTCCGTACAGCTTGCAGCGCACCTGGGCGCTGCTCTTTGCTGCGGCGATCATGTATATTCCTGCCAATGTCTACCCCATCATGACCACTACCAGCCTTGGCCATACGGCACCCTCGACCATCATTGGCGGTGTTGTGCAGCTTCTGCAAATGGGGTCATGGCCCGTGGCTGCGGTGATTTTCATTGCCAGTGTCATCGTGCCTGTCGGCAAATTGGTCGCGCTGGTATGGTTATGCCTGATGATCAATCGCAGCGACGAGCTCAACGCCAACAGCCGCACGCGGCTATATCGCATCACCGAGTTCATTGGCCGCTGGTCCATGGTGGATGTATTCGTGGTAGCGATTCTCGTTGCCCTGATCCGTGCCGGTTCGCTGATGTCGATCACCCCCGGCCCCGCAGCACTCGCTTTTGGCGCCGTGGTCGTGCTGACCATGCTGGCCGCCATGACGTTCGACTCTCGCTTGATCTGGGACTCCCCGGCTCCATGCCCTGCCCGCCGCACGACGGCCACCAAGGACGCTATTGATGGCTAATGATGTAACCCCCAACACCGATACTGACAACGAACTCCACCGAGCCAAAGCCTCTCGGCAGAAACGGCTGTCGCCCATCTGGATCGTACCGCTCGTGGCCGTCATCATTGGCCTGTGGCTGGTGTATGACAACTACACCAGCCGTGGCACCTTGATCACGTTGACCATGAGCAACGCCGAAGGCATCGAGGCAGGCAGCACCTTGATACGCAGCCGCAACGTCGAGATTGGTCGCGTACAAAGCGTGCGCCTGTCGGACGACCTCTCACAAGCTGTGATGACCGCCCGAATCCAGCCCGAAGCCGAAGCCATGCTCAGAGAGGACAGCCGATTCTGGGTCGTCAAGCCGCGCATTGGCCGCGAAGGCATCAGCGGCCTGGGCACCGTGCTATCCGGAGCCTACCTTCAATTGGAGCCCGGCCAATCGGACGAACCGAGAAGGGAGTTCTCCGTCAGCGACGTGCCGCCGGTGGCCACGGCAGGACAGGCCGGACTTCAAATCAGCCTGGTCAGCCAACTGGGCAACTCCCTGCGCGTCGGCGACCCGGTTTCCTATCAGGGCTATACCGTTGGTCGCGTCGAAGACACCCGCTTCGATGCCGATTCGCGCACCATGTATCACCAGGTTTTCATCGAAGAACCTTATTCCCAATTGGTGACCGACAGCACCCGATTCTGGACGGCCAGCGGCGTTGATTTTCGCCTGGATGCCAATGGCTTTCGGGTCAATGTCGAATCGCTCGAAGCATTGCTGGGCGGCGGTGTGACCTTTGGCGTGCCCGAAGATCTGCCCATGGGACGACCCGTTGAGCATAACGCGCGCTTCAATCTTTACGCCGATGAAGACGACGCCCGCGAAGGTACCTTCAACCGCTACCTGGAATACGTGCTGCTGGTCGACGACACGGTGCGTGGTCTTTCCCGCGGAGCGCCAGTAGAGTTTCGCGGCGTGCGCATCGGTACCGTGGCAGCGGTACCCTGGAATTTTACCGCGCCTCAGCCAGATTCCAGAGCGCGGTTCGCGATACCGGTACTGATTCGCATCGAGCCACAACGGCTGGGCATCGAGAATTCAGATATCGATCTGGAAGATTGGGACAATCGCTTCACCAGGATGTTTGGCCTGGGACTGCGCGCATCGCTGAAAAACGGCAGTCTGCTCACCGGGGCGCTGTTCGTCGATCTGAACTTCCAGCGCGACCTGCCCGATGAATACATAGCGGAAACTTTCTCGGAACGGACGGTATTCCCCACCGTCGCCGGTGGCTTTGCCCAGATTCAGGGGCAGATTACCGATCTGCTGGAAAAGCTCAACGCACTCGAGGTCGAACCACTACTGGCAGGTCTGGACCGCAATTTGCAAGCCTCAGAGCATGTGCTCAACGAAGTGCGTGACGTCAGTCGTTCGATGAACGAACTGTTGAGCGACCCGGATACTCGCGCGATTGGCGGCAATTTGAACAGCACGCTGGAAGAGCTGCGCAGCACACTGCAGGGGGTATCGCCGTCGTCGCCCGCCTATCAGGAGCTGACCACGGCCATCGAGCGACTGGACCGCCTGATGCGAGACCTGCAGCCGCTTACGCGTACGCTGAATGAAAATCCTCGCGCCCTGCTGTTCGATAACCTCGACACCCAGGACCCGACGCCCCGCGCCCCGCGCTGACAGGAGAGATCATGATTCAACCTTTTACACGACTGCTGATCATTGCCGCTGCCTGCATGGCCCTGACCGCGTGCGCAAGCAGCGTCACTCCCCCAGCTCGCTACATGCTGCCCAGCCCCGCGGCCAGCAGCGCCCCTAGCCAACCCACGGGCACGCTGGCCATCCGCGCTCCACGCTTGGCGCACTATCTGGACGTGGATGGCATCGTCATGCAGTTGGACGACATCACGTTGAACCAGGCTCGTGAACACCAGTGGGCCGAGGGCATTGGCCGTCAGCTGGAACGTAGCCTGCGGGCGCAGTTGGCCCTGCAGCTTCCCCAGCTGCAGGTGGTGCGTTCAGAGGGCGCGCTGCCAGACGCCTTGACGCTTTCAGTAGAGGTGGATCAGTTCCAGGGGCGCCACGATGGCATGGCGGTAGCCAGCGGGCAGTGGCAGCTGCGCCGCGCAGACAATAGCCTGGTCACACTGCAAAGCTTCACTACGCAAACGCCCCTGGAAGAAGATGGCTACCCTGCCCTGGTACGCGCGCTGGGTGAAAGCTGGAACCTGCTGAGCGTGGAAATCGCCGAGCAGATTCGTCGCAATGGCTATTTCACTGGCGGCTAATTCACGTCCGCATCGACAGCGCTGAGTGAGACTTTCGTGTTACACTCGGCGCCAGCGCCTTTCGCAAGCGCACCCCATCACTTCCACGCAGCCCTGCGGGCAATGGCTGCGTGGCTTTAGAACGCCCATCGTGGCTGCCCGATCTGATTCTTAGATGCGCCTTCATGGCGCAATTACATCCTCGTATCTTGAACATGACGCCAACCCCTCACTTAGAGAGTGAGGGGTTGGCGACTGCGGAGAATGCATGAGCTTTTCTGACCTTGGTCTGCACCCTGATCTACTCAGCGCCATTGGCGCACAGGGCTATCATCAGCCCACCCCGATTCAACGCCAGGCCATTCCCGTCGTACTAGAAGGCCGAGACCTGCTGGCCAGCGCCCAGACGGGCACCGGCAAAACCGCAGGCTTCACGCTGCCCATGCTGCAACGCCTGATGCAAGGCAAACGCCCCGGCAAACGCCAGGTCCGTGCACTGGTTCTAACCCCTACTCGGGAGCTGGCCGCCCAGGTCGGTGAAAGCGTCACCGCTTACGGGCAGCACTTGTCACTGCGCTCGCACATCATTTTCGGCGGCGTCGGCCAACAGCCCCAGGTAGACGCCCTGAAAGCCGGTCTGGACGTACTGGTGGCTACCCCGGGCCGCCTGCTGGACCTTCACCAGCAGGGGCACGTGGATCTGTCTGGCGTGGAAATACTGGTGCTCGATGAAGCCGACCGCATGCTCGACATGGGTTTCATCCACGACATCAAGCGCCTGCTGCGCCTGGTGCCCAAACAGCGCCAGAACCTGCTGTTCTCGGCCACCTTCTCCAACGAGATTCAGGCCCTGGCCCAGCAATTGCTGAACAACCCGGCGATGATCGAAGTGGCCCCGCGCAACACCACTGCCGAAAAAATCGAGCAGGCCATCTACCGCGTGGACCGCGACAAGAAACGCGACCTGCTGGCCCATTTGATTCAGCGTCATGGCTGGTTTCAAGTACTGGTCTTCACGCGTACCAAGCACGGCGCCAATCGCCTGGCAGAGCAGCTGACCAAGCAGGACATTCCAGCCATGGCGATCCATGGCAACAAGAGCCAGGGCGCGCGTACTCGAGCGCTCGGGGCCTTCAAGAGTGGTGACCTGCAGGTACTGGTCGCCACCGACATTGCCGCACGTGGCCTGGATATCAGCGAACTTCCCCACGTGGTCAACTTTGACCTGCCCAACGTCGCCGAAGATTACGTGCACCGCATCGGGCGCACAGGCCGCGCGGGCAGCAACGGTGAAGCGGTATCACTGGTATGCGTCGATGAGCATGGCCTGCTCAAGAACATCGAGCGGCTGATCAATCAAACGCTGCCCAAGCACGTCGAGCCCGGCTTCGAGCCTGACCCCAATGCCAAGCCCGAACCCATCGAAAATGGCCGCCGCAGCCAGCGTCAACCTCGCGCCCGTCGCGCGTCCGAGAGCCCGCAAGCCAACAACGGCGGCGAGCGCCGCCGTCGCGCTCGCCGCTAGCCCCAACGACCGGAATGTGCGAAGGTATCGCCTCGCATATTCCGGCGTTTCGCTGAACCAATTCATGGAGTGACTATGGCGTCTTCACAACTGATGGCAGATTATCGCCAGTGGCTGACTTTTCAGCGTCAGGAGCAGCTGAGCCGCGAGCATCAGGGTATCTCACAGCGTCTGGAAGATGCTCGCGCCTCCTCGGCACAGGTCATTCAGGCCTATCGCAGCATGGCTGAAAAAGCCTCGAACGAAGGCGCCTGCTATCGAACACTGTTTCTGCGTGAATGCGATGACAACGCCTCCCTGCCTTGTGAAGGCTGGCTGTTCGTGCGTCGCGTGCTGAGTGAAGGCAACAGCACTCGCATCAGAGCGACGCTGCTGGAAACCTTCAATTTGGCGGATGGCGCCATTGCATTAGGCGACAAACCGGCACGCAAGCTGACCCTGGAAATCTACGACAAGCTGGACATCAACAAAGGCATGCGCACCCAGGTACGTGTGGATGCCATCGATACGCCCCAGGACTACCACTTCATCACCCTGCTGGATGCCGTACGCGGTGACCTGCGTCCTTACATGAAATAAGCGCTCGTCATGGTGACACGCCGCGCCGTCAGCTTCATCCTCTTGATGTTCGTGGTTGGGCTCAATCTACGCCCGGCCATGTCTTCGGTGGCCCCCCTGCTGCACAGGCTGCAGGAAAGCGCGGGGCTGTCGCCTACCGCTGCCGGTATTTTGACCACGCTGCCCGTGCTGTGCCTGGGTCTTGCCGCACCGCTGGCACCCTGGCTCAGCAAACGCCTGGGCAGTGAGCGGGCGTTGAGTGCCGCACTGCTGCTGTTGGCGACCGGCCTGCTGGTACGGGGCGCTCCCTGGCCAGGGTTGCTGTACCTGGGGTCGGCCATGGCAGGCGGTGCTATCGGGATAGCGGGCACACTGCTTCCCGCCCTGGTCAAACGCGAACTGCCGCACAGCGCCGACCTGCTGACAGGACTGTACACCATGGCGCTCTGCTTTGGTGGCGCCTTGGGAGCAGGACTGAGCGTCCCGCTACTGACTTGGCTGGGCAGTTGGCAACTCAGCCTGATGAGCTGGTCACTACTGGCCTTGGCAGCCTGGCTGCTATGGTCGGGCTTTGCGCCACGCCCCGTCGCAGCGCCATCGCTTCAGCCCACCTTCCGAGTGCCGCTTGCCGCTTTGCTACGCCAACCCTTGACGTGGCATGTGATGCTCTTCATGGGCATTCAGTCTTCCATGGCTTACATCGTGTTTGGTTGGCTGCCCACCCTGCTCATCGACCGTGGCTATAGCGAAGCAGACGCTGGCTGGACCATGGCCGTCTCCATCATGAGCCAACTGGCCTCGGCGCTGGCGGCCCCATGGGTTGCCCGCTGGCACAAGGACCAACGACCTGCCCTCCTCATGGTACTGGCCGCTACGGCCATCGGCTTGGCGCTGCTGTTGATTGCGCCGATGGCTTGGCGCTGGCCGGGCACCGTCCTGCTGGGCCTTGGTCAGGGTGGCAGTTTCAGCCTGGCCCTGGCACTGCTCGTACTCCGCACCGCCAACGCACCTTTGGCTGGACAGCTTTCCGGACTGGTTCAGGGAGGCGGTTACACACTGGCCGCACTGGGCCCTTTTGGCGTGGGTGTGATGCTGCAGATGGGCGCCTCGACCGCGCACATTGCCTGGCTGCTAATCGGCTTGATTCTGGTCTGTTGCGGCTTTGCCTGTCTGGCAGGTCGCAATCGGCAGCTGGATGATCAAGGCGGTCAGCTGCGCGTCTACCTTCAATAACTCTTTTTTGCCTTTACCAGGACATGGCCATGAGTAACGCTCCTCGTTTGACAGACACCCCCTACCCACATGAGCGGGTACTGGTCATCTACACCGGCGGTACGATCGGCATGCAGCCCACCTCCGAGGGTCTGGTGCCCGCGGGCAACTTTGCCGAGAGGTTGCAAAACGCCCTTCAACAGCTGCCTATCGCTCGCCAGCAGACATTGCCTGCCTACGACATCATCAGCCATGACCGCTTGATCGACTCCAGTGCCGCCACGCCCACGACGTGGCAAACGCTGGCCGCCGACATCGCCGAACGCTTTGCAACCTACCGAGGCTTTGTCATCCTGCACGGCACCGACACGCTCAGTTGGAGCGCCTCGAGCCTGGCCTATCAGCTTCAGGGGCTGGACAAGGCGGTCGTATTGACGGGGGCCATGCAACCGCTGGAGGCAGCCAATAGCGATGCTCTGGACAACGTATGCGGCGCCCTGCAATTCGCGGCCATGAGCGCCCTGCAGGAAGTGGCGATATACTTTGCGGGACGCCTGATGCGGGGTGTCAGAACGGTAAAGCAGCACTGTGAAGCGATGACCGCGTTTGCCTCCCCCAACTACCCCCTGCTGGGTGAACGGGTAGACGATGACTGCGTGCTGTATCCCAGCCGAGGGCTGGCAATGCATCAGCGCGGCGCCCCCCGTTTCGAACTCCCAGACTACAGGTGCCTTGCCCAGGGGCAAGTAGTGCGCATTGCACTGTGGCCAGGCATGGCCGCCTGGCAGCTCTCCAGCTGGTTGGCTCACGACAGCGTCAAGGGAGCACTGTTGCAACTCTGGGGAGCAGGCAACCTGCCTGACGACCCGGACCTGTTAGCGGTACTGGCGCGTGCCAGCGGGGAAGGAAAACTGATCGCGGCGGTCAGCCAGTGTCCACAGGGAACCCTTCACCTGGGCGCGTACTCGGCGGGCCATGGCCTGACGGATGCTGGCGTGCTTTCCGGGGGCTCCATGACGCCCGAGGCGGCTTACACCAAGCTGGTACATTTGCTGGCGCAGCCGCTTGCTCACGAAGACCGGGCAACGCGCTTTGTCACTCCCTTAGTGGGCGAGCGATAGCCAGACTGGCATCCCGGCACAGAACGGCTATGGTTAAACAGAACACATGGAGTGCAACATAACCTTCTGAAAACAGGTGGAAACGTATGGATCAACCGGTACATCACTTTAGCGAACTGTTTGAGCAACTGGGGCTGCGCTCGGATTCAGCCTCCATCGAACGCTTTATCGAACGGAACTCCCCGCTGCCCAAAGAGATGCCCTTGGCCGACGCCCCCTGCTGGAACGAGGGCCAAGCGGATTTTCTACGCGAAGCAGTGGAAGAAGATGCCGACTGGGCCGAGGTCGTCGATCATCTGGATGCCTCGATGCACAAAGCCGAATAGGCCTTCGCATCACGCCTGCTCCCGCGCCGCTTCCAGGCGGCGCCGGTACCAGGCCCCCGCCAGCAACAAAGCCGTCAACGCCAGAAGCGGCAGCAGTACGTCCATCTGCAGCGGGTCTTCTTCTTCGATGGCTTCCAGCGCACCGTAAATGGCACTGCTGTAGACAGCCCATTTCACGGCCAGCCCCAAGGCTGCAGCCAGCAGATAACGCCCCAGGGCAATATGCCCCAAGCCTGCCGCAAAATTGATCACTGAATGTGGAAAGCCCGGCAACACACGCATGGCACATTGCGTCAGCAGATCGCTACGCGCTTTCAGCGTGTCCATGACCTTGAGGGTCAGCCCCTTGGGCTGCCAACGCTCGCCGACCCGTGCAGCAAGCAGATAGGCTCCCCAGGCACCCGCGACACTGCTGATGGTCAACATCACCGTAGCGACCAAGGGGGGATAAAAGGGGGCAATCAACCACAGTCCAATACTGCCAGGCAAGCCAATCGCCAGGGTGACCGCCATGGTCAGCATGACCGTCACCACGACCACGGGATGATGAGACATGGTCGCGGCCCAGCGTTTCACCGCCATCAGGTCCGGAGAGTACCAAAGCCATATGTAGGCCAGCATGGCAGCCACCGCAAACGCGGCCGCCCAACGCCAGGAATAGAGAGATAATTTACGCATTGAGGCGTGCTTCAACCCGCTCGAGAATTTGTCGACTGACCTTTCCGACCAGCGGTTTGGCCGCCTTGTTCACCGCTTTTTCCATCAGACGATTGCGGATGTCATAGCTCAGCGTCAGCGACACCTCAGTCCCTTCGGGTACGGCACGCAGCTGATAGCGCCCCTGGTTCCTGACACCTTCCAGGGACTCCCAGGCCAGCACCGTTGGAGGATCGATATCGGTTACCTCCACGTCAAACGCCCAATCCATGCCCACTGCCCGCACGTGCCAGCGGTAGCGGTTTTCGCCAAGACGATCGATCGAGCGTATCAGGTCCGAATAATCCGCAAAATCTTCCACTCGGCGTAACAAGTCAAATACGCGCTCCGGGGAGGCTCTAACGATTTCACTATGTTCTATGGTGGCCATGCGTCCATCTCTAGCGGCTGTAGATGAGTAGCTTATCACGCCAATTCCATTGGCACACCGGATGCCACCACCCAGAACACTGGTCAGCAAGAGCGGCATTGCGTAAACTGCCCGCCTTCCGGACCGGACCCCGGAACACCGCCCTGCTGCTTGGGCAGGCACGACATAAATTCTCCGACCATGAGTACCCAGCATGTCATCCACTGCATCATCCGGCGCCCAGGCGCCATCCACCGTCGTCATCTACTCCGGCGGCATGGACTCCTATACCGTCCTTCACCGTGCGCTACGCGAGGGCCTCGCTGTCCAAGCGCTATCCTTCGATTACGGTCAGCGCCACCGTCGTGAACTGGACGTTGCACGTCAGGTATGTGAGTCCTTGGCCATCCCTCATCAGGTCGTCGATATTCGCGCCATCCACGGGCTGATCGACAACTCGGCATTGACCAACGCTGCGTTGACCATGCCTCAAGGGGAGTACGATGCCGACTCGCTCCACAGCACCGTGGTGCCCAATCGCAACATGATTCTGCTGTCGTTGGCCATTGCCAAGGCAGTCAATATCGGTGCCAGCCGCGTGGATTATGGCGCGCACGGCGGCGATCACGTGCTTTACCCCGACTGCCGCCCGGCCTTCGTCGAAGCCATGAACGATGTGGCGCAGATTGCCAACTTCGAACCCGTCACCGTCCATGCCCCTTATCTGGCCTCCAGCAAAGCCGACATCCTGCGTGATGGGCTCGCCATGGGCCTGGATTACCGCCATACCTGGACCTGCTACGAAGGCCAGCAGCTCGCCTGCGGGCAGTGTGGCAGCTGCCGTGAACGGCTGGCGGCCTTTGCCGCCAATCAGGCCACCGATCCGCTCGCGTATGCTCCCCTTGCCGAGCGAGACTGCTGATGTACCACGTCAAAGAAGCGTTTTACACGCTGCAGGGCGAAGGTGCCCAGGCGGGGCGCGCCAGCGTTTTCTGTCGCTTTGCGGGCTGCAATCTCTGGTCGGGGCGTGACGCCGACCGAGCCACGGCCAAGTGCACTTTCTGCGATACCGATTTCATCGGCACCGATGGCGCCAATGGCGGTCGCTTCGAAAGCCCGCAGCAGTTGGCACGGCATATCAAACAGCTGTGGCCAGCCAACGCAGGCAGCGCGGTGCCCTATGTGGTGTTTACCGGAGGAGAGCCGTTACTGCAGCTCGATACCCCGCTCATCGCCATGCTGCACAGCGAAGGGTTCGAGGTCGCCGTGGAAACCAACGGCACGCTGCCCGCGCCCGCCGGAATCGACTGGCTATGCGTCAGCCCCAAGGGCAGCAACCCGCTGGCCATTCACCAAGGGGATGAGCTGAAGCTGGTGTACCCACAGCACGACGCCCCGCCCGAGCAGTTTGCCGCGCTGCACTTTCGACACTTTTACCTGCAGCCCATGGATCACGTCGCCCAGCATGCCGACACGATCCATACCACTGTCGCTGAGCGCAATGCCGCCACGGTGGCCGCCACGACGGCCTATTGCATGACCCACCCCCAGTGGCGCTTGTCGCTGCAAACCCACAAGATCGCAGGATTCGATTGATGGCTTTATTCGTTCACCACCTGACCCATATCGATGTCTCCCTTTGGTGCCCTGAGCGCGGCTTGACCGGCTGCAGTTGGCAGGTCGACGCCCATCTGGATGGCGAACTGGGTGAAGACGGCATGCTGTTCGATTTTGGTGAAGTGAAACCCTGGATCAAGCGCACGCTGGACAACGGGCTGGATCATACGCTGCTGGTGCCCACCAAGGCGCCCGGCATAGACATCAGCGAGTGCCCAGAAGGCCTGTGCGTTCGCACAGCCACGCCCTATCCGATGGAAGTTCGCGGACCTGCCCAGGCGTTCACACTGCTCCCCTGGGAACACATCTCGCTGGCCAGGGTGACTCAGCTCCTGAGCGAAGAGCTGACACGCGCTCGGCCTCGCAACGTCACCCGTGTCACCCTGAACCTGCAGGAAGAGCGTATCGAAGGCGCATCCTATGGTTACAGTCACGGCCTGAAACGTCACCTGGGCAACTGCCAGCGTATCGCCCATGGCCACCGCTCCCGGCTGCATGTCTATCAACACCAGCAGCGCCAACCTGCCCTTGAGGCACAATGGAGTGAATGGCTGGATAACCGCTACCTGCTGGAACAGGCCGATGTGGCGGAACAGACAGCCACCACACTGACCTGTCGCTACACAGCCGAACAGGGTGAGTTCTCGATCACCCTGCCCGCTCACCGCTGCAGCGTATTGCCAGCGCCCACGACCGTGGAAAATATCGCCCGTTGGCTGGCCGACAGTATCGCCCAGCAAACTCAGCAGGAAACCTACGTGGAAGCCTTCGAAGGTATCAACAAGGGGGCTACGGCACAGGCAGCGCCATGACGACTCTGATCACCAGTGACCGAAAGGGCAGTTGTCGCATGGGCTGTGGCGCCTGCTGCATCGCGCCGTCCATCAGCTCGCCCATTCCCGGCATGCCAGACGGCAAGCCCTCAGGCGTTCGCTGTGTTCAGTTGAATGAGCAACATCTCTGCATGCTCTTTGGTGATGCCCGTCGCCCTGCCGTATGCAGCCAGTTCGACTTCGACAAGGAGGTGTGTGGCGAGGACCGAGAAGAGGCCCTCGCCACACTCTACTGGTGGGAAACCGCCACAGCCGGTTAGACCTCGCCTCCCAGGCTCACCGGGTGCGGCAAGCGACGGTCCAGCAGGCTGATCCAGCGCACCAGCACCGGCGCATCGCTATGGCTTACCTCGCCCAACAGTCGACGAAACACCTCTTTCGCTTTCTGGTCATTGGGCTCTATACGCGTAAGCCATAGCTCCAGCGCCGCCAACTCCTGATGGCGGTTGCCATGCTCGCGGGATTGCTGAATGGCCATTTCCGCCAACGCCTTGACCTCGTGGGCAGGGTGACCCAGCAGGTCACGCACGCGGGCCAGCTGGGTGGCCAGTTCGGGCAGGAAAAGCGTCGTGCGCTCACGGGCAATCACCAGGCACTGGTCGAGATACTCTTCGGCTGCGTGCAGCTCACCCAGCTCGATACAGGCATCGGAGTACCACAACACGGGCCGCTGGAAGCGGTCTCGGCCGTTCAATTCGGCCATCTGATCCAGGCTGTCGCGCATTTGCACCAAGCCCCCCTGATCCCCCGCCAACGCACGCTGCCAACCCAACACTCCCTGAGCGGAAATCTGCCACAGCTGAAGATCTGGCGTTCCTGTCATAGCCGCTGCTCGCTCGGCATGCCGGGCCGCCAAATGCACATGGCCCAACTGACGATACAGCGCTGCTGCAAACATCAGCGCCATGGCCAGGGTGCCGGGATGGCCGATCTGCTCCGCTAGCCGAATGGCCGCCGAGACATGCCGCTCAGCGCGATGGTAATCACCTCGCAAGCAGAGCGCCCAGCCCTGAAAACAGGCCGCCGTTACCTGGGGATGGTCCGAGAACGGCAGCCACTCGATCATCATCGTGGCATTCAGCGGATCGATTTCGTCCAGATGGTCGTGGGCCTGCTGAATGCGCCCCGCCCAGTATTCACAGTGCGCTCGTGCGTAATCTGCCAGTCGACGGTAGCGCGGGTCTTCCAACCGAGCGGCAATATCCGCCAGGGTCGATGCCAACGCAAAGGCGTCGGCGTGGGCATAGCGCTGGCTACGCCCCACCCATAGCCCCCACTTGACCAGGAAAATCTGCTCGAGGTCTTCCGGGTCTTCAGGGGTGTCGCCGCCGCTTTGACGCAGCAGCTCCCGGGCTCTCACAAAGCTTTCATGGGCCGTAGGCGAACCGTGCCCTTCCAGGGCGAACGCTGCCTGGCCACGCACCGTCAGTAGGCTGACTTCACGCTCCACCTCATGGGCTACGTGGCGCAGGCTGGCCAGGCCGAAATCGGCCATGCGCAGCGCCGTGCGGTTGGCGCTCACTTTGAGCGCTTCGCGCGCCGAGAGCTCGAAGTAGCGGGCCCCACGTGCATAGTGGCCGCTGCGCCGCAGATGCGTGGCAAAGTCTCCCGGATGGCGACTGATCCATACCGGAAAACGCTCTTCGATCAAGGTCACGACCTGCTGATGCAGCTTGACCCTGACATCACGAGGACAGGAAAGATAGGCAGCCTCCTGAAGCAGCTGGTGGCTGAACTGGTACTCGTGATCACCGCCCTCCTTGTCGATGGGTTCGATGATCTCCAACGCGCGCATGTGCTCCAGCGCCTGGCACAATCGCGGCTTTTCCCAACCGCTGCATTCCGTCAGAAAATCCAATCGGAAACGTTTGCCCAAGACCGCTGCGATATGGGCAATGACACGATCACCCTCCAACTGATCGATTCGGCTGGCCAGGAGCCCCAGCAGCCCCTTGGGCAGCTCGTCCAGGTGCACGCTGCGACCTTCGCGACGATCCATGTCGAGGCGTCGACAAATTTCCTGCATGTAAAGCGGTACGCCATCACAGCGCTCAATGATCTGGTTGCGCAGCCGTGGGCTCAGATGAATACGGTAGCGACGAGAAAGCTGCGACAGCAGCCGTGAGGACTGCAATGCATCCAGCCTGCCCAGGGTGATCTGCTGGTCCCAGTGCAGCTTGACCGGTAGCGGTTCGCGGCCATGGTGGCTGGCCACCATCATGAAGGCCGTATTGATCGGCAGGCGGGCCTGCAGCCCTGCCAACACCTTGAAAGACGGCTCATCGAGCCACTGAAGGTCATCGATCATCAGCACCAGCGTTTGTGTCGCGGCACGATGGTCGATCAACCGGTGCAAGAGCTTCACCACCAGCTCCACGGCTTCGCCATTTTGAGTCAGCTGGGTGATTTCCTGAACTTCGCGGACCCCCAGAGCTTCTTCGAGCAGCTGTTGACGCGCACCGTCAGCAGTATCGAGCCCCAACGTTGCCTGCAGTGCATGCACCGACTCGAGCGTTGGTGGGTGCTCAAGGTGCCAAGCCAGCAGTGAACGCGCCACCCCGTAAGGGTCCAGTACCGAAAGCCGAGTGGTCGGAAGCCAGCAGATTGCCGCATCGCGACTCAACTCCAGCTGCCGGAATCCCACCATCAGCGCCGACTTGCCCATGCCCGAGGCACCACGCACCAGCACGCTTTGCCGCAAACCGATGCCGGCACGTGCCAGCGCATCGCGCAAGGTGCGTAGCGAGGTTTCCCTTCCCACCAGGCTCGGCGGCAAAGCGTCACGCCCGCCTTCGTTCTGACCCAGCACCAGCGCACGCAAACGCACTCGGCCATCGCTGGCCACCAAGCGAGATACCAGCCTGGGCTGCAGATCCAGCGCGGGGGGCATGTGCTGGCTGGCCTCCTGAGAGATGACCAGCTCGCTTCCCTCGGCGGCACTCATCAGCTCCAAAGACTCTTGCGTCACCTGGCCCAGCGGGTCGGCCAGCTGGCGCTCGGGCAAGTAGACCACGCGCCCGCTGTGCAGTCCGGCCGCCAGTTCGAACACCGGCGGTTCGGCGTCCCCGGCCCAGTGGCGACGGCTCTCCTGGGGTAGCGCCTGACGGCAGTGTTCATAAAGCGCCACCAGCTCCGCCAGTTGATGGGCGGGGCCATGGGTACCGAAGCAGGCCAGACCCAAGCCCCCTGTTGCCCCCGGCAGCCAGAAACCACCCAGATGGTGGCACTGCTGCTCCAACCATCTCAACAGTTCCAGCTGCAGGGCCAAGCAGTTGCGTGTAGCCGCGCGATCCGGCCAGTCACCCTTCAAGCGCAAGCGGATGGCCATCACCGAAAGCTGACGCAGCTCGATCTCATCTTCGCGCAGCGGCTTGCTGTCCGCAGCCAACGCGCGCGAAAAGGCCCCTTGTGGCGACATCGCGCGGGGGTCGTGGTGACCATCCGACCAGAAACTGGCCAATTGCACGAAACTGGGCTCAGGCTGTTGTCCGGAGAGCGCCAGCAGTTGAAGGTAGCTGTTGTACTGCTCGTGGGCCGCAGCCATCTGGTTCTGCTCGGCTAGCTGCCGCACCCAGCGCTCGTGGAACGGGCCGTAGCCTGAAAAGCGGCTGACCAGTCCTTCCAGCATGGCATCCGGCACTTCGGCGTGTGCTTCCAGCACCTGTTCGGCAAAACGGATGACTCGTTGGCGCCACTCATTGCGCACTTGCACCAGCCAGCGCTGGAACTCGCTGCAGTTGCTGAGCTGCAGTTCCTCGATCAGATCCCCCTGGTAGCACTCCATCAGCGCATCCAGCGTCTCCAGATCCTTGGGCCCTTCCAGCAGTTGCTGCAGCTCATGCAAATCCACCTGCCAGTGGGACGGCAGATGAAAGGCAATGGTCTGCCGCGACACATTCAGTACGTGATCGGCATGCTCGCCCATGGATTGGCGCAGGCAGTGCAGCGCATGGCGCAGGTTGGTTCTGCCCGAGGAGAGGCCTTGGTCTGGCCACAGCAGCTCCGCAAGGGCGGCACGATTGACGGGCTGGCGATGAAGCAGCAGGTACACCAGCAGCGCCTTGACTTTGTCGTAGCTGAAATGAGTGAGCACGTCCTCCCCTTGAGTCAAGGAGAAGTGACCAAACAGGGTCAACTGATCTGTCTGTTGAGCATCACGCATGTTACACATCCTGCCTTGGCTAGCGGCGCATCACGCAGGCACGCCACTATGAAAACGAAAAGCCGTATCTGGAGACATGATCAGTTCCGCCTCACGAGCAACGAAGAAGGCGATGCGTTCGTCGATAGGCGCATCGGTCTGCTGGCGAGCCAGCAAGAGATAGTCTTCGAAATGACGCCCTTCGGACTTGACCAGGGTGCGATAGAACTTGGCCAGCTCTTCGTCCAGGTAAGGAATGAGTCGCGCGAAGCGCTCACAGCTGCGCGCCTCGATCAGAGCGCCGATGATCAACAAGTCGATCAAGCGCTCAGGATCCTGACTGCGTAAATGCTTTCTAAGGCCTTCGGCGTAGCGTGACGCCGTCAGATGGCGATAAGGAACACCACGGCGTTCCATCAAGCCCACTACCTGCTCGAAATGAAGCAGCTCCTCGCGGGCCAATTGCGACATCTTGCTCAACAGCAGCGGCTGATCCACGTAGCGATACAGCAGGCTCATGGCCGTGGAAGCCGCTTTTTTTTCACACTGTGCGTGATCGATCAGCAGTGTTTCCGGGTTGGCCAATGCCCATTGCAACCAGGCATCGGGGGTCGGGCAAGCTAAAAAGTCATGCAAACTTTCTGGCAACAGATCATCCGCTTGCAGCGCATGTTCCGCTGTTTGCAACGCCATTAATTGTATCGACATAACACCAGCACCAAGCGTTTATCACACTATTGTACAATATATAAACGCCAATGGCGTCCGTTCCCTGATTGGTGCGAGGAGGAACAAACGTGTCTTCCAGCCTCGCTTAAAAATGCATTGACACTAATGTATAGCAAGCCTGAATCACGCTCCACACGGGAATCACGCTTGCCGAGGCTACCCAGCTCTACAGGCCAGCACTCGCTTGGCAACCATGGTAACGCGGCATCACGATAATCACACCAGCCGTCACCTAAAAACACGCCTCTCGGTAAAAATCTTTCATGTTTACGGCACATTAATCAAAAAAACCGCCCTCAGGAAAGCGGCTTTCAACATCTCAACACAAAGTACAAGTAGGCATCCCGCCTGACTTCTTAACATTGTCGACAGTTTCCCGTAGAATCCGAGCCATCCACCAGACGCTGATTCTCAAGCGTATGTCATGTGATCGAAGGATGTCCTTGTTACCGTGCAGGCGTCTTTTGCTACCACTGATGATCACTACCAAGAAGATGAGAGGGCCCCAACGTGCTTGAAGCTTACCGCCAACATGTCGAGGAACGCGCTGCAGAGGGCGTCCCAGCCAAGCCCCTGACCGCCGAACAAGTCGCCGACCTGATCGAGCTGCTGAAGAACCCGCCGGCCGGAGAAGAAGAGTTCATTCTGGACTTGATCACCAACCGGGTACCGCCGGGCGTCGACGAAGCCGCCTATGTCAAAGCGGGCTTCCTGACCGCGTTGGCCAAAGGCGAGGCGTCCTCGCCGCTGATCGACAAGGTCCATGCCGTCAAACTGCTGGGCACCATGCAGGGCGGCTATAACATCGTTTCCATGGTCGAGCTGCTCGATAACGAAGAGCTGGCCCGTGAAGCAGGTGAACAGCTCAAGCACACTCTGCTGATGTTCGATGCGTTCCACGACGTGGAAGAGCGCGCCAAGAATGGCAACGCCGTCGCCAAGGACGTCATGCAGTCCTGGGCCGACGCCGAGTGGTTCCTTTCCAAGCCTGCGCTGGAAGAAAAAATCACCCTGACCGTCTTCAAGGTCCCGGGTGAAACCAACACCGACGACCTGTCGCCCGCGCCGGATGCCTGGTCGCGCCCGGATATCCCGCTGCACGCCAACGCCATGCTCAAGAACGAGCGTGACGGTATCGAGCCCGAAGTGCCCGGCACCACTGGCCCGCTCAAGCAAATCGAAGCCGTGAAAGCCAAAGGCCACCCAGTGGCTTACGTGGGCGACGTAGTCGGCACAGGCTCTTCGCGCAAATCAGCCACCAACTCGGTGCTGTGGTTCTTCGGTGACGATATCCCTTACGTGCCCAACAAGCGCGGCGGCGGTTTCTGCTTTGGCGGCAAGATTGCCCCGATCTTCTTCAACACCATGGAAGATTCAGGCGCCCTGCCGGTAGAGATGGATGTTTCCAAGCTGGAAATGGGCGATGTCATCGACATCTACCCCTATGAAGGCAAAGTGTGCAAGCACGGCACCGATGAAGTGCTCTCCACCTTCGAGCTGAAAACACAGCTGATTCTCGATGAAGTGCGTGCAGGCGGTCGTATTCCGCTGATCATCGGCCGTGGCCTGACCGGCAAGGCGCGTGAGTCCCTGGGACTGGCGCCGTCAGACGTTTTCCGTCTGCCGGACCAGCCTGCCGATACCGGCAAAGGCTTCACGCTGGCACAGAAGATGGTTGGCAAGGCCTGCGGCCTGAACGGCGTTCGCCCCGGCATGTACTGCGAGCCGAAGATGTCTACCGTCGGCTCCCAGGACACCACTGGCCCGATGACCCGTGACGAGCTGAAAGACCTGGCCTGTTTGGGCTTCCAGGCCGACCTGGTCATGCAGTCCTTCTGCCACACGGCAGCCTATCCCAAGCCGGTGGACGTGGACACTCACCACACCCTGCCCGACTTCATCATGAACCGTGGCGGTGTTTCACTGCGCCCCGGCGACGGTATCATCCACAGCTGGTTGAACCGCATGCTGCTGCCGGACACGGTCGGCACCGGCGGTGACTCCCACACCCGTTTCCCGCTCGGCATCTCCTTCCCGGCAGGTTCTGGTCTGGTTGCCTTTGCTGCTGCCACTGGCGTCATGCCGTTGGATATGCCCGAGTCCGTTCTGGTGCGTTTCAAGGGTGAGCGTCAGCCTGGCGTCACGCTGCGCGACCTGGTTCACGCCATTCCTCTCTACGCCATCAAGCAGGGTCTGCTGACGGTCGAGAAATCCGGCAAGAAAAACGCCTTCTCCGGCCGCGTGCTGGAAATCGAAGGCCTCGAAGACCTCACCGTCGAGCAGGCTTTCGAGCTTTCCGATGCCTCGGCCGAGCGTAGTGCGGCTGGCTGTACCATCACGCTGTCCGAAGAGAGCGTGACCGAGTACCTGAAGTCCAACATCACGCTGCTGAAGTGGATGATTGCCAACGGTTATGGCGATGCCCGTACCATCAGCCGCCGTATCGAGGGGATGGAAGCCTGGCTGGCCAACCCGTCACTGATGCGTGCGGACAAAGATGCCGAGTACGCCGAAATCATCGAGATCGACCTCAGCGAGATCAAGGAGCCTGTTCTCTGCGCTCCCAACGATCCGGACGACGCTCGCCTGCTCTCCGACGTGGCTGGCGAGAAGATCGACGAAGTGTTTATCGGTTCGTGCATGACCAACATCGGTCACTTCCGTGCCGCCGGTAAGCTGCTGGAGAAACAGCCTGCGGGTAGCCTGAAGACCCGCCTGTGGTTGGCGCCGCCGACCAAGATGGATCAGCACCAGCTGACCGAAGAGGGTTACTACGGCATTTACGGCCGTGCAGGCGCCCGCATGGAAATGCCGGGATGTTCACTGTGTATGGGTAACCAGGCGCGTGTGGCTGCCAAGAGCACCGTCGTGTCTACGTCTACACGTAACTTCCCGAACCGCCTGGGAGATGGCGCGAACGTCTACCTCGCCTCGGCGGAGCTGGCAGCGGTCGCAGCGGTGGAAGGCCGTTTGCCGACAGTGGCTGAGTACCAGCGTTACATGGGCGAATTTGACGCCTTGGCTGGCGAAATCTATCGTTACATGAACTTCCACGAAATCGAGGAGTACCAGAAGGTCGCCTCGAACGTGATTCCAGTAGCCCAAGAGGCCTAAGCGCCACGGCTACTGCCCCATCGCCGATGCTCGCAACATCGCAGAGACGCCACGCGACTCTGAGCCGATGACCGAACGCCCCTTCCTTCGCAGGTCGGGGCGTTTTTATTATCAGCGGCTTCACTCACTGACAGGAGACCCTCATGACGACCACACCTTACGTCGTTACCCCCGATCTGTGCGACCAGTACCCCGAGGTCAAGGTGCTCGAGCCGATGTTTGCCAACTTCGGCGGCGTCGATCACTTTTACGGGCCTATTCGTACCGTCAAATGCTTCGAAGACAACTCCATGGTCAAGCAGGCCGTCGCCGAGCCCGGTGAAGGCGCCATCCTGGTAGTGGATGCAGGCGGCTCTCATCGCTGCGCCATGCTGGGCGACATGCTGGCTGAACAAGCCGCCAAAAACGGTTGGGCAGGCGTCATCATGTATGGCTGTGTGAGAGACGTGGACATTCTGGCGACCCTGCCACTGGGCGTGCAAGCGCTGGGCAGCCACCCTCGTCGCAGCGAAAAACATGGCGAAGGCCAGCGCGACGTGGCGGTGACCTTTGCAGGCGTCACGCTGCAGGTGGGTCAATGGCTCTACGCCGACAATAACGGCATCATCGTCGCCGAACAGCCGCTCAAACTCTCTTGAACGCGCCTAACCCCGGCTAACCCGCCAGACTTGTCAGTGGTGGCAGATAGTGCCACCCTGATATTTCATTTTCATGCCACGGACACCATGCAGCCGCTCAAGCCACTGGGCTATGCCCTACTTCGCACCCTTCGTGACCACCTGCGCCCACTGATTGCCTACCACCTGCTGTTCACGCTGTTGGCATCGGCCGTGGTGTTGCCGCTGGTGGCTTGGGCTTCCCAGCGATTCATGGCGCAGCTCAACCGAACCGTGGTCACCAACGATGCCTTGCTGGCGCTGCTGTTCAGCCCCCTGGGCTTGTTCACCCTTCTGGCAGGCCTTGCGGTCACTTTCTTGCTGATCTACTGGCAGCAAGCGGGCATGCTTCAAGTGGCCAGCAGGCCCAAGGACAACCACTACCGCCTGGCACTGGAGGCCCTGTGGCTCAGCACTCGGCGCCTACCAGCACTGCTGCTGCTGGTGATCCTGCAGGTGGGTGCCCACCTGCTGCTGCTGGCCCCCTTCATGGTCGCCATCGCCTGGCTATACGACCTCTGGCTCAGCGGTCTTGACCCCTACTATCTACAGCGTGTACGCCCTCCGGCGCTGTGGTACTTCATTGCCTGTGCGTTGCCGGTCGTGCTGCTGTGGATGAGCCTGGCTGCCTGGCTGTATCTGCGCTGGCTACTGGCTCTGCCCCTGGTGGCGCTGGAACAGTGCCACCCGCTGCAGGCCCTGAAGCGCAGCGTGCACCTTACCCGGGGCTGGCACCGCTCCATTGGCGCGGCGGTGCTGCTGTTACTGCTCGTCATCATTGCCTTGCCGATTGCCACCACCTGGCTCTATGACACACTCATCACGCCGCTGCTATGGTGGCTGCCCGAGCACAGTGCCGTCCTGGTACCGGCGATGCTGGCCTATCTGACCGGCTATGTCCTGATCACTCTGACCATCACGTTTCTGGGTATTACCACCCATGCGCTGCTGTCGGCCTGCCTTTACTTGCAGCTTGCCTATCGGGAGGCTCGGCCTGCCGCTCCCGGGAGCGAACAGACAGGCCGTTTGGCCTGGGCATTGGAAGTGTGCGTCTTGCTGATTGCCGCACTGCAAGCCTGGTGGATACTCAACAGCTTCGAAATACGCGACAACGTCGCCATCATCGCCCACCGAGGCAGCTCCATGGTGGCGCCTGAAAACACCTTGGCCGCCGTGCGCCAGGCACTGGACGATGGTGCCGATGCCGTCGAGCTGGACGTGCGTCTCAGCGCCGACCAGCAGGTCATGCTCTACCACGACCGCACGCTGGCTCGGCTCACGGGTGACCCCAGGGAGTTTGGCGAACTGACCCGCGATGAACTGAGCGAGTTCGATGTGGGCAGCTGGTTTGGCGATGCCTTCCAGAACGAACGAATCGCCGGGCTGGACGAGACCCTGGCGCTGGTGAAGGGCCGCGCCGCGCTGATGATCGACATGAAACCGCTCCCGGGCCAGGAGGAAGCGCTGGCTCAAGCGGTACTGGATGAACTGGATGAGGAAAACGATCGTCGCTACCGCTGCTGGGCCACCCAGCACGATGCCTTGAATGGAATGGCCGCCTGCGGATTCCCGCATACGCTGCTGGAAATGCGCATGGCCACCATGTCGCCCGCGCTGGTCAACTTCATCAAGCAGCGGGCGCCCGAGCTGAGGGTGACACTACTGGCGCAGCTGATACTCCCCGGCACGCTCGACCGTCGTCAATTCGATGCGCTGGGCTTGCGACATAACCGCATTACCCGACAGGAAATCCGTCTGGCGGCACTGTATGGTTATGAAATCCATGCCTGGACGGTGAATGACCGAGCCAGGATGTCGACGCTGATCGATCTTGGCGTGGATGCCATCATCACCGACTATCCTGACCGCTTGAGGGAACTGATCGAAGACCGCCATGCCATGAGCGATGGCGGCCTGATGCTGGTAAAACTGCGCAACTGGCTACGTCAGTAGCGCGAGACGGCGGGCAAGGACATCACTCACCCATGACCACGCCCTCACGACGCGGGTCGGCGCCACCGTACAAGGTGCCGTCCTCCAGCTTCATGATGGCTTGCAGACCACTGGTCAACTCCCGCTCACTCACCTGATGTCCGCGCCCACGCAGTGCCTCGGCGGTCTCCTCCGAGAATCGCCCCTCCTCCAGGTAGACATCGCCTCCCAAGGTGATGGCATGAGGCAGATCCAGCGCTTCCTGAGCATCGAGCCCCCAGTCACGCATGGCCACAAGGCTTCTGGCCGTGTAATGAATGATCGCTGCGCCACCTGGCGAGCCCAGGCTGGCCACCAGCTCACCGCTTTCCAGATCGAAGACCAGGGTCGGGCTCATGCTGGAACGGGGACGTTTGCCGGGCTCAACGCGGTTGGCCACGGGGAGGCCTTCACTTTCCGGCTCGAAGGCGAAATCGGTCAGCTCGTTATTGAGCAGATAGCCCCCTGCCAGCCCCGTGCCCCCGTCTGCCAGGATACGTGACCCAAAGGCTTGCTCGATGGTCGTGGTCATGGCCAGCGCATTGCCATCGCCGTCCACGATGCTGATGTGGCTGGTGCCATACTCAGGCTGTTCGGGCTGGCTGGCAAAGCTCACTTCCAGCTCACCGGGGTTGCCAGGCTCGACGCTATCGCCCAGTGACGCTTCGCCCATCAGGCGACTACGCTGGTTGAGGTATTCAGGGGCCAGCATCGTGCGCCAATCGCCTCCCGGCGCCTCGACAAAATCAGGATCGCCGATGTAGCGACCTCGGTCGGCAAAGGCCAGCCGAGACGCTTCGAGGAACTGATGCAGCCAACCGCTACTGGGAGCACCGTTATCCAGCGGTGCTTCGATCAACGGCTGCTGATCGAGAATACCGAGGATTTGCATGACGGTGATATGACCCGACGACGGCGGCGGGAAGCCACACACTTCCCACTCCTGCCAGGGCGTACAGATCGGCTCACGCTCCACCGGCTCATAGCCGCTGAGGTCGTCCAGGCTCATCTCGCCCGGACGCTGCGGATGGGACTGCACTCGGGCCACCAGATCCTCGGCAATCGCACCTTCGTGGAACGCGCTGCTGCCCTCTTCTGCCACTCGGCGCAAAATGGCGGCCAGCGCGGGATTGGTCAATGTGTCACCAACGGCCAGCGGCTCGCCTTGCTCATCGTAGTAGAACGCTCGGGCCAACGGGTCCTCGCGCAGCGCCGTATCGTTGGCCAGGCTGGTATGCAGCCGATGGCTGACGGCAAAGCCCTCTTCCGCCAGCGTAATGGCAGGGGTGAAAAGCTCTCGCCAGGCGAGTTGGCCATGTTCGGCGTGGGCCTGCTCCAGCATACGCAGTGCCCCCGGCACCCCCACAGAGAGACCGCTGGCCACCGCCTCCATGAACGGCAGCGGCTCGCCATCTTCCATGAACAGCTCACCGGTGGCCGCGGCAGGCGCGGTCTCGCGACCATCGAAGGCCTGCACATTGCTGCCGTCGTAGTGCATCAAGAAGGCGCCGCCGCCGATCCCACTGGACTGCGGCTCTACCAGGGTCAGCACCATTTGCACGGCCACCGCCGCATCGATGGCGTTGCCACCGGCCTTGAGCACTTGATAACCCGCGTCAGTGGCCAGCGGGTTCGCCGCAGCAACGGCAAAGGATTCAACGGCCCAACCGGGCTTCTCCTCATACCCTGAGCCTACTTCCGGCGACATCTCGGGGGCTTGGTAACTAAACCCCCAGCTCACCATAGGAACGAGTAGTAGGCCCGTCAGGGGGATTGCCCGTTTAGGCAGCATAATTTCTCTCCTTTTAACCAGGACACAGGCAGACATCGCACAGCGCCTCGGGGGCGCCGTCATCCAGAGCGGTGTTATCCAGAGCGGTGTCATCCAAAACAAAGCGTAGCCTATAAAACCCGTGCGCCCGGCACAATGGCCGGGCGCAAATCGAACAGCAGGCTAACTAACCCATGGATGTCAGGCGATACTCTCTCCTGCCAGCATGAACCAGGTTTCGAGAACCGCGTCCGGGTTCAGCGATACCGAGTCGATCCCTTGCTCCATGAGCCATTTGGCCAGGTCCGGGTGATCCGAAGGCCCCTGGCCACAAATCCCCACGTACTTGCCTCGTGCCTTGCACGCCTGAATGGCCATGGCCAAAAGTTTTTTCACCGCCGGATTACGTTCATCGAACAGGTGGGCCACGATGCCCGAGTCACGATCCAGCCCAAGGGTCAACTGTGTCAGGTCGTTGGAGCCAATCGAGAAGCCGTCGAAATATTCGAGGAACTCGTCGGCCAACAGCGCATTGGCAGGCAGCTCGCACATCATGATGACCTTGAGGCCGTCAGGGTCGCTGCTGCCACCGCGCTTCAGGCCGTTGGCGGCCAGCAGCTCGACTACTTCACGGGCTTCATCCGTGGTGCGTACGAAAGGCACCATGATCTCGACATTGGTGAAGCCCATCTCTTCACGCACGCGCTTCAGCGCCCGACACTCCAGCTCGAAACAGGGGCGGAAGGCATCGGAAATGTAGCGAGAAGCGCCACGGAAGCCCAGCATGGGGTTCTCTTCACCTGGCTCGTACAGCTTGCCGCCTATCAGGTTCTCGTATTCGTTGGATTTGAAATCCGAGAGGCGAACGATCACCCGCTGCGGATGAAACGCCGCCGCCAAGGTGGAAATCCCCTCCACCAGCTTGTCCACGTAGAAACTGACCGGGTCGGCGTACCCTGCCGTACGCAGGTCGATCACCTGCTGAAGGTCAACCGGCAGCGTTTGATAATCCAGCAGCGCCTTGGGATGCACACCAATCATGCGGTTGATGATGAACTCCAGACGCGCCAGCCCCACGCCCGCATGGGGAAGGCTGGCAAAGCCAAAGGCACGGTCCGGGTTGCCCACGTTCATCATGATCTTGAAGGGAATCTCCGGCATGGCATCGACGCTGGAGACGTTGCAATCGAAGGCCAGCAGGCCTTCATACACATGGCCGGTATCGCCCTCGGCACAGGAGACCGTCACGTCGCAGCCTTCCTGCAGCTGCGTGGTGGCATCTCCACACCCCACCACCGCGGGAATGCCCAGCTCACGGGCAATGATCGCCGCATGACAGGTACGCCCGCCCCGGTTGGTGACGATGGCCGATGCCCGCTTCATGATCGGCTCCCAGTCGGGGTCGGTCATGTCGGTGACCAGAATGTCACCCTCTTGAATCTTGTCCATCTCGTCAGGACTGAGCACAATCTTGACCGCACCACGACCAATGCGTTGCCCAATGGCCCGACCAGTGATCAGCGTGCGGCCCTTTTCGCGCAGCTGGAAGCGCTCCAGCTTGCCGCCCTCCTGCTGGGAAACGACGGTTTCAGGACGTGCCTGCACGATGTACAGCTTGCCGTCATCACCATCCAGCGCCCACTCGATATCCATGGGCCGCTGGTAATGCTGCTCGATGGTGACCGCCTGACGGGCGAGGTCCATGATCTGCTCGTCGTCGATACAGAAACGCCCGCGATCCTTGTAAGGCACGTCAACGGTTTTCACCGAACGACCTGCGCTGGCATCCTTGCCGTACACCATCTTGATCAGTTTCGACCCCAGGGTACGACGCAACACGGCCGGACGCCCGGCGGCCAGCGTGGGCTTGTGCACATAGAACTCGTCAGGGTTGACCGCCCCTTGCACTACGGTCTCGCCCAGCCCCCAGGAGGCGGTGACGAACACCGCGTCCCGGTAGCCGGACTCGGTGTCCAGGGTAAACATGACACCGGACGCACCGGTCTCGGAGCGCACCATTTTCTGCACACCGGCCGACAGGGCAACGTTCTCATGGGCATAGCCCCGATGGACGCGGTAGGAAATTGCGCGATCATTGAACAATGAGGCAAAGACTTCGTGAACCGCATGCTTGATGTTGGCCAGGCCTTCGATATTGAGGAAGGTTTCCTGCTGACCGGCGAACGATGCATCCGGCAGGTCTTCCGCCGTTGCCGAGCTGCGCACCGCAACCTTCAGGCCGGGGTGTTTTGCCTGCAACTGCTGGTACGCCTGCTCCAATGCCGCTTCGAAGGTGGGCGGCAACGGCGTCTCGATGATCCACTGGCGGATACGCTTGCCAGCCTCGGCCAGCGCCTTGACGTCGTCGACGTCGAGCCGTGCCAGGGTGTCGTTGATACGGTCGTTGAGGCCTTCGTGGGAGAGAAACTCGCGGTATGCATGGGCC
This sequence comes from Halomonas sp. C22, assembly GCF_007655045.1. Classification (NCBI taxonomy): domain Bacteria; kingdom Pseudomonadati; phylum Pseudomonadota; class Gammaproteobacteria; order Oceanospirillales; family Halomonadaceae; genus Halomonas; species Halomonas sp. C22. The sequence goes on along the minus strand of NZ_VBVC01000005.1, from coordinate 222,413 downwards.
GTAGTGGCGAAACCGCCGGGCACCGTGACACCCACACCGGCCAGGTTGGAGATCATTTCGCCAAGCGAGGCGTTCTTACCACCCACGCGTTCGACGTCCGCCATACCCAGCTGATCGAACCACAGAATGTACTCTTCCACGCAACCCCCTCACTCAGACATTGATGCAACCGTTGGGACGACACCCATTCACGCTGTCACCCTAGCATCGCGGCCCCCTATTCGCCATTGGTCTAACAGCGCAGGGAGTGGAGGATTTTTACAACATCGGCCGGAAACATGGCATTTATGTAGTCAGGACAGGACGCAGACCTGTTTGCGCGAGCACAATTGCGAGGCCAATCGCAAGTACCCTGCACACGCAAACCCTGCTCACGAAAACCCTGCACTCGAAAACCCTGCACTCGAAAACGTTGTACTGCCATGGCACACGGCACACAATGAGCGCTCGTAAATCAGTTGGGTGAGGATGGCGGACAGACTATGAAACGAACAGCCTTTTTTATTTCCGATGGCACGGGGATCACGGCAGAAAGCCTGGGGCGCAGCCTGTTGGCGCAGTTCAGTGACGTGGACATCAACATGATCACCAAGCCCTACATCGACACCTTGGAAAAGGCTCAAGCCGTCGCCGAGATCATCGAGTCCACCGCGATGCGCGACGGTGTTCGCCCCATCATCATCGACACCATCGTCGACCAGCAGATCCGCAACGTCATCCGCCAGGCCTCCGGCTTCAAGGTCGATATCTTCTCGACGTTTCTGGAACCGCTGGAGCAAGAGCTGGGCACGCACTCTTCCTACAGCGTGGGGCGCACCCACTCCATAGGCAGCGACGATGTCTACATGGACCGTATCCACTCGGTGCATTTTGCACTGGATAACGATGACGGTGCCCGCACCCATCAATACGACAAGGCAGACATCATTCTGGTGGGGGTATCTCGCTGCGGTAAAACGCCAACGTCCTTGTACCTGGCGCTTCAATTCGGCATTCGCGCGGCCAACTATCCGCTGACCGAGGACGACCTGGATGAAGATGGCCACTTGAAATTGCCGAAAGCGCTGGCACCGCACCGGCACAAGCTGTTCGGCCTGACCATCGATGCCCGGCGACTGGCGGCCATTCGCAACGAGCGTCGCCCCAACAGCCGCTACAGCTCCATGGATCAGTGCCTGCAGGAAGTCGAGCAGGCCGAATCGCTCTACCGCAGCATGAACATTCCTTTCATCGACACCACACGCTTCTCCGTGGAGGAGATCTCCACCCGCATGATTGCCGAAACCGGCCTGGCAAGACGTTTCTCGCCCCGCTAGGCCAGTGCTTTACATGCCCTTGGGCGCAAAAATCCCCGGGGCATTCCGCCAGTAGCCTTTGTAGTCCATGCCGAAACCGAAGACGTAGCGGTCGGCGACTTCCAGACTGCAGTAATCGGCCTTCAGGCCAGGGACTGCCTTGCGGTCGTGCTGCTTGTCCACCAGTACGGCGGTGGTCACGCTGGCGGCCTGGGCTTCCTTGCAGTACGCCAGGATGGCCGCCAGGGTGGCGCCTTCATCGAGAATATCGTCGACGATCACCACATGCCGACCCGCCATGGGGACTTCCGGAGAGACCCGCCAGAACAGCTCGCCGCCGCGCAGTTCATTGCGGTAGCGGGTAGCGTGCAGGTAGTCCACTTCCAGTGGGAAACCCAGACGTGTCAGCAGATGACCGGTGGTGATCAACCCCCCGTTCATGACGCAGTAGAAAACCGGCAGCTTATCGCCCAGGTCACGGGTAATCTCTTCCGCCATACGGTCCAGCGCACGCTCGACCTGCTCCTGTGAAATCAAGCAGTCGGCGTTGTCCATCAACTCGCGCATGGAGTCCAGCGACTCCAGCGCCTCTTTATCCAATTTGGACATCGAGCCTCTCCAAAACAGTTTATGGGTCAATTAGCTGGCGTCAGCGACCAGCGCTTCCAGCCTGGCGTGGGTCTTGCGCCAACGGCCCAGCGCGGCCAGTGCTTCCAGCTGCGGTCGCGCGCGACCATAACGCAGCTTGGCGGGCCGCTTGTTGAATACGTCATGACAGGCCTGCACCACTTCCAGCGCAGCCTCACGGTCGTTGCAGATCAGCAGCATGTCGCAGCCCGCTGCCAGGGCAGCCTTGGCACGCTCGGCGGGGCCACCCGCCTCATGAGCCCCCGCCATGCTCAGGTCATCCGAGAAGATGCAGCCTTTGAAGCCCAGCGACTCACGCAGCATGCCTAGCCAACTGGGCGAAAAACCGGCCGGACGCGAATCGAAGGCAGAGTAGACGATATGGGCGGGCATGACGCCGTTGAGCAGCGTGGCAAGCTGGCTGAAGGGCACCAGGTCGTGCTCCTTGATGGCCGAGAGCGGACGCTCATCGACAGGGAGGGCGGTGTGCGAATCGGCCCCCACGCCGCCGTGGCCGGGAAAGTGCTTGCCCACAGCTGCCATTCCCGCCTCATGCAATCCGTGCACGAAGGCTTGCCCCAGCAAGGCGACGTGCTGAGGGTCTCGGCTGAAGCTGCGCTCCCCGATCACGCTGGAAATACCGCTGTCCACGTCCAGCACGGGGGCAAAGCTGATGTCCAGGCCACAGGCGGCCATTTCCATGCCCAGCAGCCAGCCGGTATCTTTGGCCAGCGCCAGCCCTACCGACTGATCATGGGCAAACACGTCGCCAATCCGAGCCATGGGCGGCAGGCGCGTCACGCCTTGCCGGATACGCTGGACCCGACCGCCCTCTTGGTCGACGGCCAATAGCAGGTCGCCGCGCACACGACGAATGCTGTCACACAGCTCCCGCACTTGGGTGGCGCTTTCCACGTTACGAGCAAACAGAATCACGCCACCTACCGCGGGATTCTTCAGCAGGCGCTTGTCTTCCTTGGTCAGGGTCTGGCCTTCCAGGTCGAGCATGACCGGGCCTAAAGGTTGAGTCATCGTACTGGGTCCAGGAAAAAGGGCGTCATTCTAGACCACCCGTGTGATCTTTCAAAATGTGGAGTATGCCAGCGGGGAAAACGTCAATGCAGCCATACTGGCGTACCCGGCACAGCCCGTTTGAAAAGCCAGAGCAGGTCGGGATTACGTAGACGCACACAGCCGTGAGAAGCAGCAAGGCCCATGGGCTGGTCAGGGGGAGTACCGTGCAGGTAGATGTAGCGACGCTGGGAATCGACACAGCCGCCGCGATTGATACCGCGCTCCAGGCCACATAGCCACAGTATGCGGGTCAAGATCCAGTCGCGCTCGGGGAATTCGACCGCCAAATCGGCAGAGTAGACCTCTCCGGTCCAACGACGCCCCCGAAAGACCGCATCCTCGGGTAGCCCATCGCCAATCGCTGCTCGAATGTAGTGCCAACCCAACGGAGTACGTCCACTGCCCTCTTCTTGCCCTACGCCGGCCTTGCCCGTCGAAATGGCGCATTCATGCTCTAGCGCGCTCCCCTGCCACCAGCGCAGGCGTTGGGCCTCGGTGTCGATTTCCATCCAGCCACCGTCAACGGGCGGCAGGTCAGCCAATCTGGGCGTGTGCATGGGGCTTCTCATCCACGGTTGCTGCGGGCAACGGCATCGGCGCGCTCATGGCCGCCACCACAACGGGGCGCAGACGTCGGATCAAGTCGCGTACCGTTACCTGCTCTTGATAATCCTTGGCGGCGATATCGCGCAGTGCATCCAGGCCAGACAGAGTGAAAATCACCGTGCCCAGCATGAAGTGCAGCCGCCAGAAACGCTCGGCATCTGGCAGCTCGGGGGTCGCCCGGCGCACCAACTCCGTGAAGCGCGTGAAGACATCGCCATACTGCTGCTGAATGTAGCGACGCAGGTGTCCTTGCGCCTGGCTGTAAGCCAGCCCCAGCAGCCGCATGAACACTTTCAGGCTATGCCGCTCGGCAGGCACGGCCAGCACGGTAGTGGCCATGGTTTCCAGCAGCACCTCCAGAGGAATGGCCTGGCCTTCGTAGCGCGCTTCCAGCTCGTCCAGCGCAGTATGGAAGCGTTCGGAGAACGGGTCTAGGTAACGGGCAAATACCGCCTGTATCAGCGCTTTCTTCGACCCGAAGTGATAATTGACGGCAGCAAGGTTGACCCGCGCTTTGCTGGTGATATTGCGCAGTGATGTCTCGGCAAACCCCCGCTCTGCAAAGAGCACCTCTGCCGTATCCAAAATACGTGTGACCGTATCCGACTGGGCCATAGCGCCCTCCCAAAACAGGTGTTTAAAACATGGCGATCGCGTTGGCGAATAGTATGCCATTACCCCTGCTGGCTCAAACGATTATCCCGCTCAAGGTTCAGGCTGCGTGCCACGGTACGGATTGCAACTCATCATGTACTGGACAGAGCAACATACTGTATACTTAAACACATACTGATTTTACGGACATGTAGCGACTGTCTTTTCACTGTTTGGAGTCTGATATGTCACGCCCACTCACCGCACGCCAGCAGCATGTATATGATTTTATCGTGAAGACCATGGGCGAGCTTGGCTACCCCCCTACCCGCGCCGAAATCGCCAAGGCGCTGGGCTTTCGTTCCCCCAACGCCGCCGAAGAGCATCTGCGCGCTCTGGAGCGCAAAGGTGCCATTCGCATCATTCGCAATACGTCCCGCGGCATACGCCTGCCCAACCAGGAGCCGCTCGACGCCACGCCCCCGGCAGCCGAGCCTGCCAGCGCCGCCAACGATGCCACGCCCAGCGGGCTGCCGGTCATTGGCGAAGTCGCGGCGGGCAGTCCCATTCTGGCAGCGGAGCATATCGACCGTTACTGCCCGCTCCCTGCAGAGTACTTCACCCCCAAGGCCGACTATCTGCTGCGAGTTCGCGGCCTGTCGATGAAGGACGTGGGCATTCTGGAAGGCGATCTGCTGGCGGTGCATCGTACCGACCGCGTGCGTGACGGTCAGATCGTCGTCGCGCGCCTGGAAGACGAAGTCACGGTCAAGCGTTTTAAACGCCAGGGGCATCACGTCACGCTGCTCGCCGAGAACGAAGACTTCGCCCCCATCGAAATCGACCTGAGAACTCAACAGCTGGATATCGAAGGCGTCGGGGTAGGCGTCATCCGAGGCGGCAACGGCCAGGCACTGGGCTAAAATACTGGGCCAGGGCACTGGACCAAGCCACCGCCTACTGCATATCTATGTAACGATGGTCGTTGAACGTGGCGACCCAGTGCGGGTGGTAGACCAGCAAGATACTCAGCAGCATGCCGGTGATGAAGGCTTCCGAGGGCATCAGCAAGGGTAAAAAGCGGGCATACTCCTGAGCCAGATAAATCGCTTCAGGGTCGGTGCCCGCCACCAGAATCAGCCCCACGGCCGCCAGCCCGCCTCCTAGCGTGGCCAGCGCAGCACCGAAAAAACCGCAGGCAAACAGAAACACCATCAGGTTGTCCGGCAAGCGGCGATCCACGATACGCCATACCACCCCCGTGATCACGGCGGGCACCAGTCCCGTCACCAACACGTTGGGCCCCAACAGCTCCCAGGCATTGCGCCCGATCACCACCATCGCCACGTTGAGCAGCAAGTTGCTGATCAAGGCCAGGGGCACCTTGAACACCAGCGTCATCAGCACCGTGAACACCAGATGCAGGGTCAACCAATCGACCGCCTGGGCCCGCAGCTGCCACATCAGCATCACGGCAAGCGTCGCGGCCATCCAGCGATGCTGCAAACCGGTATCTTCCAGCAGCGGCTGCCAGGGGCGCTGCCAAAGCACCCACCCCAGCGCACCTGCCGACACCAGCCAGGTAGCCAGCAGTGCCCAGGTGGCCAGCACGCTTTGTGCAAAGGACATGGCGCCCCTCCCCGGTGGGCGAGTTAGCTGAACACGACGGTCTTGTTACCGTGAATCAATACGCGGTCTTCCAGATGCCAGCGCAGGCCGCGGGCCAGCACGGCTTTTTCCACATCACGGCCAAAGCGCACCAGATCGGTGGGCGTATGGCAGTGGCTTACCCGATGGATATCCTGCTCGATGATGGGCCCCGCATCCAGCTCTTCGGTCACGTAATGGCAGGTGGCACCGATCAGCTTGACGCCACGCTCGTAAGCCTGGTGGTAAGGCTTTGCCCCGGCAAAGGAGGGCAAGAAGCTGTGATGAATATTGATGACGCGCCCGGCATAGCGCTCGCACAACGAGGGGGGCAGTATCTGCATGTACCGCGCCAACACGACACAGTCGGCCCGTGCCGCATCGATCTGGGTTTGTACCTGATCGAAAGCCGCCTGCTTGTTGGCCGGGTCCACCGGCACGTGATGATAAGGAATGCCGTACCACTCGGTGAGCGAACGCATGTCGTCATGATTGGAAATGACGCTGACGATATCGCAATCCAGCTCGCCTGCCTGCCAGCGATACAGCAGATCCACCAGGCAGTGGGATTCCCGGGAAACCATCAACACCACGCGGCGGCGCTTCTGGGTGTCCACCAGTGACCACTGCATATCGAATTCGGCGGCGACGGGTTCGAACGCCGTGCGCAGCGCCTCGGCAGACATGCCCAATGAATCGGCGAGAATTTCGTAACGCATGAAAAAGCGACCCGTCTCCAGGTCGGAGTGCTGGCTGGCCTCGGTAATCGAGCCGCCCTGCTGGGCAATGAAGCTGGAAACACGCGCCACGATGCCCACCTGATCCGGGCACGACACAACTAAACGGTAATAATGAGACATCAATGAACACTCTTGCGTATGTAACGGCACGTTCGCCAGGGACTTACCTGCCGACAGGCAAGCCTCACCAGGCGCGCTAGTGTAACGCAAGCGCTGCGACCAAGCACTGTGGTGCAGTGCCGCGATGATTGTTACAGGCCCCTCCCTTCCCGTATAGTTAAGAGATTACTTCCCAGGCTTTTCATGACCGATGCATCCACCACGCGTTCAACTTCGTCCCCGTCGCCGCCCGCCCCTGCACCTGCTTCCGCTAGGTGGATGCGGTGAAATTGGAATGAATCTTACGCTGTATGGATACGACGATCAGTGGATCGCCGTCGATTGCGGCATGATGATTCGTCAAGATCTGCCCAACTCGCCGCTGCAGGTACCCAACACCGACACCCTGCAGACCCTCGGTATCACGCCTGCCGCGCTGTTCATCACCCATGGTCATGAAGACCACATCGGCGCCGCCGCCTGGCTATGGCCGCGCTGGGGCTGCCCTATTTTTGCCACCCCGCTGGCGGCGGGCCTGCTGCGCCACAAGTTTGCCGAACACCAGCTCAGCAGCGCTGCCATCGAAATCATCGAACCCGGCGATGCGGTTGAGCGCGGGCCCTTTACCCTGCGTTACTTGAGTGTCACCCACTCCATACCTGAAAGCTGCGCCATCATGATGCAGGCAGGCGACTATCGGGTTCTGCATACGGGTGACTGGAAACTGGACCCGGAGCCGCTCATCGGTGCGCCGGTGAATGCCGCCCATTTCCGCGCGCTGGCCCCTCTGGACCTGGTGGTGGGTGACTCTACCAATGCCCCCATGCCAGGGCAGTCGGCCAGCGAAGGCGATGTCGCCAAGGCACTGGCCAGCACCCTTGCGAAGTGCAAGGGGCGCGTCGTGGTGTCGTGTTTCGCCAGCAACCTGGCGAGGGTTCTGGCCATCGGGCGTGCCGCACAAGCCTGCGGACGCCGTGTCAGCTTGATGGGCCGCTCCATGGAGCGCATGGTGAGCGTGGCCAGAGGGTTGGGCTACCTGGACGATTTTCCGGCACTGGTACCGCCCCACGATCTTGGCTATTTGCCCCCCGAAGAAGTCGTGATCATTGCCACGGGCAGTCAGGGTGAGCCACGCGCTGCGCTTCAACGACTGGCGCAACGCCGTCATCCCTTCGTCGACCTGGAGCCCGGTGACAGCGTCATTTTTTCCGCCAAGGCCATCCCGGGCAATGAGCGCCCCATCGAACAGCTTAAAAAACGTTTGTTACAGCTGGGTGTCGACCTCTTCGATGAAAACAATCATCCCGAGCTGCATGCCACAGGGCATCCAGCCCAAGAAGAGCTCAAGAAGCTTTACCAATGGGTACGCCCAAAAGCCCTGTTACCCGTGCACGGTGAAGCTCGACATCAGCAGGCCCACCAGGCACTGGCCGAACAGCTGGGCATCAGCGCGCCCCTTGCGCCGCTCAATGGCGACATGATCGCGCTCGACAACCAGGGCCTGCGCCTGGAAACACGCCACCCCCAGCCACCTTGCATCGTCGATCAAAACAGCGTGAGGCCCCACCCCGGGCTCGAGCACCAGACTCCCGGCGCACGGCGCGGAAGCCTGTTTCTGGCACTACCGGTGACCGCCACCGAGACCGGCTGGTGGCGCATTGGACGGATGATGCTGGATACCACGGGAGCCAGCCCGCTGGATGAGGAGAGTTTCAGCGATTGGCTGGACGAGCAGTTGGAAGAGATCGAGGCCGAGACCCTGGCAGACTTGCGCCAGGCGCTGCAACCGCGCCTGATGCACTGGCTGGCCAACCACCTTCAGCACATGCCTGAGGTGCACCTGCAGATCATGGCCGCCGATATGCCGACCGAGGAAGAACTCGATCGGCAGTAGTTCACGCGGTAGTTCAGGCAAAAATTCATGCCAAAGTTCTTGCCAAAGTTCATGCCGAATTCAGCAGGCCCAAGCGCGGGTCATGACCAGCGCTCGGCATCCTGCTGATCGGTTTTGCGCTCCTTGACCCAATACGTCCCCTGGCGTGCGCGCTCCTTTTTCCAGAACGGCGCCTGGGTCTTGAGATAGTCCATGATGAAGTCACAGGCCAGGAAGGCATCCCGGCGATGCGCACTGGCGACCAGCACGCGAACGATAGGGTCACCTGGCGCCAAATCTCCCACCCGATGAATGATGCGCACCGCCTGGAGCGACCAGCGTTGCCAGGCCTGCTCGGCGATCTCCATCAGGCTGCGCTCGGTCATTCCGGGGTAATGCTCCAGCGTCAAGCCCAGTACATCGGGCGACTCGTTGAAGTCGCGCACCAGCCCGGTAAAGCTGACCACCGCGCCGATATCCGTGCGACCCCGAAGCGCCTGCTCGTAGCCATGCGCCATGGAGAAGCTTTCCTCGGTGACCTCGACCACGAGCGCTTTATGCGGATGCTCAAGCAGCGCCATGGCTTAGCCTCCCGTGACCGGTGGGAAGAACGCCACTTCGTCATCGTCGGTAATGCGCGAACTGTCGCTGGCCATGACCTGGTTGATGGCACATAACGTACGCTGATCGGACAACAGCGCATAGCGCGCATCCTGAGCGCTGAGCGCCGCCTTCAGGCCCGCGACGTTGCGGCTCGGCAAGCGATCCAGATCCACCGACACATCGCTTTCCCCGACCCGCTCGCGCAGCTCGGCCAGAAACTTGACCCGCACGCAGGGAGATGAGCAACGCTCCCCAAGGCTTACTTCCCCCGATGCCCCTTCGCCGGTCACGATGGGCGCGGGCATCAGGCGCTGGTAATCTCCCCGGCTACCCCCCTGCTTGCTCTCCAACTGCACGGCTTCGATACGCATCTCTTTATCGACGGCCTTGCACATGTCATACAGCGTCAGGCATGCCACGGACACGGCCGTCAGGGCCTCCATCTCTACCCCCGTCCGGCCATTCAGGCGGCACAGCGCCGTAACGTTGACCCAACCGTTGTCGTGGTCGATCTCGAAGTCCACCGACACCTTGGAAAGCGCCAAGGCGTGGCACAGCGGTATCAGCTCATGGGTACGCTTGGCCGCTTGAATACCGGCGATGCGCGCCGTGGCCAGCACATCACCCTTGGGCAAGGCACCGTCCGTCAGCAGCTGAAGCGTCTGAGCGCTCATCACGATTCGTCCAGAGGCGACGGCCTCTCGGCGTGTCTCAGCCTTGTCGCCAACATCGACCATGTTGGCTTCGCCTTGGGCATTGAGGTGGGTTAACTGCATCGTGTCACCTTTTGCTATCAATCAGAGAGTGGCGCTGCTCGGCAGCCCAGTCGAACACCCAGCGGGCAATACCATCAATGTCGTCGAGGTTCAGCCGCATCACATCCTCACGCAGAGGCACAGGCGCCGCGCCACTCAGCGCAACGCCCACTCCATGCGGGTCATCGAGGATGTGCGCATCGCCAATGCCCTCTCGGTAGAGCACCAGCTTGGCGATGGGCCAGGCTTTGAAACCTTCGACGATGACCAGGTCAGGTGCATGCGGTGCCATGAGCGAAAGCAGATACGCCAGATCCGGCTCTTCCTCTGTCGGCATATCCATCATCAGTGCTAGACGGCGACTCGATGCCACCAGCATCGGGGCCGCTCCGGCCTTGCGCAACTGGTAACTATCCTTGCCAGGGTGATCCACCTCGAACTGGTGATGGGCATGCTTGATCACCGCCACCGACAGGCCAAGTGCTCGCAGCCGAGGCAGCAGCTGTTCGAGCAGCGTGGTCTTTCCCGTCCCGCTCCACGCGGCGACGCCCAGCACCGGAAACCCACAGTTTGGTGGCTCTTTCATGGCATACCTCGTCAACTGAGCGACTATTCGCCTTCTTTCTCTGCAGGCAACAGCCAGTTTAACGCAATGCCCACCAGGGCTGCCAAACTTACGCCCTGCAAGGTGAATTGACCACCCCCGAACTGCATGCCACCAATGCCGAAGACCAGAATCAGCGACACCACCACCAGATTACGCGCCGCCGTCAGCGACTGCCCTGCGCGCACCAGGGTATTCATGCCCACCACGGCAATCGAGCCAAACAGCAGAGTCATGATGCCGCCCATCACCGGACCGGGAATGGTTTGCAGCAAGGCACCCAGCTTGCCGACGAATGCCAGCACGATGGCCAGCACGGCGGCAATCACCATGTATTTCGGGTTGAACGCCTTGGTCAGTGTCACCGCGCCGGTCACTTCGGAATAAGTGGTATTGGGCGGACCACCGAACAGCGCCGCCGTGGTCGTGGCCAGGCCGTCACCCAGCAGCGTGCGATGCAGGCCGGGCTTTTCCAGGTAGTTCTTGCGGGTCACCGAACCAATCGCCACCATGTCGCCGATATGCTCCACAGCGGGGGCGATCGCCACCGGAATCATGAACAGGATTGCGGCCCAGTGAAAACTGGGGGCAGTGAAATTGGGCACCGACAGCCAGGCCGCTTCCCTGACCGGGGTAAAATCGACCACCCCCATCAGCAGGGCCAGTAGGTAGCCCACCGCAATACCGCCCATGATGGGCACCAGACGTAGCAAGCCGCGGCCAAAGACGGCCAGCACCAGGGTCACCAACAGGCTGGCCATGGAGAGAAAGATCGCCGCACCGTAACCAATGTTGTCACTGGTTTCACCCGTGGCCATGCTGACCGCCACTGGCGCCAGAGCAAGACCAATGACCATGATGACCGGCCCCACCACCACCGGTGGCAACAAGCGGTGCAGCCAGGCCGTGCCTTTCAGTCGAACGGCCTGTGAAATGGCCACGTATACCAACCCGGCGGCCATCAGCCCGCCCATGGTGGCAGAGACTCCAAAGCTGGCAATCGAGCCCTGAATGGGGGCAATGAAAGCGAAGGAAGAAGCCAAAAAGACCGGCACCGTCTGGCGCGTAATGCCGTGGAAAACGAGCGTGCCCACCCCAGCGGTAAACAAGGCCACGCTGGGGTCCAAGCCCGTCAGCAGCGGCACCAGCACCAAGGCACCAAACGCGACGAACAGCATTTGTCCGCCGGTCAGCAGTAGTTTAGGCCACGACTCTTGTGCACTATTCGTTGTCATTGCACCACTCCAGGAAGGTCTATCGTAGATAACGGAGGCAAAAAAATGCCCCCAACGCGGTGCGTAAGGGGCTGTATGTTACGGAGCGCTTAACGCGTTCCGAAAATCTTGTCGCCGGCATCTCCCAAGCCGGGGACGATGTAGCCATTCTCATCGAGTCGGTCATCTACCGACGCGGTGTAGATTTCTACATCAGGATAAGCATCTTGCACCCGTTTGATCCCTTCAGGGGCAGCCACCAGCACGATCACTTTCATGTGTTCACAACCGCGCTCACGCAGCATGTCCAGTGTCGCCACCATGGAACCACCGGTCGCCAGCATGGGGTCGATGACAATGGCCATGCGCTCTTCGATATCGTTGGCAAACTTGGCGAAGTATGGCACCGGCTGCAGCGTTTCCTCATCACGATAAAGGCCTACCACGCTAACCCGCGCACTGGGGATGAGGTCGGTCACGCCTTCCAGCATCCCCAGGCCTGCGCGCAGGATAGGCACGATGGTGACTTTTTTACCCTTGAGGCGCTGTGTCGCGATAGGCTCACCGTTCCATCCCTGAATCTCGTGATTTTCAAGCTCCAGACCCTTGGTCGCTTCGTAGGTCAGCAGCTTGGCCACCTCACCCGCCAATTCACGAAAGCTTTTCGTGCTCAGGTCAGCTTCACGCATGAGTCCCAGTTTATGCTGAACAAGCGGATGGTTAATGGCGTACACACTCATGGGACTTCCTCACTACAGGGGATTCGGGATGGCAATCAGGATCGCATCGACACGCGATCAAAATTGCGCGCCATTCTACCCGCAACTGACCATCAGGTTAAGGCTTTTCCGGCAATTGCCACGTAATAGGCGCACGGCCCTGCTGCTGGAGGAACTGATTTGCCTTGGAAAAATGGTGATTACCGAAGAAACCACGGTGTGCCGACAGCGGCGAAGGATGGGGCGACTCCAGTACCAAATGGCGCTGGGTATCGATCAGCGCTTTCTTCTGGCGGGCATGGCTGCCCCAGAGCAGAAACACACAGGGCTCGCCGTGCTGGCTGACGGTTTCGATGGCCCGGTCGGTGAACGACTCCCAGCCCTTGCCGCGATGCGACGCTGCATTGCCCTGCTCCACAGTCAGCGCAGTGTTCAGCAACAACACGCCCTGTTTGGCCCAGGGTTCCAGGAAGCCATGGCGCACCGGTGTAAAACCTACGTCCGCCGCCAACTCTTTATAGATGTTGACCAGCGACGGCGGCACCGGCACCCCTGGCTGCACCGAAAAACACAGGCCATGTGCCTGGTTGGGGCCGTGGTAGGGGTCCTGACCGAGAATGACCACCTTGACCGAGGCCAGCGGGGTCAGCTCGAACGCACGAAACCAGTGGGACGAATGAGGATAAATGACCTTCTTGGCTGCTTTTTCCTGAGCCAGAAAGGCTTTCAAGGCCGACATGTAGTCGGCCTTGAACTCTTGCCCCAGCCACTGTTGCCAGTCATTGGGTAGCGGAGTCGACATGTTACTTCTTCATCTGGTCGGCGAGAGGCTCGACATAGGCAATGCCCATGTCCCAGGGGAACTGAATCCAGCACTGCTGTGCCACTTCGGTCAGGTACTGATCCACCAGCGGCCGACCTTCGGGCTTGGCGTAGATGGTCACGAAATGCGCCTTGGGCAGCATTTCACGCACCGCACGCGCCGTCTTGCCGGTGTCGACCAGATCATCCACCAGCAGCCAGCCTTCGCCGTCGTGGTCGACGCCCTTCATGATGTCCAGGCCACCCTGGTTCATGTGGTCGTAGCTCTTGATGCAGATCGTGTCGATCAGGCGGATGTTGAGTTCACGGGCAATCAGCGCCGCAGGAATCAATCCGCCTCGGGTAATCGCCACGATCCCCTTGAAGTCACGCTCGATCAGCAAATGGCATAGCTGACGAACGTCACGATGAATCTGATCCCAGGAGACGGTGAAGTGTTGGTGGTAGCGTTCGCTGCTCATGGGGCGTTACTCGTCTTCATTAAAGGAACAGACCGCGAATACGCTATAGCCCGCATCGCGAATTTTGGTAGAGCCACCCAGTTCAGGCAGGTCGATGATCGTTGCCGTCTCGACGACCTGGCCGCCGCAGCGCTGAATGAGGTTGGCCGCTGCCAGCATGGTACCGCCGGTGGCAATCAGATCATCCATCAACAAAATACGGTCATTCTGCTGAAAAGCATCGGCGTGCAGCTCGACTTCCGAATGACCATACTCCAGCGTATAGGTCTCGCTGATCGTCTTGAACGGCAGCTTGCCCTTCTTGCGCACCGGCACGAAGCTGCAGCCCAGCTCATAGGCCAACGGGGCGCCAATAATGAAGCCACGAGCGTCAATCGCCGCGATGGCATCCAGGTTCATCTCCTGGTAGCGGTGCACGAAGCTATCGATCAGCTTGCGAAAGGCAGCGCTGTTTTGCAGCAGCGGAGTGATGTCACGGAAGTTCACTCCTTGCTCAGGCCAGTCAGGAACCGTGCGAATAACGGACTTAATGTAATCGCCGTAGATGCTCATCGCGTCTCTCATTGATTAGTCAAAATGCGGGCAGTTAGCCCAGGAACAGGAATTTTGCTGCAAACAGCAGCGCCAGCACGACCACTGCCGGATTCAGGTCGCTGAATCGACCTGACAGGGTCTTGATGGCAACGTAGCTGATGAAGCCCAGGGCAATACCCTCGGCAATCGAGAAGGTCAGCGGCATGGCCAGCGCAGCGATCAGCACCGGCGCGGCGTCTGTGGGGTCTTCCCAGTTGGCATGCGCCAGGCTACCCGCCATCAGCACCGCCACGTACAGCAGAGCGCCCGCCGTGGCATAGGCCGGAATGGAACCCGCCAGCGGCGCAAAGAACAGGCTGATCAAAAACAGTACGCCAACGACCACCGCCGTCAGTCCGGTACGGCCGCCCGAGGCAATGCCCGCTGTCGACTCGATGTAACTGGTCGTGGTGGAAGTACCCAGCGCAGCACCGGCCATGGACGCCGTGCTATCGGCCATCATGGCACGACCAATGCGCGGCAGCTTGCCATCCTTGTCCAGCAGCTTGCCACGGTGTGCCACGCCCACCAGCGTACCCGAGGTGTCGAAAAGGTCCACGAACAGGAACGCAAAAATCACGCTCAGCATGGCCACGTCCAGCGCACCCATCAGATCCATGGCCATGAACGTCGGCGCGATGGAAGGCGGCATGGACATGATCCCGCCATACTGGTTGTGGCCCAGCACCATGGCCATGACGGTCACACCCAGAATACCGATCATCACCGCACCGGTCACGCGCAGGTAGGCCAGCGCGGTAATCACGAAAAAGCCCAACAGGGCGTAAATGGCCGGCGGCTGGGACAGGTCGCCCAGCGCCACGTAGGTCGCCGGGTTGGACACCACGATGCCCGCATTCTTCAGGGCGATCATCGCCAGGAACAGGCCGATACCCGCCGCAATGCCCAATCGCAGCGACAGCGGAATCGAGTTGATGATCCACTCACGAATTTTGAAGATACTCAGCAGGAAGAAGGTCAGGCCCGAGAAGAATACCGCCCCCAGCGCGGCCTCCCAGGTGTAGCCCATCCCCAGCACGACACCATAGGTAAAGAAGGCGTTCAAACCCATCCCCGGCGCCTGGGCAATGGGGTAGTTGGCCCATAGCCCCATCACGAAACAGCCAATGGCCGCCGCCAGACACGTCGCCACGAACACGGCACCGTAATCCATGCCGGCTTCGGAAAGAATGCTCGGGTTGACGAAGATGATATAGGCCATCGTAAGGAACGTGGTGACCCCTGCAATCACCTCGGTTTTTACGTTGGTCTTCTGCTCGGCGAGCTTGAAGTAGTTGTCCAGAAATTTCATGTCGTTTTTATCCTTCGCGCTTACGCTGGATGCGTCCCTTGGTGCGAGAAAAGCCGCACATACTACCGAAAGGCACTGCGCGATGCGAGTACCCCGTGTGCAGCGAATGAAAGGGCGATGGCGCCCCTATCTTATGATTAGCAAACTTCAGGCCATAAGCTAACCGATTGGTCAACACTGGCCGATAATTTTCTACAGCCGACTCGCCAGCACCCGCTCCACGGTCTCCACGATGACCTGGGTTTGCGGGTCGATCTCGATATTGACCCAGTCCCCGACCAGTCGCTCCTTGAGCATGGTGCGCGACAGCGTTTCGGGAATCAGGTTGACGCTGAACTCCACCCCTTCCCCAGCGCCAGCCGGCCGTAAGTCCCCCACGGTCAAGCTGATACCATCCACGCCAATGTAGCCTTTCTCGAACACGAACTTGGCCATCGAGGGGGGCAGCAAGAACCACAGCCGACGATTATTGGGGGCTTCCTCGATGGTCACGACCTTGGCCATACAGATGACGTGCCCGGACATGGAGTGCCCGCCAATTTCATCACCAAAACGGGCTGCACGCTCTATATTGACGCATTGCCCCACCTCGATTGCACCAAGATTAGTCAATCGCAGCGTTTCACGCATCAAATCAAAGCTGACCTTCTCACCTTCGATGCGCGTGACGGTCAAACAGACCCCGTTATGTGCTACCGACGCACCAATTTCCAGCCCCTCACGCAGCTCTTCGGGCAGCGCCACCACGTGGGTACGAAACGCCTCCAGCTCCAGCACTTCGACGACTTCGGCGATACCTTGCACAATACCGGTGAACATGGACTTTCCCTCTGTTGATTCGCCAGCGAACTGGCTCAAGCTGTAAAAATTTCCGCAAGCTTACACCCTATGCCCCAACCTTGTGCAGTGCAGGCCCGGCAAGTGCTTGAACAGCGTGTTTTTTGCTGCCCAACGCAGCCTGAAAAGGCCCAATTCAGAATCAAAAACTAAAAACAAGCCCTAAAAAAGCGGAAAACTCTGTATAAGCACGCTTAAACATGAAATAGACCGTATTTAATTGACAATTCACCCACCTCTCTTTAGACTTTCGCCGCAAATGTAATGACGCCGATTTGTACCCAGATTGCGGGCGTCCACGCGGTTCCTGTAACCACGTGAAGTGCAGCTAAAAGGGTGTGTCCAGCGTTGATGGCCACCCGCAAGGGTGGCCTTTTTTTTGTTACCCTCCCTACGCTCGCCTCCCCCGCACTCCGTCTTCGGCCTAACATTAAGGCAGACGCTATGATTGAACTTAGCAACGTAAGCAAAACCTACGGCAGCGGCCCCAGCGCCGTTCACGCCCTTCGGGATGTCAATTTAACGATCCCCAAGGGCAGCATTCACGGCGTCATCGGCCTATCCGGCGCAGGTAAATCGACCCTGATCCGCTGCGTCAACCTGCTGGAGCGCCCCACCAGTGGCAAGGTACAGGTCGACGGCCAGGAAATGACTCAGTTGAGCCGCCGCGACCTGAATCAGGCACGCCATCGTATTGGCATGATCTTTCAGCACTTCAACCTGCTCACCACGCGCACCGTCTTCGATAACGTGGCGCTGCCGCTGGAGCTGATGGGCGAGAAGCGCAGCGCCATCAAGAACCGCGTCTTGCCACTGCTCGACATGGTCGGTCTGGCCGACAAGGCCAAGCAGTACCCCGCGCAACTCTCAGGTGGTCAGAAGCAGCGCGTGGCCATTGCCCGGGCGCTGGCCAGCAAGCCCAACGTACTGCTCTGCGACGAGGCCACGTCGGCCCTGGACCCGCAAACCACCAGCTCCATTCTCGAACTGCTGCGCGACATCAATCAGCAGCTGGGCATTACCATTCTGCTGATCACTCATGAGATGGAAGTGGTCAAATCGATCTGCCATCGCGTCAGTCTGATTTCCGGCGGGCGACTGGTGGAAGACGCCGAAGTCGGCGATTTCTTTACCGCACCAGCCACCCAGCTAGGTCGCGAGTTCCTCAACGACTTCCTGCAGCTGAGCCCACCCAAGGAGCTGCTGGAGCGCTTGCAAGCGCAGCCCGGCGAGCAGACCCACCCGGTGGTGCGGCTGACCTTCTCGGGCGATGCGGTCTCCACGCCGCTGATTTCACGTCTGGCGCGCGAATGCAGCGTGGATGTCAGCATTCTGCAGGCCAAGGTCGAGTCGATTCAGGAGCGCACGCTGGGCTTGATGATCGCCGAGCTGCTGGGCACTCCGGCACAGACCGAGCAAGCCATGTCTTATCTGGAATCGCATCAACTACAGGTGGAGGTACTGGGTCATGTCCAGCGCAATGTTTGATCTCGTGTTACAGGCGACGCTGGACACCCTTTACATGGTGGCCGTGTCCGGCGTCATCGCCACACTGCTGGGCCTGCCGCTGGGGGTGCTGCTGTACGTCACGCGGCCCCGGCAGATTCTGGCCATGCCGGTACTCAACCAGGCACTGGGCATCATCACCAACGTAGGCCGTTCGATTCCGTTCATCATTCTGATGGTCGCCATCATTCCTTTCACGCGAATGCTGGTCGGCACCTCCATCGGCATCAATGCCGCCTCGGTTCCTTTGACCATCGCGGCCATCCCCTTCGTCGCCCGTCTGATCGAAGGCGCGCTCAACGAAATTTCGCCCGGCCTGATCGAGTCCGCCCAGTCGATGGGCGCCACGCCCTGGCAAATCATCACCAAGGTGCTGATCCCTGAAGCACGCGGCGGCATCATCACCGGCCTCACCATTACCGTGGTGACCCTGGTGAGCTACTCGGCCATGGCAGGCGCCGTTGGCGGTGGCGGCCTTGGCGATTTGGGCATTCGCTATGGCTACAACCGTTTCAACCCGACCATCATGCTGATCACCGTGGTGATTCTGGTGGTCATGGTGCAAGGCTTCCAAAGCCTGGGCGACTATCTGGTACGCAAAAGCGATCGCAAGTAAGCCACCGACGGCTCAGCGAAATGACATAGCTTTTAGCTTTGATCAGCATAGCCACATATAGCGAAAACGAATTAGACTTGCGTTTCTTATTACCGCATCATTGCAACACGATTCACCACAACACTGGAGCAACGCCATGCAAAAACTCGTTATTGGCAGCCTGACCGCCCTGGCACTGGCCATCAACGTCGCCAACGCCGACACGCGCACCATCAAGATGGGCACGGTCGCTGGCCCGGAAACCGAAGTCATGGAAGTCGCGGCGCGCATTGCCAAGGAAGAGTTCGACCTGAACGTCGAAATCATCGAGTTTACCGATTACGTGACGCCCAACGCGGCACTGGCCGATGGCAGCCTGGATGCCAACGCCTACCAGCACGAGCCCTACATGCAAGCCATGATCAACGACCGTGGCTACGACTTTGCCATCGCCGGCTACACCTTCGTGTACCCCATTGGCGCCTACTCTGAAAAATACAGCAGCATCGATGAGCTGCCGGACGGCGCTCAGATCGCCCTGCCGAACGACCCTTCCAATGAAGGTCGCGCTCTGATCCTGATGCACAACGAAGGTCTGATCACGCTGAACGATCCGACGTTCCTGGAAGCCACCCCCATCGACATCGCTGAAAACCCGCGCGGCTTCCGCTTCCGTGAAATCGAAGCAGCGCAGTTGCCTCGCGTACTGCCCGACGTGGACATGGCCTTCATCAACAACACCTTTGCTCAGCCAGCAGGCCTCAGCCTGGATGACGCATTGATCAAGGAAGGCCCCGAGTCTCCCTACGTCAACCTGATTGCCGTACGTGGCGGTGACGAAGAGCGTGAAGAGATTCGCCAACTGGTCGAAGCCTACCAGCGCGACGAAGTCATCGAGAAAGCCACCGAGCTGTTCAAAGGTGCCGCCGTACCTGGCTGGATCGAAGAATAATCCGCCGAGCAGCACACACGCTTTGCCATCAGGCCAGCCGCGAGGCTGGCCTGATGCGTTTTGATCCGATACATTGATCCGAACCGGGAAACAACATGACCCCCATCGATTATGACCTGCTCAATCGACAGCTCGCTGCCCTGCTGGACACACGCGACTGGCTGACCAACAGCGCCCAGACCAGCGCGTTCATCCAGCAATCGCTGGAACAGCTCAACTGGGTAGGCTTTTACCTGCAGCGCCAGCCGGAAATATTGACCCTGGGGCCCTTCCAGGGCAAGCCCGCCTGCAACCCGATTCCGTTCAGCAAGGGAGTATGCGGCGCAGCGGCGCGCAGTCGCACCACCCAGCGGGTCGACGACGTACACGCCGTAGCCGACCACATTGCCTGCGATGCGGCCTCCCAGTCCGAACTGGTCGTCCCCATCGTTCAGGATGGCTGGCTATGGGGCGTTCTGGATATCGACAGCCCCCAGCTGGCCCGCTTCAGCGCCCAGGACCAGGCCGGCATCGAGGCGCTGGTCGATACCTTCATTCGCCACACCGATCTGCCCCGCCCATAACGCAAAAAGCCCCGAGCATTGCTCGGGGCTTTTTGGAGAATCTGGTAGGACCAGGCGGATTTGAACCGCCGACCTCCACGATGTCAACGTGGCGCTCTAACCAACTGAGCTATGGTCCTGAAACGTGGCTGCACATGATTGGTAGGACCAGGCGGATTTGAACCGCCGACCTCCACGATGTCAACGTGGCGCTCTAACCAACTGAGCTATGGTCCTGCTGTGCAACGGATGCGTATTCTACGGCTTTATAGCTGAATTGCAAGTCATTTTTACGTCTTCTTCTCTGCAAGGCTCTGGCAACCGCCTGAGCTGGAAGAATTATATCGACACTTGATAAACGTAACCACTAAGCTGCATCTACGTTAAATCGCCATATCATGATGCCAGGAGGTATCGCTTGCTCGGTCCATTACTGGGTTGTACCGCTCTGACACTCCTGTTCGCCACGCTGCTGGCCAGAGTCCGCCTACGCTGGTGGTGGATTCGCAGCGTCGAATTTCCACGTTTGCAGCTGGCGACCGCCGCGGCGCTCTGTGCGCTGCTGAGCGGACTGATACTGCCTGCTGGCAATTGGCAGAACATTGCTCTGGCGGCTTCCCTGGTGAGCCTGCTGCTTCAACTGCGCTACATCATCCCTTGGACCCGCTGCTGGCCAGTCCAGGTCAAGGCCACCCACGCCGACAGCCAGGCCCCGACGCTGACGCTGCTGATCGCCAACGTGCTCACGCCCAACCGCCAGTCAGCGAAACTGCTGGCCATGATCGAGCGCCACCAGCCAGACGTGGTGCTCACTCTCGAATCCGACCAGTGGTGGCAAGAGCAGCTCGATAGCGTTCTCCATGAACGGTGGCCCCACAGCGTCAAGGTGCCGCTGGACAACCTCTATGGCATGCATCTCTATTCGCGCCTGCCGCTGAGCAACCCACAGGTAAAGTGGCTCATTCAGGACGACATCCCTTCCATCCACACGCGCGTCACCCTGGACAACGGCGAACAGATTCGCTTCTACGCCCTGCACCCCAGACCGCCCGCCCCCAGCGAGAGCGAAAAGTCGCTGTGGCGCGACGCCGAGTTGCTATGGGTAGGCCAGGAAGTCCACGAAGAGCCTTTCCCCACCGTCGTGGCGGGCGATCTAAACGATGTGGCCTGGTCGCGCACCACGCGGCTGTTCTGCAGGGTCAGTGGCATGCTCGACCCCCGGCGCGGCCGCGGGCTCTTCAGCACCTTTCACGCCCACTACCCTGTGCTGCGCTGGCCGCTGGATCATGTGTTCGTCAGTGAGGAGTTTACGCTCACCCACATGGAGCGCCTGGAAGACTTCGGGTCGGATCACTTCCCCATCCTGGCGACGCTCAGCTACCAGCCGGCGCGCCAGGATGAGCACGACACCCCTTCCGCCAGTTCGGAAGAGCGTCAGGAAGCCAGTGCCACCATTGCGCAAGGCAAGAGCGAAGAACAGCAGACCTGACGCCAAACTGGCCTGAACCAGGCCAGAGCGCGGCTGTTTACTGAGGAATCCCCCCACGCGTGAGCACCGCCGGGTCAAGCAAGCGCTCCAGGGTCGCGCGGTCCAGGTCGGTTTCTTCCTCGGCCACGTCGATGATGGGCCGACCCGCCTGATACGCCTTCTTGGCAATGGCCGCGGCAGCGTTATATCCAATGACACTGTTCAGTGCCGTGACCAGAATCGGGTTGCGCGCCAGCGGCCCCTGCAAATTGTCCTCGCGCACCTTGAAAGTGGCGATGGCCCGCTCGGCCAGCAGCGTGGCAGTGTTGCTCATCAGCGTAATGGAGGTCAGCAGATTGGCCGCCACCAGCGGTAGCATCACGTTCAGCTGAAAGTTACCGCTCTGCCCGGCCACGGTCACCGCCGTGTCCAGGCCGATCACCTGAGCCGCCGCCTGGGCCGCGGACTCGGGAATCACCGGATTGACCTTGCCAGGCATGATGGAGCTCCCCGGCTGCAGCGCCTCCAGCTCGATCTCACCCAGCCCTGCCAGCGGTCCAGAGTTCATCCAGCGCAGGTCATTGGCAATTTTCATCACCACACAGGCAAAGCCGCGCAGCTGCCCGGACAGCTCGACGGCAGCATCTTGAGAGCCCAGGCTGGCGAAGAAGCTGTCGTTGGGCACCAGAGAAAGCCCTGTTTGTCGACTCAGGTCCTCGGCCACCCGCTCGGCAAACCCTTCAGGCGCATTGATACCCGTGCCCACTGCCGTACCGCCTTGCGCCAATCGGCACAGCCGCTGCTGGGCGCTGTCAAAACGCTCGATGGCCTGCCCCACCTGGCTGGACCAACCACCCAGTTCCTGGTCCATGCGCAGCGGCATGGCGTCCATCAAATGCGTGCGCCCGGTCTTCACCACGTGGGAAAGCGCTTCGGCACGGCGGTCGATGGTCTCTTTCAGCTGCACCAGGGCAGGTCGGAGCTGTTCATGTACCGCAATCGCTGCGGACAGATGAATGGCGGTCGGGATGACATCGTTACTGGACTGCCCCATGTTGACGTGATCATTGGGCGTGACCTCGACCCCTTCACGACTGGCCAGGGTCGCCAGCACCTCATTGACGTTCATGTTGGTCGAGGTGCCCGACCCCGTCTGGAACACATCCACTGGGAAGTGCTCATCGTACTGCCCGTCGATCACCGCCATGGCCGCCTTTTCGATGGCCGCGGCGCGCTGTTCATCCAGCAACCCCAGCGCCTGATTGCTGCGCGCGGCAGCCAGCTTGATCCGCGCCACAGCGTGAATGAACGCCGCGGGCAACGGTGTGCCCGACACCGGGAAGTTGTTTACCGCCCGCTGTGTCTGGGCACCGTAGAGGGCTTCTGCGGGTACTTCCAGCTCACCCATGCTGTCTCGTTCAATCCGCGTGCTCATGGTGCTCTCCTTTTCCAATTGGCTCATCGAATTCAGTTCGCTCGTCAATGGCTGGCATAGCCAGCAGTGACGATCAAATGATAATGATTATCCATAACTTAAAGTGTAGCGATGTTCCGTGGATCGGTAAACAGCGTCCCCACAGCATGGAGGGCAAGAGGCGATTGCGCCATGTTGCACTGCACAAAAACAGCTGTTATGCTGCAAAGCAAGATGAGGTCAGCAGTTGCAGTAGCGATTTCAGGAACGCGGTTGCTGAGCCTTGAATATTGGATTGCCCTACTCGATCAGCAATCCGTTTGCCTAAGACTTTGCCCAAGACTTTGCCCAAAACAAGGCTAGGAGATATCACCATGCGTACCTTCAACACCAACGAAATGACTCAGCAGTTCGATAACCTGTTCATGGCACCTGCCCGTGCTTACATGACCCTGAGCATCGACTACTCTGAAAAACTGCTGAATGCCCAGCTGGACGCGAACAAAGCGTACGTGGACACCGGCATCGCTCAGGTGCGTCAGCTGATGAGCGTCAAGGATGCCGATGGCCTGCGCAGCTACATGGAAAGCCAGCAAAAAGTGGCCAAGGACCTGGCCGAGCGCGTCAAGGGCGACGCTGACAAGGTAGTATCGCTGCAGCAGGATTTCCTGCAGAAAAGCCAGAAGCTGACCGAAGAAAACGTCAAGCAGGCTCAGGCAGCCGCCAGCAAAATGAGCAAGAGCGCCTGATCAAACGCCAGGCTGGTAGCACGTGAGTGAGGCCAGCCCAACGTAAAAAGCCCCGAACACGCTGTGCTCGGGGCTTTTTCATGGCACCTGCCAATGATGTCTACCAGTTGAGTGCGCCTTTCACGAAAGGGATGGTCAGCTTGCGCTTGGCCGACAGCGACGCCTGATCCAGGGTCTCCAACGCCCGACACAGCTCGCCAAGCTCTCGGGGGCCGCGATGCAGGATATACCGCCCCACATCGTCGGGTAACTCCATTCCCCTGACCCGAGCCCGCAGCTTCAAGGCGGCCAAGCGCTCCTGGTCATCCAGCGGGTGAAGATGAAACGTCACCCCCCAGGTCAACCGTGAGGCCAGATCCGGTAGCACGACGTCCAGCCGTCTGGGCGGCGCATTGGCGGCGATCAAGAGCGCTTTGCCAGCATCTCGCAAGCGATTGAACGCGTGGAACAACGCCTCTTCCCAACGCTTGCGCCCGATGACGTATTCAAGGTCGTCGATGGCCACCAGGTCAAGACGCTCGATATCCTCCAGCATCAGCGGTGGGAAATGGCCCAGGTCGGCCAACGGCAGGTAAAGGGCACGCTTGTCCTGATCCGACGCCGCGTGGCAGGCCGCCTGCAACAAATGACTACGGCCGCTGCCCGGCGCGCCCCAAAGATAGATGAACGGCTCGGCGTCTGGCGACAGCTGTTGCGTCAGATGCTGCACCAGAGCTGCATTACCGCTCGAGGGATAGTAATTGTTCAGCGTTGCGTCATCACGCAACCCCACCCCGAGCGGTAACTGTGCCGGCAATCGGCTCATGAAGACTCCCTTTTGTCCTGGAGACCCAGTTCGTGCGGCGGTGACGTCGGCTCCAGCGTCTCATCATACAAGGCACTGTTCTGGTAACGCTCTTTGACTTCCTTGAGCAGCACCATGATGACCGAAGCCGCTGGCAAGGCCAGAAGCACCCCGGTCAGGCCAAACAGATTGCCCCCCGCGAGTACCGCAAAAATGACCGCCACCGGGTGCAAGCCAATCTTGTCACCCAGCAATTTGGGCTGCAGCACGACACTTTCGATGACCTGCCCCAGGCTGAATACCCCCAGCACTCCCAACAGCGCCCACCAGCTGTCGAACTGGAACAATGCCACCACCAAGGCACTGCTGAGCCCAACGATGAACCCCAGAAAGGGGACGATGCTCACCAGGCCAGAAATGACACCGATCAACAGGCCAAAATTCAGCCCCATCAGGGTCAGACCCACCGCATAGATAATGCCCAGGCACAGCATGACCAGCAACTGCCCCCGCAGGAAAGCCGCCAACACCTCGTCGCAGCGCTTGGCCAACCGAGTGGCGTCATCGACCCAGTGACGCGGAATCAAGTCGATCAGATTGTTCAGCAACCGG
This sequence comes from Halomonas sp. C22, assembly GCF_007655045.1. Taxonomy (NCBI): domain Bacteria; kingdom Pseudomonadati; phylum Pseudomonadota; class Gammaproteobacteria; order Oceanospirillales; family Halomonadaceae; genus Halomonas; species Halomonas sp. C22. The sequence continues at coordinate 197,336 of NZ_VBVC01000005.1, read as the reverse complement.
TTCCAGTCGAGCAACAGGTAAAAGGTGACCACCGGGATCAACGCCACGTAGGTCACCCACGTGGCAAACGCCATGCCCGAACGGCCGATCTGACCAAGCGCCTGGGCCAGGTAGCTACCGGCATCGCGCCAATTTTCAGCCAGGGTCTCCTGAACATTGTCCAGCTCGGAACGCAGGTCATACCCCGTCCACTCCTGCACCTGCGGGGCCAGGTAGTTTTCCACCCAGTCGAACACCCCCGGCACCATCTCCCCAAGCTGCTTGATCTGCTGGATGACCAGCGGAATCAGAATCAACAGACTGATGGCCAGCACCAGCAGTAAAATGAGGAATACGCTACTGACCGCCCACACCCGCTTGAGGCCCAGCCGCTGAAAATAGTTGGTCAACGGGTCTGCCAGGTACGCCAGAATCAGTCCGGCAATGAAGGGCATCAAGACGGCATCCAGCAAATACACAACGCCAACCAGGGCCACCAAAAACAGGATGCCCCACCACGAATGTCGCATTTCACTCTCTCCTTCCTGGATAAACGGTCAGCGTCAAGCAATGAATAGTAACAAAACCTGGCCAGCACGCATCTGATAACGTGTCCATCGGTGCGACTTACGTCGCGCAGTGATACAATCGCAGGCCGTTATCGCTCCGGCACTGGCAATTTGCCAGCACAATCGCTTTGCATAGGCTTCACAGGACCCGTCATGACCGAGACCTCCTCTTCCCAGTCGACTCCCTCTCTCAGCTACAAGGACGCAGGCGTCGATATTGATGCAGGCAATGCCTTGGTGGACCGCATCAAGCATGTGGCCAAGCGCACGTCACGCCCGGAGGTCATGGGCGGCCTCGGCGGTTTCGGCGCCCTGTGCGAGCTGCCTGCGGGTTACCGTCAACCCGTACTGGTCTCTGGTACCGACGGCGTAGGCACCAAGCTGCGTCTGGCCATGGACCTGGGCAAGCATGACACTATTGGGATCGACCTGGTAGCCATGTGCGTCAACGACTTGATCGTGGCCGGTGCCGAGCCGCTGCTGTTTCTCGACTACTATGCCACGGGCAAGCTGGACGTGGATATCGCCGCCGACGTGGTCACCGGCATTGGTGCAGGCTGCGAACTGGCCGGCTGTGCCCTGGTGGGCGGCGAAACCGCCGAGATGCCCGGCATGTACGAAGGCAACGACTACGACCTGGCCGGCTTCTGCGTTGGCGTCGTGGAGAAAGAGGAGATCCTGGACGGCAGCAAGGTTGCCGAAGGCGACGTGCTGCTGGGCCTCGCCTCTTCCGGCCCTCACTCCAACGGCTACTCCCTGATTCGCAAGATCCTCGAAGTCAGCCAGGCGTCGCTGGAAGAGCAGGTGGACGGCAAGCCGCTGAGCGAGGCACTGATGGCCCCCACGCGCATCTATGTGAAATCGCTACTCTCCATGATGCGTGAAACGGAGCTGGCGGTGCATGCGCTGTCGCACATCACCGGCGGCGGCCTGTTGGAAAACATTCCCCGCGTGCTGCCCGACCACCTGGCGGCACAGATCGACCTGACCACCTGGCAGCGCCCGGAAGTATTCAACTGGCTGCAAGCCAAGGGCAACGTCAACGAAACCGAAATGCACCGCGTGCTGAACTGCGGCATCGGCATGGTGGTAGTAGTGCCTGCGAGCCAGGCGGAAGCCGCCAAGGCTCACTTGCAGGCTCAAGGTGAAACCGTGTACCAGATTGGTCACATCGTGGCACGCGAGGACGAGGCCGTGGTGCTGAACAACCTCAAGGCAGGCCCGCAGGCATGAGCAGTACCGAGTACAGCACGGATACCATCAACGACCTGACCCCGGAACCCGTGGGAGCGCGTCGTGTGGTGGTGTTGATCTCCGGCAGCGGCAGCAACCTGCAGGCCTTGATCGATGCCCAGCAGCACGACCGTCTGGGCGGCGAGATCGTCGCGGTCATCTCCAACGAGCCGGACGCTTACGGTCTGAAGCGCGCCCACGAAGCGGGTATCGAAGCGGTGGCCTTGCCCCACCGTGAATACGATAGTCGCGACGCCTACGACGGCGCGCTGATCAAAGTGATCGAACGCCATGAGCCGGATCTCATCGTTCTGGCGGGCTTCATGCGGATTCTGACGCCACGTTTCGTACAGCGCTTCCTGGGCAGAATGCTCAACATTCACCCGTCGCTGCTGCCTGCCTACCAGGGCCTCAACACCCACGCCAGAGCCTTGGCCGATGGCGTTGCCCAGCATGGTTGCAGCGTGCATTTCGTCACCGAAGAGCTGGACGGAGGGCCAGTGGTCTTGCAAGCCGAGCTCGCCGTCACCGCCGACGACAGCGTCGAGACCCTCAAGGAAAAAGTCCACGCCCGTGAACACCTGATCTTCCCGATTGCCGTTCACTGGTTCCTTGAAGGACGCATGCAATACACCGCCGAAGGCGCACGCATGGACGGCCACCTGTTACCGCCCCATGGCATGCGTCTTTCCCATGCGGATGCCGCCGAAGAGCTGGACGAAGAAGCCAACGACACCTGACCCATCGTTGCGCCCAACCCAAAACGCCCTGATGCATCACTGCATCAGGGCGTTTTTTCTCCTGCCATCTGACAATGGCCAAGCGCTCAGGCCTTCCCCATCACGTTCTGGGCAAGGTCACCCCACGCTGTCCCATGTACTTGCCGCCACGATCCTTGTACGAGGTTTCGCAGACCTCGTCGGACTCGAGGAACAGCATCTGGGCAACGCCTTCATGGGCATAGATCTTGGCAGGCAGGTTGGTCGTGTTGGAAAACTCCAGCGTCACGTGACCTTCCCACTCCGGCTCCAGCGGCGTCACGTTGACGATGATGCCGCAGCGCGCGTAGGTCGATTTGCCCAGACAAATGGTCAGCACGTTGCGCGGAATACGAAAGTACTCCACCGTGCGCGCCAGCGCGAACGAGTTGGGGGGAATGATGCACACGTCCCCTTTCACATCGACGAAGCTCTTGTCATCGAACGACTTGGGATCGACAATCGCAGAGTGGATATTGGTAAACACCTTGAACTCATCGGCACAGCGCACATCGTATCCGTAGCTGGACGTGCCGTAGGAGATCACCCGCTGATCGTTGACGTAGCGCACCTGCTCGGCTTCGAATGGCTCGATCATGGCATCGCTCTGCGCCATACGGCGGATCCACTTGTCTGATTTAATGCTCATCGGTTACTTCATCACTCGCTAAAGGAAATCGTCGGGCCACCGGATTGATGGGCGTTGACGGACTGCGCCACCTGACGGGCAATCTCGGCAAACGTTTGGCTCACGGAACTCTCCGGCTCGGCAACCACGCTGGGGCGCCCGGAGTCGGCCAATTCACGAATCGACAGGGTCAGCGGCAGCCGACCCAGCACCGCCGTATCATACTCTTCGGCAATGCGGTCACCGCCACCGGTGCCAAAGATCGCCGCTTCATGGCCGCACTGCTCACAGTGGTAAAGGCTCATGTTCTCGACTACCCCCAGCACAGGCACATTGACCTTGCGGAACATTTCGATGCCCTTGCGAGCATCCAGCAGCGCGATGTCTTGAGGTGTCGTCACGATCACCGCACCCGACACGGCCACTTTCTGCGCCAGGGTCAACTGAATGTCGCCGGTACCGGGCGGCATGTCGATCAGCAGGAAGTCCAGGTTGTCCCACTGGGTCTGGGTGAGCATCTGCTGGAACGCCCCCACCACCATAGGGCCACGCCATACCATGGCATCACGGGTATTGACCATGAACGCCATCGACATGGCCTGGATGCCGTGTGCTTCCAGGGGCAAAAATGTATTGTTCTCCCCGGCTTGAGGACGCATGCCCTCCTTGACGCCCAGCATCTGGGCCTGGCTGGGTCCATAGATATCGGCGTCCAGCACGCCCACACGGTAGCCCTGAGCCGACAATGCCAGCGCCAGATTCACGGTCACGGTCGACTTGCCGACACCACCCTTGCCCGAGGCCACGGCCACGATATGTTTCACACCATCCATCAATGGCTCTCCCGTTGTTGAATACCTGCATGGTCTGGCGGGAATGATACTCCTCCACCGCCCATTTCTAAACCGACAAAAACAAAAGCGGGCATGGGAAGCCCCGTGCCCGCTCTTGGAAGAACACGATGGCCTCAGCCATCGGAACTCCGTTTACTGCGCTTGCGTATCGTCAGCGTCAGCGTCGTCGCCATCGCTCTCTTGATCACCTGACAGGTCAGGCACCTCATCGTTGGCAGCATCATCCACGTGCAGGCGGTCGCCTAGCGCGGCCAGCTCTTCACGCCACTCGCGCAGTTGGCTCTCCAAGCGTTCCAGCTGCTCTTCGCGAGTCTCGATATCGCTCTCGACATTGGCGACTTCCTCACGGCCAATGTCCAACGCCACCATCAGGTCATCCATTTCACCGCGCACCTGGCTCAGGCTCTCTTCTTCCTCCTCGCGCAGCTGGGTCATGGACTCGATCTCGGACTGCATCGCATCGCGCTCGCTGGTCACGCTATCGCGCTCTTCCTGCAGCGACTCCAGCTCGCTCTGCTGGCTGGCAATCTGCTCTTCCAGCTCGGCCAGGCGCTCATTGGCCTCGTTGACCTGGGATTCCAGCTCACTGAGCTCGTCTTCGGCAGCCGTCTGCTCTTCTACCGCCTGCTGGCGCTGCTCTTCGGCTTCCTGACGAGCTGCTTCAGCCTCCTGACGCGCCTGCTCCGCGCTTTCACGGGCATCTTCGATCTGTTGCAGGCTAGACTCGGCCTCATCACGCTCACTGACGATCTGGTCGCGCGCTTCGCGCAGGCTTTCCATCTCGCTCTCGGCGCCCGCCAGACGCTCTTCCAGTGACGTCACTTCCTGCTCAAGGGCATCCCGCTGCGCTTCCAACTCCTCCAGACGCGACTGCACGGTGCCTACCTCGCCCTGAGCAGACGCCAGCGTTTCAGAAGCTTCTTCCTGCTGCTGCGCCAACAAGGCAATTTCTTCACGCATGGCGGTCAGGTCGGCTTCGGCTTCTTCGACCTCGGCCAGGCGCTGGCTCAACTGGGCATTCTCCTGCTCGACACTGTTGAGCTGGCCTTCCAGCCGCTCGACGCGATCACGATGGGTGCCTGCATTGGACTGCGCCATGATGGCCCATATCACCGCAATGGCCGCGATACCGGCAATCCCCTTGACGCGGTTATCCTGAAACAGCGTCTTCATATCAGGCTTGCCAGCAGGTGTGTGCGGCTCTGGGTGGTTTGCTTCTGACATGCTGCATCCCTCTCTTCGCTTGGCTGCTGGTAATAGCAACGTGAGTGACAAATCGCTCGCTATCGTCAACGATCGTTTCTAAAAGTAGTCCTTACCAGCATACACAGCCACCCGCATATCGCCAGCGCTCAGCAAGATACGGCTTCGAAGCCTGCCTCTCTCGAGTGGCCAGATGCCGTCACGGGCGACGCACTTTGCAAAGATGGCTCTCTTCACCGAAGCCCTGAGCGGCTCCCTGTTCCACCTCGAACCACGAAAGGCGCGCATGCAATGTCACTACGCTTCCCACGATCAACAGCGTAGGCGGCTGGATGGCACCTTGCAGAAAAGCCGTCGGCAGTTGCCGCAGGGTGCCCGTATGGGTCTGCTGCTGGCGCGTGGTTCCCTGCTCGATCAGTGCCAGGGGCGTTTCCGGTGGCAAACCATGGGCCATCAGCCCCTCACAAATGGCCGTCAAATTACTCAGCCCCATGTAAAACACCAGGGTCTGGCCAGGCTGCGCCAGAGTAGGCCAATCGAGGGTAAACTCGCCCTGCTGCAAATGCCCGGTCACGAAACGCACGGATTGCGCATGATCGCGATGGGTCAGCGGTATGCCAGCATAAGCCGCACACCCCGAGGCAGCGGTGATGCCGGGCACGACGTCTACCTCGATACCGGCAGCCACCAAGGTTTCCAGCTCTTCTCCCCCACGCCCAAAAATGAACGGGTCGCCACCTTTCAGACGCACCACCTGCTTGCCCTGTCGGGCCCACTCCACCAATGCCTGATTGATCCCCTCCTGAGGCACACTGTGGGACGAACGCGCCTTGCCGACATAGTAGCGCGCGGCTTCCTGTGGCAGCAGCGCGATGATTTCATCACTCACCAGACGGTCATAAAGCACCACCTCGGCACTTTTGAGCCGACGAAAGGCTTTCAGGGTCAGTAACTCCGGGTCGCCTGGCCCTGCGCCTACCAAACTGACACGGCCAACGCCTGTCTGTGCGCTCATGGTTGCCATTATGGACGTATCCACCTCGTGTGATTGCTGTGCAGCCAAACCCGCCACCAAAGTAATAAGAATAATAATTCATATGCCGAAAAGTAATTTTAAACCGAATGGTGCGCTCTGCACAGGCCATCTCCGCCAAAAACGAGCCATATAGAATTTAAAATCTGCTTTTAATTCCAAAAAATTATTAATAAAAGACAATTTGTCAGCAATGGCTTACATCCCATTTACCTATTTAGGGCTAATCTTCACAGCTAACTTATAATAGGCCTATCGTCTGGAGATTCACGCATGTCCGTGAATGAGGCATCCGTTACTTCCAAGCCTGCCGCCCCGGGCACGGAAGAGTTGATCAGCAGCATCCCAGGGGTCATTTTTCAGTTTTACCGCACGCACGCTGGCCACATGCATTTTCCCTATCTGGAAGGGGGTGGCATGGCACTTGCCTATATCGACAAACACCAGCTCGCCGAAGATGCCCAGCCGCTGCTGGAGCAACTCACTGGCAGCGACTACCCAAAGATCATGTCGGCCATCGAGCGCTCAGCACGCTGGATGCTGCCGCTGACCACCCGCTTCCGATTCCCCTTTCCAGAAGAAAACCCTCGCTGGATCGCGGTCAGCGCCAACCCAGAACCTTTCACCAATGGCGTGCGCTGGAGCGGTATCATGATGGATATCACCGACCAGGTGCTGGAAGAGCAGCGCCTGCGTCGGCTTTGCGATACCGACCCGCTGACCGGCCTGGCCAACCGGCGCAAGTTGATGCTGCAACTGACGCATTTGAGCTCCCTGAGCACGCGCCATGGCTCACCACTGTCGGTCATGATGATCGACATCGACCACTTCAAGCAGCTCAATGACGCCTGGGGACATCTGCAGGGCGACAAGGTACTCAAACAGCTCGCCACGTTGACCTGCTCGCTGCTGCGCTGTGAAGACGTGGTTGCCCGCCTGGGAGGTGAAGAGTTCATGGTACTGTTGCCGCTCACCTCGCTGCAGCAATGCCATGCGCTTGCCGACCGCCTGCGCAAAACCATCGCCGAGCACGATTTCGGCATTGGCCAGAGCAGCGTCACGCTGAGCATCGGGGTTGCGGAGTACCGCTGTGGCGAACCCCTGACCAGCCTGATGGAGCGTGCGGATCAGGCGCTCTATCGCGCCAAGGAGGTTGGCCGGGACTGCGTGCGTCTTCTACCCTGACGCTAGTAACGTCGCCTTCGGAGACCGACCATGCAAAGCCTCGCTCGCACTGCCTTCCAGCCCGTGTCGTCAGATGCCATGCCGCTCGCTCATGAGGCATGCCAACCCCATCTGGCCGCACTTCCAGAGTGGCAGATTATCGAACACGATGGCATCATGAAGTTGACGAGACGCTTTGCGTTTCGTGATTTCGCGGATGCGTTGGCATTTACCCAGCGTGTCGGTGAGGTCGCCGAGCAGGCTGGGCATCATCCGGTCATCGTGACCGAGTGGGGTCGCACCACCGTGACCTGGTGGACGCATACCCTGCGCGGCCTGCATCTCAATGATTTCATTCTTGCCGCCAGAACCGACGAGGTAGTCGAATAAATGTTTGAGCAAATTGAGCGAGTCCCTGGAGACGCCATTCTCGGGTTGATCGAAGCTTTCAAGAAAGACACCAATCCGCAGAAAGTGGACCTTGGTGTCGGTGTATATCGTGACGCAGCGGGCAATACCCCGGTCATGCGCGCGGTCAAGGAAGCAGAAGCTCGCCTGCTCAAGAATGAAACCACCAAGACCTACATCGGCTCCCATGGCGCGCCTGCTTATGGCGATGCCGTGCTGCCCATGGTACTGGGTGCCGACTCAGCGGTATTGAAAGCCAATCGTGCCAGCGCCACGCAGTCACCGGGCGGCACGGGCGCTCTGCGTCTGGCGGCCGATTTCATTGCCAGCCAGTTGCCCGGCAAAGGCATCTGGGTCAGCGACCCCACTTGGCCCAACCACCACGGCATCTTCACCGCGGCGGGCATTGCGCTGCACAAATACCCCTACGTCGATGCCGAGAACCGTCTGGATTTCGCGGGCATGCTGGCAGCACTCAAGCAGATCCCCGAAGGCGACGTGGTCGTGCTGCATGCCTGCTGCCACAACCCCACCGGCTTCGATCTTTCTCAAGCCCAGTGGCAGGAAGTCATGGCCGTTCTGCAAGAGCGCAAGCTGCTGCCGCTGATCGACTTCGCCTACCAAGGCTTCGGCGAAGGGCTGGAAGAAGATGCCTACGGCGTTCGTCTGCTGGCTGAAAACCTGGATGAGGTGATCATCACCAGCTCCTGCTCCAAGAACTTCGGTATCTACTGCGAGCGCACTGGCTGCCTGATTCTGGTGGCCAAGGACGCCGAGCAGATGGAAAACGTACGCTCTCAGGCAGCCATCGTTGCCCGGGAAAACTACTCCAACCCGCCCGCCCACGGCGGCGCCATCGTCAGTGAAATCCTCCACGATGCCGAGCTGTCCGCCCTGTGGCGTGAAGAGCTGACGGAGATGCGCGACCGTATCAACACCCTGCGTCGCGATTTCGTCGAAGCACTCAAGCCTTACGGTCTGGCGGAAAAATACGCCTGCGTAGCCGAGCAGCGCGGCATGTTCTCCTACACAGGCCTGACTCCGGAACAGGTAGACCGCCTGCGTGACGAGTTCGGCATCTACATGGTGCGCTCGGGCCGGGCCAACGTGGCAGGTTTCTCCCACGAGAACCTTCCCTACCTGGCCAAGGCCATCGCGGCAGTCAACGACTGATCTCGCGCACTGACGTATCACGCCCAGGCTTTGGCCTGGGCGTTTTTGTTTAGAAAGATCAACCTCTTGGGCAATGATGTGTACAATTGCGCCTTCGCCGCCAGAGCCTGGGGCGCCCGCGCGGCGTCCGTGACAACGCAACGCTTGACCGATTAGTCAAATATTCGGCACACTCAGCGTAGCCTTGTATACAACACACCATAACCGAGAGGCACAACATGGCGGCTGCCAGCACTCCCTACCCCTGGTACAAAAAAGAAGATACCGACGCTTTCTTTGCGCTGTTCCAGAACAACATCGCCAATTTCGTCATTATCGCCATTACCATGCTGGGCATGGGTTTCCCTGCTTCCATCGTGTATGGGCAGGTGCTGCCAGGGGCGGCGGTCGCCGTCATGGTGGGCAATTTCTACTACGCCTGGAGCGCCGCTCGCTTGGCGCGCAAGGAGAACCGCAGCGACGTCACAGCGCTCTCCTACGGTATTTCCACGCCGGTGATGTTCGTCTTCCTGTTCGGGGTGCTGCTGCCCGCCAAACAGCTGACCGGCGATGCTGAACTCGCCTGGAAAGTCGCCGTGGCCGCCTGCTTCATCAGCGGCGCCATCGAAGCCCTGATCAGCGTCGTGGGCCGCTGGGTACAGTATCACCTGCCCAGAGCCGCGATGCTGGGTGCCGTGGCAGGCGTTGCGCTGACCTTCATTGCGGGTGAAATGCTGTTCAAGACACTGGAAATGCCGGTGATCGGGCTACTGGTGCTGGGGATCATCATCGTGGGCCTGGTCGCCAGGGTGAGCATGCCCTTCAAGCTCCCCACCTCGCTGTTTGCCATCGTCATCGGGACGACCATGGCCTACCTGATTGGCGATGCAGGCACCGAGCGTTTCAGCGATGCCTTCACCCACCTGGGGTTCTACCCCTTGCTGCCCAATCTCGCCTGGTTCGAAGGGCTGGGCCTGCTGTTCACCGGCATGCTGGCCGTCCTGACCGTGGTGCTGCCCATTACCCTGTACAACGCCATCGAAACCATGAACAACGTCGAGGCCATGGAAGCCGCAGGCGACAAGTACGATGTGCGGGAGTGCCAGGCCGTGGATGGCGCGGGCACCATGATCGGGGCCTTGTTTGGGGGCGTGTTTCCTACCACGGTCTACATTGCCACGGTGGGTGCCAAATGGATGGGCGCCGGGCGCGGCTACAGCCTGCTGAACGGCGCCGTCTACGCGCTGGCCACCATGTTCGGCCTGATTGCTGCCCTGGCGGCCATCATTCCGGTTTCCGTCGTGGCGCCTATTCTGGTGTTCGTGGGGATGTCCATGATCGCCACTGCGTTCCAGGCCAACGATACCCGCTACTACCCGGCCATCGCCCTGGCGATGCTGCCCTACTTCGCCAATTATGTGATGACGCGCTTCAACCGGGGAGCTGGTGAGGTGGTCAGCGACATCTCCAGCGCCATCGTCGTGCTGGGGCAAGGTGCCATGTTCATGGCCATCCTGCTGGGCGCCATGACCGTGTCGGTGATCGACCATCAGTTCCGCAGGGCAGCGGCCTTTGCCGCCATCGCAGCGGGTTTTTCATTCGTTGGCCTGATGCATGCGCCCAAGCTGGCCTTCAATGCGGCCCCCGACTTCGTGATGGGCTATCTCGCCATGGCGCTGCTGTTCCTGTATTTCTCGTTTCAGGAATCACGCCGCCAGCACTGAACCTGTCGTCGGGTCATGACACTCCCGCCCGCCGATGCGGGCGGGAGAGAATCTGCCGCAGCGCTCCCCAAGCCATCAGGCCTGCCAGCACATTCCCCACAGCGGCACCCGCAGCCAGCCCCGTCCAGCCAAACAGCTGCGCCCCCACCCAAAGGCACGGCAGGTAGCACACGAACAGCCGCGCACTGGAGAGCAGCATGGCCCGCAGCGGCCAGCCCAGCGCATTGCCCGCCGAGACCACCAGCATGCATACACCCAGCGCCGCATAGCTGGGCAGCAGAAAACGTATCAGCAGCGCCAGTTCGCTCTGTACTTCCGGATTACCGGCCAGCGCCATGGCCACCCAGGGTGACGCCAGCGCCAACAACACGCCCAGCGCCAACTGCCAGGCCACGGCCACGGTCAGCGCCAGGCGCATGAGACGATGAATCTGCTCCCAGTCTCCAGCCCCATAGCAGCGCCCCAACCAGGGGGGCAGCGACATGGTCATGGCAAGAATCACCATCAGCGAAAGGGTTTCCAATCGGCTGGCCAACCCCCAGGCCGCGACTTGGGTATCCCCCAGCCCCGCCACCGCCGCAATCGCCAGCATGGCGGCCAGCGGCGGCATCAGCTGGCTGACCATGGCTGGCGCGGCAATGCCGGTGAAAGGCCGCCAGGAGCGTTTGATCTCTGGCCACAGCGCCACCGAGGTCGCCCAGTCACGCCGATAGAGCTTGCGGCAGGTAAACCACAAGCCCACGGCAAAGGCAATGGCCGTGGCCCAGGCAGCCCCCGGCAACCCCCACCCCTCCCAGGGGCCTATGCCAAAAATGAACAGCGGGTCCAGCACCAGGTTCACCAGGCTGCTGACCACCATCATCTTGCCAGGCAACCGAGTATCGCCGTGGGCGCGAAACACGCTGTAGATGAAGTAAAGCAAGGCGCCCAACCAGGCGGCGAACAGCTGCGGCGCCCAGTAGGCTCGAATGTGCCCTAGCGCACGCTGGTCGGCCCCCAGCAGGCTGAACAAGGGCTCCTGCAACGCCCAAAGCACGACGACCAGCACACCGATGACCGCACCACCCGCCAACAGCACCAGGCTGCTCAAGCGCCTGGCTCTGGCCTGCTCACCGGCCCCCAAGGCTCGGGAGATGAGCGCCGCAATGGCGATGCCCATCCCCACCTGAATACCAATGATCAAAAACGACAGCGGAAAAGTGAACGACTGCGCGGCCAGCGGGGCCGTGCCCAGCCGCGCGATGAAGGCGCTGTCGACCAGTTGAAACCCGAGCAGCGCCAGAACACCAATGGCCATGGGCCAGGTTTGACGCCACAGGGTGATAGCCAACTCACGTTGTTGCATAGCGGCTGCCAACGGCGGCCTCCTTGGTGTATTGCTCGATTTACGGGGGCTTTAAAACGCAAAAAACGCCACCACCCGTGAAGGTGGCAGCGTTCTGATCAGTCATCGCTTACTGGCGGATGCCTTCGAAGGTGACGTACAGTTCCAGCTCGTGCATGGCTTCCGGGAAGTCGCTCATGTCGATGCCGAAATCACTCAGCGTCAGCATGGTGCTGCCTTCGAAACCAGCGCGGTAGTTACCCCAGGGGTCTTCACCTTCGCCCATCAGGGTCACCGGCATTTCGATTTCCTGAGTTTCGCCGTGCAGCGTCAGCTCGCCGGTCACCACGCCTTCGTTATCACCCGTGGCTTCGAAACCAGTGGACGTGAAGGTCGCCGTGGGGAATTCGCTGGCGTTGAGGAAGTCAGCGCTCAGAATATGACGATCACGCTCGGCATGGTTGGTGGTCAGGCTGTTGACCTGCACTTCCATGGAGACGGAAGACGCATCCAGGTCGTCGGCATCGTAATGGAACTGGCCATCGAAGGTCTCGAAGCTGCCCAGAATGTAAGAGAAGCCCAGATGGTTGATCTTGAACTGCACGAATGCGTGCTGGCCTTCGATATCGATCTGATAATCAGCCGCCTGAGCCTGGCTCAAGGGAACCAGAGCCGCTGCGGCCAGTGCCGTGGCAATCGCTGTCTTCTTCAACATTGCTATCTCCTCGCTTTCCTTGGTCAAAACTGCGGATCCATCATGAGTCCGCGGTGAGTAGAACAGGGGTTCAAATCTTTGGCTGGGCATGGGGCTTTGGCTGCGCATGGCGCGGGTTGACCATGCGGCGCAGCGTGTCGTGCCGCCAGCGCCAATGATGTACCAATGCCGCCAACGCATGCCCACCTGCCAATACCATGAGCGCCAACGCGCTGTACCAGTGTATGTCGCCCGCCACGCTGGCCTGATTGGGCAGGCCATGCAGGATGGCAGGGGCATCGAACCAGCCAAACACACTGATGGAACGGCCGTTGGCGGTCGAAATCAGGTAGCCACTGAACAGTACCGTCAGCATCAAAACGTAAAGGGCTATGTGGCCAAGGTGAGCCGCCAGACGCTCGAATCGCCCTCCCTCGGCCGCGGGGGTCGGCTGCATGAAACGCCAAGCCAATCGACCAAAGGTGGCCAGCAGCAGTAGCACGCCCACCGAGCGGTGTATCCAGGGAGCCTGATTGTACCAAGGGTCGTAATAACCCAACCCGGTCATCCACCAGCCTAACGCGAACAACCCAATGATGGTCAAAGCGCTCAGCCAGTGAAACGCGATACTGATCACCCCCCAGCCACTGCGTGTATTACGCCACATCCTTGATTCCCCATTGACGGCTGCACGCTGCCCCACAGCATGCTTCACTTGTTATGAAAATCATAACCTTTCGCATGACAAAACACTGCTGAAAAAAGCAGAACGCATCGTTCGGAAAAACCGTTTCATCGTGCCCGTACCGTGTCACTTTATGAAACGTCGGCGTGTTTCGCCAATAAAAAACCGGCCTCTCGGCCGGTCAGTCGTCACAATATCGTACTTCAACGAGCAGCCAGCGCATCCAGGCCACGGGCCAGGTCACGCTGGATATCCGCCTGACTTTCAAGCCCGACGGCTACCCGAATCAGCCCCGGCGCAATCCCTGCGGCGGCTTTTTGCTCATCGGAAAGGCGCCCGTGGGTCGTGGTGGCCGGGTGAGTGATGGTGGTTTTGACATCGCCCAGATTGCCGGTAATCGACAGCATGCGCGTGGCGTCGATCACCTGCCAGGCGCCCTCTTGCCCACCCAGCACCTCGAATCCCAGCACGGCACCAAAACCCTGCTGCTGGCGCTTGGCCAACGCATGCTGAGGGTGCGCTTCCAGGCCGCTGTAATACACCCGAGTGACGGCGGGGTGCTGGTCGAGCCAGCGGGCCAGGCTCAAGGCGTTCTCGCAGTGGGCCTTCATGCGCAGCGACAGGGTCTCGAGCCCCTTGGTGAAGATCCACGCGTTGAACGGACTCAGGCAAGGGCCACAGGTCCTCACGACGCCAAACACCTCTTCCAGCAGGTCATGACGCCCCACCACCGCTCCACCCACGGCGCGCCCCTGGCCATCCAGGTATTTGGTGGCCGAGTGAATCACTAGGTCAGCCCCCAGTGCCAGCGGCTGTTGCAGAGCAGGCGTAAGGAAACAGTTATCGATGGCCAGCAAGGCCCCGCTGCGCTTCGCCAACGCTGCCAGGGCCGGAATATCGGCCACTTCGGAAAGCGGATTGGACGGCGTTTCTGCAAACATCAGCCGAGTTGCGGGCGTCACTGCGGCTTCCCAGGCTGCCAGATTGGAAAGCTCCACATAGCGCGTGGTAATGCCAAACTTGCCCAGATACTTGTCGAACAGGCTGACCGTAGAGCCAAACAGCGAACGCGAGGCCACGATCTCATCCCCCGCCGACAGCAGTGCCAGGGCAGTGGAAAGAATGGCGGCCATGCCAGAGCTGGTGGCGACGCAGCGCTCACCGCCTTCGAGGGCCGCCAGTCGGCGTTCGAAGGTATGTACCGTCGGATTGGTGAAGCGCGAGTAGACGTTACCCGGCTCTTGACCACCGAACTTGCGGGCAGCTTCGGCAGCACTCTCGTAAACAAAGCTCGAGGTGGGAAAAATCGGCTCGGCATGCTCCTGCTCAAACGTGCGGTGGTGCCCCGCGCGAATGGCGAGCGTTTCGAGCGACCACTCCTCCTGGTGATGATCATCGTGCATGGCAGCGCCCTCTTTTCCAAAACGTCCAGCTTCCAAAACGTCCACTCCCCCGGCAACTCCCCCTGAGGAAAGTTGCCAGCGCATGCGCGTTCAGTCGTCCAGGTCATCGTCTTGATTGTGCATGTCAACCAGCGCATGGTCACCCGCGCTGTTGTCCTTGGCCGCATCGTTACGGCTAGCTTCCAGTACCGCCAGGTAGGCCTCGTCGATATCGCCGGTGACGTAGTTGCCATCGAACACCGAGCAATCGAAGGCTTCCATCTCGGGGTTGACCTCGCGACAGGCGCTCTTCAGGTCTTCGAGGTCCTGATAGAAAATGCGGTCGGCGCCGATCAGCTGACCCACTTCATCTTCCGTACGGCCATGGGCAATCAGCTCGGTGGCCGCGGGCATGTCGATGCCGTAAACGTTGGGGTAACGCACCGGGGGCGCCGCCGAGGCGAAATAGACCTTGCGGGCACCGGCATCCCGGGCCATCTGGATGATCTGCTTGCAGGTGGTGCCGCGCACGATGGAGTCATCCACCAGCAGTACGTTCTTGCCCTTGAACTCGACATCGATGGCATTCAGCTTCTGACGCACCGATTTCTTGCGCTGAGTCTGCCCGGGCATGATGAAGGTACGGCCGATGTAGCGGTTCTTCATGAAGCCTTCGCGGTAGGTGACGCCAAGATGCTGGGCCATCTCCAGTGCCGAAGTACGTGAGGTGTCCGGGATCGGGATGACCACATCGATATCGTGGTCGGGCCACTCGTTCATGATGCGGTCGCCCAGCTTGCGACCCATCTGCATGCGCGTGCCGTAGACATAAGCGCCATCGAGGATGGAGTCGGGGCGCGCCAGATAGACGTGCTCGAAGATACACGGACGCAGTTCGGGGCGGTCGGCACAGACCTGGGTGTGAATCTGACCCTGCATGTCGACGAAGATGGCCTCGCCCGGCGCCAGGTCACGCGCCAGCTCGAAACCACCCACGTCCAGCGCCACCGACTCGGAAGCGATCATCACTTCCTGGCCGTTGGGGTCCTGGCGCGTTCCGAACACCACCGGGCGAATGCCGTGGGGGTCACGGAAGGCGACCATACCGAACCCGTTGATGATCGCCACGGCCGCATAGCCACCCTTGCAGCGACGATGCACGCGACGCACCGCATCGAAGATGTCCTCGGCTTCCAGGTGAAGTCCTTGCTTGCCCAGCTCGTGGGCGAAGACGTTGAGCAGCACTTCCGAGTCGGAGCTGGTATTGATATGGCGCAGGTCCGTGGAGAACAGTTCCTGCTTCAACTGCTCGGAGTTGGTCAGGTTGCCGTTGTGGGCCAGCGCGATGCCGTAGGGGGAGTTGACGTAGAACGGCTGAGACTCGGCCTCACTGGAGGAGCCTGCCGTGGGGTAGCGCACGTGACCAATGCCCAGGTTGCCTTTCAGGCGCGCCATGTGGCGAGTATGGAAAACGTCACGGACCAGGCCGTTACTCTTGCGCAGTAGGAAGCGTCCCTCGCTCCAGGTCATCATGCCGGCAGCGTCCTGGCCCCGATGCTGAAGTACGGTCAGGGCATCGTAGATTCCCTGATTTACCGCCTGCTTGGCCAGAAGGCCCACTATACCGCACATTCCAGTTACCTCGCTTTAAAACCACGGCTTGCTGGTGCAAACCCGTATGATCATCAAACTTACTCGTGCCGCTGCCAGACAGCGGCACGACATCCACCGCTCGGCTACTGCTGAACGGGTACGCGCAATTCGGGGAGCGAGACATCGCGCAGCGACGCCGGTGGCGTCGGCAGCTCACGCTCCCACTGGTCCAGTTGGCTCACGGCCCAGTCCCGCAACTCGATGAAGGTGGGGCGCAGCGAGGCTTCCTGCCATGCCTGAAGGTCTGCCAACGGTGTCAAGGTGATCAGCACGGTCACCACCAGCAGGATGACCGCGCCACGGGCAAGCCCGAACGCAGCGCCCGCAAAGCGGTTCAACAGCCCCATGCCCACCCACTCCACGGCGGCGTGAACGATACGTATCACGATGCCGCACAGCAGAATCACCGCAAAGATGACCAGCGCAAAGGCCAGCACCAGGCGAGCATCGAAGCTCTCGATGAAGCCGGCCATAAGCTCGGCCACCGGCTCGGCCAGCACCCGCGCCACCATCAGCGCGACGACCCAGGCAGCCAGCCCCAGCGATTCACGCACGAAGCCCCGTACGAAGCCTGCCAGCATCGATAGCGCCAGCACGGCCAGAAAAACGGCATCAATCCATGTCAGCGCCATGATCAGTCTCTTACCCGCACCAGAAGGCCTTGAACATTGGCGCGCTCTTTCACCAGCGCCAACGCCGCCTCGCCATCTTCCGAAGAGCCGTACGGGCCCACCAGCACGGTGGTGAGGTTGTTGTCACGCGGGCGCTGGAAAACGCGGAAACCTTGATTGGTGAGTTGGTCGCTGATGCGCTGGGCATTGGCGGCATCGCCAAAACTGCCTACCTGAACGGCCCATTCGCCCTGCTGCTGAGCCTGGGGAGCAGAACCATTGCTGCTGCCGCTGCTACTGCTGCCACGGTTCTGGTTAGCGGCCACCAGCTCGGCAATCGGGTCATTGGCGGGAGCGGGCGTCGGTTCGCTGCGCGGCGCTTCGGCGGGTGCCGCTGGCGGAGGCGTCTCAGCGGGCGCACTGGCAACGGCCTCGGTCTGCGGTTCCAGCGGCACGACCTCGATGGGCTCGTCCACTACCTCGGCATTCTCCAGCGGCTCGAGGGGAGACGGCGCGTTGATGGAAGCAGGCATCTCGGGCACAGGAACGTCCTGACGCACCACGTTCACCGGCTGTTCGATCACGAAGGTGGGCTGCGGACGCTCCTCCCGGGGAGCCGGGTCACTCATCAACCACGGCACGATGATCGCCAGCACGGCCAGCAGAATCACGAGACCGCTAATGCGTTCCGTTTTACCGTATTTCATATCCCTCTCCCTCCAGCTTAACGTGCCTGCGGCGATGCTTGAGGCAGTGACATCGCCAGTAGCGCTGCCACGGTAAAGAATGACCCCGTTGCCAATACCCGATCCTCTGGCGTCAGCCGTTGAGCCAGCCACTCTGCCCCGGCCTGCGGAGAATCGGCGCAATGATACACGCGCCCACCCAGCGACGTAATACGCTCGGCAAGCTCGCTGGCCAAGCGGCCACGTTCGCCTTCCAGGCTGACGCAGACCCAGTCACGGATACGCGGCAACAATGCCTCAATCACACCGTCGGCATCCTTGTCATTGAGCATGCCAAGCAGCCCCCACTGGCGACCACCGGCAGGCGGCGCGGGAAGCCTGCGCGCCAGATAGCTGGCCGCATGCGGATTATGCCCCACGTCCAGGCACCACTGCCCGCTCCACTGCATGCGCCCCGGCAGCGTCACAGTGGCCAGCGCTTCACTGACCGGCCGCACCTTCAACGGCACGCCTGCCAGCGCCAGCGCCTGCAGCGCCGTCGCCGCATTGTCGATGGGCAAGCCTGGGTCGGGCAGCGCGTCAAGGGAAAGAGTATCCCCTTCACCGTTGAGCCCATGCCAGCACCAAGGAGTTCCTGGCGGCTCGTCACCCGCGCTATGGCTGAAACCCACGCCCAGCACGTAGCTGGGCGCAGCCACGGCAATGGCCGTGTCCAGCACGCTCGTGGGCAGCGTCAAGCTTCCCAATACGGCGGGTTTCAGGGGGCGAAAGATGCCCGCTTTTTCGCGGCCGATCTGAGCCAGATCGGTTCCCAGGAAATTGGCATGATCCAGCGCGATGGTGGTCACGATGGCCACATCGGCATCGATGATGTTGACGGCATCCAGCCGCCCGCCCAGCCCTACCTCCAATACCGCCAGATCCAGCTCGGCATTGGCCAGACACCAGAGCGCACACAGAGTGCCCGCCTCGAAGTAGGTCAGACTGATGGCGGGCGCTTCCAGGCGAGCATCCTCCACCTGAATGAAGCCTTCGACCAGGGTTTGGTCACTGGCTTCGCGACCTTCCAGCGTGACACGCTCGTTATAGCGCAGCAGATGAGGAGACGTGTAGGTACCGGTGCGCAGGCCATGCGCCCGCGCCACCGCATCGATCATGGCAAGGGTCGAGCCCTTGCCATTGGTGCCTGCCACGGTAATCACCTGGCGGGCCAGGGGGCGGTCCAGCAGCCCCATGCGCCGGGCCACCTGCGACACCCGCTCCAGGCCCATGTCGATGCCTACCGGATGCAGCGTCTCAAGATGATTCAGCCATTCGGCTAACGTGCTAGGCATTGCGCGACGCGTCATCGCTCGCAGGCTTGGCAGGCTCTGCCTGAGCGCTGCTTTCTGCGGCATCGGCCAGCGCTGCTTCATCAACCACTGGCTCCGCGATCTCGGCATCGACTTCCGGCTCACCACTGACGTGCAGTGGGTTCTGATGAGTCAGCTTGCGCAGCACACCACCGACACGCGCACGCATGTCATGACGATGTACGATCATGTCGACCGTGCCGTGTTCGAGCAGAAACTCGCTGCGCTGGAAACCTTCCGGCAGCGTTTCGCGCACGGTCTGTTCGATGACCCGAGGGCCTGCAAAACCGATCAGTGCGTTGGGTTCGGCAATGTTCAGGTCACCCAGCATGGCCAGCGACGCGGAAACGCCACCAAACACCGGGTCGGTCAGCACGGAAATATAGGGGACGCCCGCCTGTTTGAGCTTCTCCAGTGCTGCCGAGGTCTTGGCCATCTGCATCAGCGAGAACAGCGCTTCCTGCATCCGCGCGCCACCCGAGGCAGCAAAGCAGATCAGCGGAATACCCTCGTCCAGCGCAATGGTGGCCGCGCGCACGAACTTTTCGCCGACCACGGCACCCATGGAGCCGCCCATGAAGGTGAACTCGAAGGCCACGGCCACGACCGGCAGGCCATCCAGCTCGCCACGCATGGCAACCAGCGCGTCTTTTTCACCGGTCTCTTTCTGGGCAGCCGTCAGGCGGTCCTTGTACTTCTTGGAGTCGCGGAACTTGAGGCGGTCATTGGGCTCGATCTCGGCCCCCACCTCTTCGCGCCCCTGCTTGTCCAGGAACCAGTCAAGGCGCTTGCGGGCGGTCAGACGCAAGTGATGGTCACACTTGGGACAGACGCTGTGGTGCTTTTCCAGCTCCGGCAGGTACAGCACCGCCTCGCATTTGGGACATTTACGCCAGAGGCCATCGGGCACGCTGGCACGACGGTCCTTCCGCTGGATACGCCCCATGGAGGGCACGATCTTGTCTAACCAGCTCATATCAAAAAGGCTTCCGTATACGTCAACGCTTGGCCAAGCCAAGCTTGATGAGTGTCGTCAATTCAAGATTCAGTGTAGACGATGAGAGGATGCACTCAGGCATCCATGGCGGTCCGCATTTCAGCCAACACGCTCTTCAACTGTCCGGCGATGGTTTCAGGGGCATCCACGCTGTCCGCAATGCGGTTGACCAGCGCGCTGCCGACGATCACGCCATCGGCGACTTTCGCCACCTCGGCGGCCGTCACCCCATCGCGAATGCCGAACCCAACGCACAGCGGCAAATCGGTCATGTCACGCAGCGGCGCCAGGTGTTCAGCGACATCGGCTGCGTTCAATGTGGCCGCCCCGGTCACGCCTTTGAGCGACACATAGTAAAGATACCCCTCACCGTGGGCGCATATTGTAGCGGCACGGGCATGGGAAGTGGTAGGCGCAACCAGGAAAATCGCTGCCAAGCCGCGCGCTTTGAGCAGCGGGCCGAACTCGTCCGCCTCTTCCGGCGGCATGTCCACCACCAGCACGCCGTCCACACCGACGCTGGCGGCTTTATCGGCAAAGGCCGTGTAACCGATGCGTTCGATAGGATTCAGGTAGCCCATCAGCACGATGGGTGTCTGGGTATCGGTCTGGCGAAACTCGGCCACCATGTCCAGCAGGTCCACCAGCCGGGTGCCCTGCTTCAGAGCCCGCTCGCAGGCCTTCTGAATGACCGGGCCATCCGCCATCGGGTCGGAGAACGGCACGCCAAGCTCGATCACATCGGCCCCGGCATCCACCAGGGCGTGCATGAAGCCTACCGTGTACTGGGGCGCAGGGTCCCCGGCGGTGATGTAAGGGATCAGAGCCTTGCGGCCCTGCTGCTTCAATTCGGAAAAACGCTGGTCGATTCGATTCATGCTAGCCCTTAAAACTCGATGCCGTCGATGTTAGCCACGGTCATGATGTCCTTGTCACCACGCCCTGAAAGGTTCACCACGATATGCTGATCAGGCCGCATGGTGGGCGCCAGCACCTTGGCATGGGCCAAGGCGTGGGCAGACTCCAGCGCAGGCATGATGCCCTCCATGCGGGTCAGCTCGCGGAACGCTTCCAGCACCTGCTGGTCGTTGGCGGCCACATACTGCACGCGACCGGCGTCTTTCCAAAGCGCGTGCTCGGGGCCAACGCCAGGATAATCGAGGCCTGCGGAGATGGAGTGAGTATCCATCACCTGGCCCGCTTCGTCGGACATCAGGTAGGTGCGGTTGCCGTGCAGTACGCCACGCGGTGCATTGGAAGACAGCGGCGCGGCGTGGCGGCCGGTTTCCACCCCGTCGCCCCCTGCCTCGACACCGTACATGGCCACGGCGTCATCTTCGACGAACGGGTAGAACAGGCCAATGGCATTGGAGCCACCGCCGACGCACGCTACCAGCGCATCCGGCAAGCGGCCGATCTGCTCCAGCGACTGGCGGCGCGCCTCGCGCCCCACCACCGCATTGAAATCGCGCACCAGCAGCGGGTACGGATGCGGCCCGGCCACGGTACCGATGATGTAGAAGGTGTTGTCCACGTTGGTGACCCAGTCACGCAACGCCTCGTTCATGGCGTCCTTGAGCGTGCGGGTGCCGGACTCCACCGGAATGACCCGCGCGCCCAGCAGCCGCATGCGATAGACGTTCAGCTTCTGGCGCTGGACATCGGCGGCGCCCATGTAGACATCGCACTCCAGCCCTAGCCGCGCGGCAACCGTGGCCGTGGCCACACCGTGCTGACCCGCGCCGGTTTCAGCGATGACCCGAGGCTTGCCGGTCTTCTTGGCCAGCAGCGCCTGACCGATGGTGTTGTTCACCTTGTGGGCACCGGTATGGTTGAGGTCTTCGCGCTTCAACCAGATTTGCGCGCCACCCAGTGAGTTGGACCAGCGCTCGGCGTGATACAGCGGCGAGGGGCGCCCCACATAGTGCGCCAGGTCGCGGTCGAACTCCGCCTGAAAGGCCGGGTCGTCGCGCAGGCTGAAGTAGGTCTGCTCCAGCTCTTCAAGAGCGTAACTCAGGGTTTCCGACACGAACCGGCCGCCATAGGGGCCAAAGTGACCACGGGCATCCGGCATTCGGGTCAGGTCGCTGAACTTGGTTTCAGTTGCTGAGACTGTCACAGGCATACCTCACAGGATTGCCAGAAAGGCAAAGATGAATGAATACATAAAGGCGGAAGAAGGGTTTCACGCCCCTCGTCAGCGCTGATCGGCCCGCCCGACCTGAGCCACGAAGTCGGCCATTCGCCGAGCATCCTTTTGGCCTGGGGCGGCTTCGATTCCCCCTGATACATCAACCGCATAGGGAGCCACCTGCGCCACCGCGGCGGCAATGTTCTCGACCGTCAGCCCACCCGCGAGAATAACAGGTTTTTGCAGGGCTGCGGGGATTCTAGACCAGTCGAAGGTTTCTCCGGTTCCGCCAGGCACGCCCGGTCGGTAAGCGTCCAGCAGCAGTGCCTGGGCGGCCGCGTACTGCTGCGCTGCCTGATGCAGGTCGAGGTCGTCACGCATGCGCAGCGCCTTGATCCAGGGGCGATCGAACTGGGCGCAGAAGTCGGCGGGCTCGTCACCGTGGAACTGGATCAAATCCAGGTGCGGCAAACACGCCTCCACCAGCGCCACGTCAGGGTTGACGAACAGCCCCACCCGCGTCACGAAAGCCGGTACCGGTGCTGCCAGCGCCGCCAACGCATCAGGGTCGATACCCCGCGCGCTCTTGGGCCACATGACGAACCCCAGCGCATCGACCCCCAGCGCCACGGCCTGGGCCACGTCCTCGTGGCGAGTAAAGCCACAAAACTTGATACGCGTGCGACCAGGTGCGGTCATGAGGCGCTCTCCTGCTGTTCAGGGCTGGCTTGCTGGGTAAAGGTGAGCTGGCGCCGGGCGGCCACTCTGGGCGTCTCCGGCAGCGCCCGCTCGCCGGTCCACTCGCCGGTGAAGGCCAGCAGATTGGGCCCCAGCGGCTCCTTGGGAATCTCGAAACGTTCGTCGTAGAGGGAGTCGACGAAATGCAGGCCGCAGGCAGGCGCCGTGACATCGCCCTTCTGGCGATTCTTCATCGCCAGAAGGCGGGCGATATGCCCTTCGTCCTGCGCCCCCCGGCCAACGCTGGCCAGCGCTCCGGCAATGTTACGGATCATGTGATGCAGGAAGGCATTGCCTTGGATATCGATCACCACCAGCGGGCCGTAACGCTTCACTTCGACGAAGTGCATCTGGCGCCAGGGGGATTTCGACTGGCAGCCCGCCGCGCGGAAGCTGCTGAAATCGTGCTCGCCCACCAGCACCTGGGCCGCACGATGCATGGCATCGGCATCCAGCGGGTCGCGACACCAGGTGACGTTGTGGCGCTCCATGACCGGGCGGCTGATCTGATTCAGAAAGATGTAGCGGTAACGGCGTGCCAGCGCGCCAAGGCGCGAATGAAAATCGTCGGATACCGGCTTCACCCAACGCACCGCCACGTCTCGGGGCAGATTGGTATTGGAGCCGAAGATCCACGCTTTTTCAGTGCGCTGTACCGGCGGGTCGAAGTGAATCACTTGGCGCGTGGCGTGCACACCGGAATCGGTACGGCCGCTGGCGTAGATATGCACGGGCGCCCCCGCCACCTTGCCCAGCGCATCTTCGATGGCCTGTTGCACGGAGGCGGCATGCTTCAGGCGCTGAAAGCCACAAAAACGTGTGCCGTCATATTCGACGCCCATGGCCAGTCGGCCAGCCAGCGGTTGTGTTTCATCAAAGTGGTAGAACAGCGTCATCAAGCCACGTCATTTGGAGGATTTGGAAGAGTCGCTATTATCCCGACGTCGCGGCTCGAATGCCACCTCTTCGATTTCCCACTCCTCTTCAGGGGTATAGCGGGTGCGCAGCGGCGCAGCGTCCGCGTTTCCTGACAAGGAGGTCTCGGCCTCGTCTGGCTCGTTGGCCTGCAGCGAGGGCGGATGATAATCGATATAGTGCGCCCGATGATCGTCCGGCACCGGTTGCGCAGGCGCCTGGGGCGTCGACGGCTCCGCAGCATCCTCCTCCTGTTCCGGCGGAGCGTCGGGCGCGGCCTGATTCACTCCGGCAGGCGTCGGTTCGACGAGCATTGGCTCTTCCAGCGCCAGCGGCGGCCGCGGCGCTGGCTCTTCGACGGGCTCGGGGGTGTCCAGGAAAGCCGCTTCCAGGGCGGCTTCGTCTTCATCGACAGCGGATTCGACTTCTTCCTCGCTTGAACTCCACTCCGGGGAGCTGGCTTGCGAAGATGGCTCCTCCAAGGGGCTATGCTCACTAGGCTCTTGAGCAACAGGCTCTTGGACAGCAAGCTCGTCGGTCACCGGCTCGTCAGCAGCAGACACCTGCTCATAGCGCTCGGCTACCTGCGGCGGCGCTTTCGGGATATCGAAAGGCGGTGGTTCGGCAAGGGGCGGCTCCGCCAGAGGCGCGCCAGCGGTGCCGGTGCTTTCCATGACTGGCTCGGCGCGCCGTGGGGGCGTTTCCACGGCAGCGGCGGGCGCTGGCACGTCCTCCCACTGGCGCTCGCGGCGTTTGCGTGACCACACCAGCGCCCCCAGCAACAGCGCCAGGGCGGCACTGGCCAGCGGCCACTGATAGGCCTCCAGCCGTGCGACCACCCCCGGCCCGGACGCTCGCGCACCGGCCGCCTGACCCGCGCTGGCCGCCATGGCTTCTGCGGCGGCCAGGGCACGCTGGGTTTCCTGTTGAGACGCCTGTAGCGCCTCCGTCAACGAGGCCACCTCCTGACGCAGCGCGGCCATTTCCGCCCGCATCAGATCACGCTCTTCGAGGACGGTTTGCAGCATGGCCTGGCTTTCGCGCAGCTGTTCTGCCAGGTCGTTGAGGGTCAGCCCTGCCAGCTCGCTCTCTGTCTCGCCCTCGGCATTACCCTCGGCCAATGGGCCTTCTGGCGCGCCCTGTGGCAACTGCTCGCTCGCGGCCAGCGCCTCGTCGGCCAGCACCGGCTCCTCGCCTGACGATGGCGCCGCCGCCGTGGCCTCGGGTTCGCTCGCCGCAGGGGTTGACGCAGGCGCGGGCGCCGCCGCCGTTTGGCGCATGGCCTGCACCGCCTGGGATGCCTGGCTGGGGCTACGTGCCATGATTTGCTCGCGACCTGGCACTACCAGGGTTTGCCCGGCGCGAAGTTCATCCGGGTTACCGGAAGGGAACGCCGACGGGTTGGCTTCGACCAGGGCCAGCATCATCTGCTGGACGCTGACCTCGGCGGGCTTGACCCGCGCCGCCACGCCCCACAATGAATCGCCGCTGGCCACATAGGCCGTTCCGCCAGGCGCCTGGGCCGCACTGGCCACGGATGCGGACGATGGCGATGGCGATGGCGATGGCGATGGCGATGGCGAAGAAGAGACTGCCTGTGGCGGGGCTTGTGCAGCCGTCGCGGACGGGCTTACATGGCTGACCGGTGCCGCCACCGGCGCACTGGCGGCGCTCTCCGGCAAATCGAACAGTAGCGTGAACGCCTCGGCGCTACGCCCCTCGGGGCCGCTGATGGTCAACAGCAGATCCAGCCAGGGTTCCAGCACCTCCTGCTCGGTGCGCAGCACCACCCGAGCACCGCCGGGCAGACGCTCGATCTCGGCGCGCACGCTAGCCGCCAGCGGTGTCCACTCCAGCCCCTGGGCGGTAAAGGCTGCTTCATCAGCGACCTCCACTCGTAACTCGCCCAGCGCAGCCTCGGAGACATCCACGATGGGTGCGGAGGCATTCAGCGGTGCCTGCAGCGGTGAGTTGACCGTCACCTGCCCCAGCCCCACGGCCAGCGCCAACGGGCTTACCGCACCTAGCGGCAGCCATGACAACCATGCCAGCTTGTTTTTCATTACGGCCCCTACTGCCTGCGATTCCCTGCGTTACATTGTGCCGAGACGTTCACCCATCACAATGACTTAATTCGTTTTTATCATAACGTATTTAACATGCCGCTTGGGCCAATGCACCCTCGACACGCCTGACGGGCAAAAAAATGGGAAGCTGCGAACAGCTTCCCACTGGTTTACCTGACGACCCGCGCTGGATTACTGCTCGCGCAGGATCTTCAGCATGCGCTTGAGCGGCTCGGCGGCCCCCCACAGCAGCTGGTCGCCCACGCTGAAGGCGGAGAGGTATTCACCGCCCATGTTCAGCTTGCGCAGCCGACCGACCGGCACTTGCAGCGTGCCCGTGGCTGCTGCCGGGGTCAGGCCTGCCACAGTGGCTTCCTTGTCGTTGGGAATCAGGCGAACCCACTCGTTGTGCTTGGCAATGCGCTCTTCGATTTCGTCCAGCGGCACATCCTGCTTCAGCTTGATGGTGAACGCTTGACTGTGGGAGCGCATGGCACCGATACGCACGCAAAGCCCATCGATGGGAATCGGGTTGTTCTGCAGACCCAGAATCTTGTTGGTCTCGACGCTGCCCTTCCACTCTTCGCGGCTCTGGCCGCTCTCCAGCTTGGTGTCGATCCACGGCAGCAGGCTGCCCGCCAGCGGCGCAGTGAAGTTTTCCGTGGGGAAGTCGCCGCCACGCATGGCCGCAGTGACCTTGCGGTCGATATCCAGAATGGCGCTGGCCGGGTCGGCCAATTCGCTGGCCACGCTATCACGCAGGTGGCCCATCTGGTTGAGCAGCTCGCGCATGTGCTTGGCACCGGAGCCGGACGCCGCCTGATAGGTCATGGAGGTCATCCACTCGACCATATCGGCCTCGAACAGGCCGCCAAGGCCCATCAGCATCAGGCTGACGGTGCAGTTGCCGCCCACGAAGGTTTTGGCACCTTTCGCCAGCTGTGCATCGATGACCTTGCGGTTCACCGGGTCGAGGATGATGGTGGCTTCGTCTTCCATCCGCAGGGTGCTGGCGGCATCGATCCAATAACCTTGCCAACCGCCGCTGCGCAGGTCGCCGTAGACCTTCTTGGTGTAGTCACCGCCCTGACAGGTGATGATCACGTCCAGCGCTTTCAGGTCATCCAGTGCAAACGCATCTTTCAGCGGAGGCACGTCCACGCCGATGTCGGGGCCGGGCTGGCCAACTTGAGAAGTGGTGAAAAAGATCGGCTCGATACCGTTGAAATCACCCTCTTCCTGCATGCGCTGCATCAGCACAGAGCCCACCATGCCACGCCATCCCACGAAACCGACTTTCAACATGTGAAGTCCTCCAACCAAGAATGAGATAAGTATTATACACAAATATCCGACACGACGTCGGCCACCCCTTGGGGGCAGCCGACGTTGGTTGCTTTGCGATGAGTCGAAGCGAATCAACCCATTAGCAGGCTTTCTTTTTGCCCATGCTCTTCTTGCTAGCCTTAGGCTGAGCGTTGTGCAAAGGCCGCCAGCACCGCATCGCCCATCTCCACCGTGGAGACCCGACGGGTGCCTTCGGAAGCGATATCCGCCGTGCGCAGGCCGTCGTCCAGCACGCTGCCCACCGCCGCTTCAATGCGCTCGGCCATGGCGGGCTCATTGAGCGAGTAGCGCAGCATCATGGCCACCGAGAGCATCATGGCCAGCGGGTTGGCGACGTTCTGGCCTGCGATGTCCGGCGCGCTGCCGTGGCAAGGCTCGTACATGCCCTGCCCGCTCTCGTTGAGCGATGCAGAAGGCAACATGCCGATGGAGCCGGTCAGCATGGCGGCGGCATCGGAGAGAATGTCGCCAAACATGTTGCCAGTGACCACCACATCGAACTGCTTCGGTGCACGCACCAGCTGCATGGCGGCGTTGTCCACGTACATGTGCGACAGCTCTACATCCGGGTATTCCGGTGCCAGCCGCTCCATGACCTCACGCCACAGAATCGTCACTTCCAGCACGTTGGCCTTGTCCACCGAGCAGAGCTTCTTGCCGCGCTTCTGGGCCATCTCGAAGGCGACACGGCCAATGCGCTCGATTTCGCTCTCGGAGTAGATATAGGTATTGAAGCCGACCCGCTCGCCGTCGCGCACTTCGATACCCCGGGGCTGGCCGAAGTAGATGCCGCCGGTGAGTTCACGCACGATCATGATATCCAGCCCGGCCACCAGCTCGGGCTTCAAGCTGGAAGCGCTGGCCAACTGCGGGTAGAGCATGGCCGGACGCAGGTTGCCAAACAGTCCCAGGTTCTTGCGCAGGCCCAGCAAGCCTTTCTCAGGACGCTTGGAGAGGTCTTCGATCTTGTCCCATTTGGGGCCGCCCACGGCACCCAGCAAAATCGCGCTGGAAGCCTTGGCTTTTTCCAACGTTTCGGCGGGCAGCGGCTCGCCGTGTACGTCGTAGGCCGAGCCGCCCACCAGACCCTCTTCCACCTCGATGTCCAGGCCAGCGTCTTGGCAGGCTTTCAACAAACGCGCCGCCTGGGCGGCAATTTCCGGGCCGATACCGTCACCGGGCAGCAGTAACACCTTATGAGTCATGCTCAATCCTTAGCACAAAAAATGGAAGACTTACGCGGGCTGGCGGAACAGCCACGGGCGCTGCTGACGATGCTGCGCTTCGAAGCTGCGAATGGCCTCTTCGTCTTGCAGGGTAATGCCGATATCGTCCAGGCCGTTCAGCAGGCAGTGCTTGCGGAATTCATCGACCTCGAATTCCAGAATCTCGCCGCTGGGCGTGATCACGCGCTGATGCTCCAGGTCGACGTCCAGCTGGTAGCCTTCGTTGGCGTCCACCTCGGCAAACAGGCGATCCACCTGCTCTTCAGCCAGCGTCACCAGCAGGATGCCGTTTTTGAACGCGTTGTTGTAGAAGATATCGGCAAAGCTAGGGGCAATCACTACCTTGAAGCCAAAATCTTCCAGCGCCCAGGGCGCGTGCTCGCGGGAGCTGCCGCAGCCAAAGTTACGCCGTGCCAGCAGTACCTCGGCGCCTTTGAAGCGCGGCTGGTTCAGAACGAAATCCGGATTCAGCGGGCGCTGGGAGCAGTCCTGACCGGGTTGGCCTTCGTCCAGGTAGCGCAGCTCATCGAACAGGTTCACGCCAAAGCCGGTCCGCTTGATGGACTTCAGGAACTGCTTCGGAATGATCAGATCGGTATCGACATTGGCACGGTCCAGAGGCGCGACGATGCCTTCAAAACGTTCGAACTTTTTCATGGCTCAGGCCTCCTGGGCGTGGGTGGCATCGTTGGCAGGCAAGGTACGGACATCGACGAAGTGGCCAGCAATGGCGGCCGCAGCGGCCATGGCCGGGCTCACCAGGTGCGTACGCCCGCCGTACCCCTGACGACCTTCGAAGTTACGGTTGGAGGTCGAGGCGCAGTGCTCGCCAGCGCCCAGCTTGTCGGCATTCATGGCCAGACACATGGAGCAACCCGGCTCGCGCCACTCGAAGCCCGCTTCGATGAAGATCTTGTCGAGGCCTTCGGCTTCCGCCTGGCGCTTCACCAGGCCAGAACCCGGCACCACCATGGCCAGCTTGATGGTATCGGCTACCTTGTTGCCCTTGGCCACCTTGGCGGCTTCACGCAGGTCTTCGATACGCGAGTTGGTGCAGGAGCCGATGAACACCTTGTCCAGCTTGATATCGGTAATTTTCTGGTTGGCCTGCAGGCCCATGTACTCCAGCGCGCGGGAGTGGCTGCGCTGGACGGTTTCGTCATCGGCGGCCTGGGGGTCGGGCACCTGACCGGAAATACCGGTGACCATTTCGGGGCTGGTGCCCCAGCTTACCTGAGGCTCGATCTCTTCGGCCTTCAGGGTGACCACTTTATCGAAGTGGGCATCGGCATCGGAGACCAGCAGACGCCAGTCGGCCACGGCGGCTTCCCACTGCTCGGCGGTGGGCGCAAAGGGGCGCTCGGCGAGGTAATCGATGGTGGTGTCGTCGACCGCAATCAGCCCCACTCGGGCACCCGCTTCGATGGCCATGTTGCACACGGTCATGCGGCCTTCCATGGAGAGCGATTCGATGGCGCTTCCAGCAAACTCGATGGCATAGCCGGTGCCGCCTGCGGTACCAATCTTGCCGATGATGGCCAGCACCACGTCCTTGGCGGTCACGCCCAGGCCCAGCTCGCCTTCCACGCGCACCTGCATGTTCTTCATCTTCTGCGCCAGCAAACACTGGGTAGCCAGCACGTGTTCCACTTCCGAGGTGCCGATACCGTGGGCCAGCGCGGCAAAGGCGCCGTGGGTGGCGGTATGCGAGTCGCCGCACACCACGGTCATGCCGGGCAGTGTGGCACCCTGCTCGGGGCCCACCACGTGCACGATGCCCTGGCGGGGGTCGTTGATCTTGAACTCTTCGATACCGAAGGCCTGGCAGTTGTCGTCCAGGGTCTGCACCTGAATCAACGAGACCGGGTCCTTGATGCCGCTGTTGCCCTCGGCACGCTCTTTCACCGTGGTGGGCACGTTATGATCGGGGGTGGCCAGGTTGGCATCCAGGCGCCAGGGCTTGCGGTTGGCCAGACGCAGGCCTTCAAACGCCTGTGGCGAGGTCACTTCGTGGAGCAGTTGGCGGTCGATGTAGATCAGCGCCGTGCCGTCATCGCGCTGCTTGACCAAGTGCTGGTTCCAGAGTTTGTCGTAAAGGGTTTGACCTGACATGTGGCTCTCCTGGGCAGTGCCCTGCTAGTCGTGTTGGCGGCTTCTACGGGCCGCTCTTGTCGCGGGCGTCATGGACGATGACCCGAGTGTTACCCGACTCGCACATAAAAGCAATTCATGTTATTCATACTTTAGATTCCAAATAGGAATAGTTGATCAGGGAGACGCCGTGGATACCCAAAGCCTGCAAGCCTTTCTTGCCGTGGCACAAACCCAAAGCTTCTCCCGCGCCGCCGAGCAGCTTCACCTTACGCAGCCAGCGGTGAGTAAACGCATTGCCACCCTGGAAGAGCTGCTGGGCACGCGGCTTTTCGACCGTATCGGGCGTAAAATCACCCTCACCGAGGCAGGCAACCTGCTGCTGCCCCGCGCCCAGCGTATCCTGTTCACCGTGGACGACAGCCGCCGCGCACTGGCCAACCTTTCCGGCCAGGTGGGCGGCAAGCTCACCCTGGCCACCAGCCACCACATCGGCCTGCACCGGCTGCCGCCGCTGCTCAAACTCTACACCCAGCGCCACCCGGAAGTGGCCCTCGACCTGCACTTCCTGGACTCCGAGCTTGCCTATCAGGGCGTGGTGGATGGCACCCTGGAAATGGCCATCGTCACCCTGGCGCCCCACCCGGTGGAGCAGCTGCAGGTGGTCGAACTCTGGCGCGACCGGCTCTGCTTCGTCTGCGCCAAGGACCACCCGCTGGCCCAGCGCAGCCGCACCCAGGCCACGCTGAGCCTGGCCGAACTGTGCGAGGTGAACTGCGTGATGCCCGGCGCCAAGACCTTCACCCACACCCTGATCGGCCAGCGCTTCCAGGCCGCCGGCCTGACCCTGCCGGTCAGCATGTCCACCAACTACCTAGAAACCCTGAAGATGATGTGCAGCGTCGGGCTCGGCTGGAGCCTGCTGCCGGAAAGCATGCTCGACAGCGAACTGGTCGAGCTACCGGTGGATACCGACCCCATCCACCGCCCACTGGGTTATCTGGTGCACCACAACCGCACGCTCTCCAACGCAGCGCGCAGGATGATCGAGGCGCTGGAGAATACCCGCGCGTGATGGTTTGGTCGGCAGGTTTACAGTGCCACGGCGTGGGGGCGTGCACTTACCTCTGGCTGTCGCGACCATCATTCAGCAGACTTGCATAATCCACCAGGGCCAGATAATCACGATTGGCGCCTTCACCTGCGTCACTACTGGCCTTGAAAAAGGCCTTTTCCAGCATTGCCTCACGCGACTCCATCAACACCTGAGCAGCCTGCATGTGCTCGCTGACAATACAACGTGCCTCTTCCATGTTGGCAGCTCGTAGTGCGTCCACCAACCGTCGCTGATAGCGATAACCACGCTGCCGGAGTTCCGGGTAGGGTAAATCGTAGATTTTTTGGCACACCGTCAGGCTCATAAGAAGGCGAATAGGAAACCGGCACATCATGGCGAGCAGCGGATTCGGGCAGTAGTCCACCAGCACAAGATGAAACTCCAGCTCCTTGATACGCTGTATTCGCTCTTCGTCCAATGACTCAGGTGCATGGTCATAGTAGGTAATCGTCTCTTCCAAACGGGCGAAGGCCGTCTCGTCCAACTGCCCTTCCAGACTGGTGATCAACGCGGGCCAGAGTGCTTTGCGGGCTTCGTAGATATCATGAATGGTGGGCGGTTTGAAAAAAAAGTAATTGCCCAGCAATTCCATGGCGCGGTCATCGCTCACGTCGCTGATAAAAGCGCCGCCACCAGGTCCTGTACGCGTTTGAATGAGCCCTTGTGCTTCAAGCCCTCTCAGGGCTTCTCTGATGGTCCCCTTGGAAGCCTGGAGCGCGTCAATCAAGTCAGACTCTTGCGGCAACCGGTCGCCAGGTTTGAGGCCATGGCGGGCGATGTACTCCTTGACCGCGTCGGCGATGACTTCGGTGCGTTTGCGCCTGATAGGCTGGCGTGGTCGATTCATGCGATTCCTGAAAGAATTAACAAGCGCGAAAAGACAATCATCCATGGCTTGAACAGTGGCGTACAGGAGACGTTGGTAGAGAACCTGACTGAGGCGCAAGCCGCCCCGCACGTTTACTCATCTACGTTTTGACTATGCTGTCAGGATGATGAACGATGCTTCATTTCCAGCGTTTTGCTGCCTTCCTTTTCACTCAGCGGCCACGAGGTATGCCCATGACCTACAGCCTAATTGCACTGGATGCAGATACCAACACCCTGGGCGTTGCCTGCGCGACGGGCGGGCCAGCCTTGGGTGGTTTTGTGCCCCATCTGCTGCCTGGCGTCGGCGCCGCCATTACCCAAGGATTTAGTACGCATGTGATGGCGGCCGAACAAGGCCTCGCGCGGCTAGCACAAGGCATGGAGGTCGAAAATGTGATAGCGCAGCTGCGACATCATGATCAGGGAGAGGCGTGGCGACAGATAGCCATCATGGATATTCATGGCCAAAGTGCAGGCTGGACAGGCGAACAGAATGCCCCCAAGGTTGGGATGCACCTTTCGACGGGGCTTGTGGTCGCAGGGAACATGTTGGCCAACGACCTGGTGATCCCGGCCATGGTAGATGCATTCCAGCAACACCAGTACTCCGAAGGCCTGGCACACGCCCTGCTGGCCGCACTACTGGCCGCGCAAAGCGTAGGTGGCGACCAGCGCGGTACGCGTTCGGCAGCTATCAAGATGCGAGCGCCCGGCGGCTTGCCGCTGGACTTACGGGTGGATGATGCACCCAGCGCGGCAACAGAGCTAGCCAAACTCTACCACCGCGTACAGGATAACGAGGAATACCAGACGTTCTTGCAGCGGCTCCCTACCGCCAGCCATCCCCATCGACACTAGCCTTTACGCACTTGCCCATCTGACCAGGGCTAGACATACGTCTAACCCTGGGCGCACCTCTTCCTGGTTAAGCCCCTGCCGTTACAAACGTTTTTGAAGCGCACTAACCGAATGCCCTGCCATGGCCGTGAGCAAAGCGTTGACAGAGCCAAAGTGCGTCACCTAGCCTAATTTATCATGATAAATAGACGCGACACGACACGCGCATGCTTGATAACGAGGTCACCATGACAATAACGCTGGAAGCGGCAGGTCAGCAGGCTTGGCATTGGCTTGAAGCAGCAGCACGCTGCTCGGAAACTCAGGACAGCGCTCAACAAGGCGTTACCCGCTTATGCGCTACGCCTGAGCACGAAGCAGTACTGGAAAAGCTGTCGAGCTGGATGGAAGCGCTGGGCATGTCGGTGAGGCGAGACCATGGCGCCAACCTCATTGGACGCCATGCCAGTCATTTACCCGACGCTAAAGTGCTACTGATGGGCTCTCACCAGGATACCGTTCCCAACGGTGGCAAATACGATGGCATGATGGGGATCATTCTGCCGCTTGCCTTGATCAGTTATCTCCGCGCCCAGCAAATTTCTCTCCCCTTTCATATCGATATCGTGGCCTTCAGCGATGAGGAAGGCACTCGCTTTAGCTCTACGCTACTGGGTTCCAAAGTGCTGGCAGGCACGTTCGATCCCGACAGCCTTTCCGCCACCGACGACAACGGCATTTCCCTGGCACAGGCATTGCGCGATTTTGGCTGCGACCCCGACAGCATTCCTGAGGACCGCTACGCTCCTGACGAGGTATTGGCCTTTCTGGAAGCGCACATCGAACAGGGGCCCCAACTGGAAGAGGCTTCGCTACCCGTTGGCGTGGTCAATGCGATTACCGGAATCGAGCGTCACCAATTCGTCATTCAGGGCATGGCTGGGCACGCTGGCACTGTCCCCATGGCTCTTCGTCGCGATGCACTAGTGGGCGCTGCCGAAGTCATCCGGCTGGTCGATACTCTTTGCAAACAGACCGATCAGCTGGTCGGCGTGGTGGGTAAAATCACCAATGCGCCCAACGGGGTCAATGTCATTCCGCAAACCACCACACTCACGGTGGAGTTACGTTCGCCGCAAGATGCCATACGCCAGCAGGCGCGTTCAACGCTGCTCGATCAAGTCAGCCATGCACTGCCAGCGCTGAACCTCACTTACACGCATACCCAAACCTACGAACAAGCCGCCGTGCAGTGCGCCCCTTGTCTAACATCGATGTTGGAGCAAGCGGTGCAAGACAGCGGCGTCGCCCCGAAAGTGTTGTTCAGCGGCGCAGGCCACGATGGGTTGGCCATGGCGCAGCTATGCGATATCGGCATGCTCTTCGTGCGCTGCCACAAGGGGATCAGCCATCACCCGGACGAAGCCATCACCCCAGAGGACCTGATGAAGGCGATTCAGGTGCTCTACCACACCTGCCAACGCTTGGCTAAATGCTGCAATCCACCACGATAACGACCCATGGGTGCCTCATGAACCAACCACCACAACACTCCAACAAGGCGTCTGCGACGCAGCAACGAAAATGGTACCAACAGGTACCTGACCCGATGGTCCTGATTTTCCTGATTCTGGTAGCCGCCTACCTGATGACGTTCATCGTCCCAGCAGGCGAGTTCGAGCGGGAAACCATCAACGGGCGCACCACCGTGATTCCGGGATCGTTCGATTACCTGGCCGATGTCGCCAATTTGCACTTATTCCGAATCTTTGTCGCCATTCCCGAAGGCTTGATCAACGCCTCGCAATTCCTGTTCATCGTGTTTATCGCAGGCGGACTGTTTCATATCCTGCAGCGCACGGGCGCCCTGGAAAATGCGATTGGCGTGGCGGTACACCGAGTCGGCGCAGAAAACAATCCTCGGAGCCGTAACCTCATCATTGCCGCAGGCACTTTCATTTACGGCTTTTTTGGTGTCGCAGTCGGCTTTGAAAACAATATTGCGCTAGTACCCATTGGCGTACTGATTGCCACTGCTATCGGCTGTTCACGCCTGGTCGGTGTCGTCATGGCAGT
Organism: Halomonas sp. C22; assembly: GCF_007655045.1. NCBI lineage: Bacteria > Pseudomonadati > Pseudomonadota > Gammaproteobacteria > Oceanospirillales > Halomonadaceae > Halomonas > Halomonas sp. C22. The sequence continues at coordinate 161,833 of NZ_VBVC01000005.1, read as the reverse complement.
GGGCGGTATCGGTATCGGCTTCGCACTCTCTCCCATCAATCCTTATACCGTCGGCGTCGCGCAGGGCATTGGCGAACTACCCACCTTTTCGGGCTGGTGGCTCCGACTGCTCATGGTGCTGGCTTGCCTAAGCACCCTAACGGTCTTTATCTGCCGCTACGTAGTGAATGTCGACTACAAGGACGACCAGCCCGCCGAGTTGAACAAGCGCCTTCAGGATTACAGCTTATCGCGTCGCAACATCATGACGCTGGGCATTTTCATTGCTGGCCTAGTTATCATGCTGGTCGGTGTTTTTACTCGCGGCTGGTACATCAATGAAATCGCTGCGATGTTCTTGCTCATGGCCATCGTGATCGGCTTTGCCAATGGTCTGGGCGCCAACGAGCTGGTCAAGCAGATGATGGAAGGGGCAGCCTCCGTCACTGCGGGCGCGCTGGTGATTGGCGTAGCAGCCTCGATTCAGGTCATTCTTCAAGATGCCCATATCATCGACACCATCGTCAATTCGCTGAGCAGCCTGGTAGGCGACATGCCTATTGCCATGGCAGCGGTGGCTTCCAGTGTCATCCAGGGGATCATTAACCTCTTCATTCCCGGCGGATCAGGCCAAGCATTGGTCACCATGCCTATACTGATTCCTCTGGCCGATCTCATCGGCATGAGCCGCCAGTTGATGATCACATCGTTCCAGGTCGGCGACGGCCTCACCAACCTGATCGTTCCCACTTCAGGCGGCACCCTGGCCATGCTGGCGCTGGGAAAAGTGTCTTATGCCCAGTGGCTAAAGGTGATCATGCCCCTGCTGGCACTCATTTACGTCATGTGCTGGATAGCGCTCGTGGCAGGGCATTATCTCGGCTACTGATCGTGTGATCGGCCACGGGGGAGTGCTTGCCTCCCCCGTGGATACTGCTCTCTTTACTCAACGCAGCGTGTGGATGGACCGCACACTCCGTGATGGGATGAGGGCCAACGGCTTGCAAGACATGCCCTCGGTTTGGCGGCTATGTAGACAACGCTATCATGTTCGTCATACACATCCCCGCGATTACGACAGCGCCTGTTTGACAGCCTCCTCCAGCGTCAGCGTGGGCCTACCCAGCAACTGGCTCAACTGACGGCCCTCATCCAACAGGGCCCCCTTGGCCACTCCCCTATCGGCGTCTGCCAATACGCTAGCGAACTCCTTCGGCAGCCCCGCCTGCTGCAAAGCACTTACGTAGTCGGCCTCACTCACGTTGACGTAATCGACGCGCTGCCCGCTTTGCCGCGCGATAACGGCTGCCAGCTCGCCCAGCGTATACGCGCTGTCACCAGCCAACTCATACACGGGCTCCCTGTGCTGATCGCTGGCCAGCACGATGGCCGCTGCTTCGGCGTAATCAGCCCGCCCAGCCGAGGCAATCCGCCCCTCGTCGGCACAGCCAAACAAGGCACCCTGGGCGACCGCCCCAGGAGCTCCCTGCGTATAATTTTCGGTGTACCAGCCGTTGCGCAGCAGCACATAAGGAACACCAGAGGCATGAATCAGTGCCTCGGTCTCACGGTGCTCCTGCGCTAGACCAAGCGGCGACGAATCGGCATGCAGTAGGCTGGTATACGCCAATAGTGCCACGCCCTGATGCTTCGCAGCCTCGATGACCGCCCGATGCTGATTGACACGCTGGCCAATCTCGCTAGACGAGATCAGCAGCACCTTCTCGGCCCCTTGCAAAGCCGCTTGCCAGCTGTCAGGGTCATCGTAATTGGCTTGACGTACGTGTACGCCTAGCTCGGCCAGCGGCTGGGCTTTTTCCACATTCCGCACGGCGGCCACAATGTGCTCGGCAGGCACGCGCTTCAATAGCGCATCAATCACCAAGCGGCCTAGCTGTCCGGTAGCACCCGTTACTACGATCATGTTTTCACCCTCATTCATCTGCAATGGTTGGTGAAACGAAGCGTACCCTTTAAACTAACTTTTAGTAAGTACGCACAAAAAGGTAAGTACCATGACCCGTCACCCAACGCCCCCTTCTCAAAGCGCCAGCCATGGAGCACTCGCCAATGCCATGCGCCGTGGCGAAGTACTCGCAAAAGCCTGCCCATCGCGGCAGATTTTGAAACACGTGACCAGCCAGTGGGGGGTTTTAGTGCTGCTGGTGTTGATGAAAGGCACCCACCGCTTCAGCGAACTGCGTCGCAAGATCGAGGGAGTCAGTGAGAAAATGCTGGCACAAACGCTTCAGCAACTGGAAGAAGATGGCCTGGTCGCACGCTATGCGCGTCCCGTTGTGCCGCCGCATGTGGAGTATTCATTAACGTCGCCAGGCAAAGAGCTGGGGCAGCACATCGAAGCGCTAACCGATTGGATCGAACACAACCTGCCTACACTGCTTGCTGCAAGCCGAAAGCCTGACTAGCTACCCATGCTCAAGCGATGCAGGGCCGCATTACTTTGCACGATGGAGGGCGTGACCTCCTCCAGCGCCACCTTGACCATGCCCGCTGCCACGGCCTCTACCGAAATAGGCCTCAGGGTAAGCGGTAGCCACCGCACTGCGGGTGCCAGCACCGCGCTCGCCCACGTCTCTGCCAAGCGTCCATCCTGCGGCCGCCCCAACAACAGCGAGGGCCGAGCAAAGAACACACAGGGCAACCCCAGCGCCTGAATATCCCGCTCCACTTCGCCTTTCACGCGGTTATAAAATATCGACGAGCGAGCATTGGCACCGTGCGTCGTCACCACGGCCAACCGGCTCACCCCCGCCGCTTTGCAGGCACGGGCAAACGCCAGCACCAACCCATGATCCACGCGACGAAACGCCGCTTTACTCCCTGCCTGCTTTTTCGTGGTGCCCAGCGCTACAAACGCCATGGCCCCAGCGGGCACCCGTTCGGCAACCTCAGCTTCCAACCGTTCGAAATCCAGCAGCGCAGGCTGAAGCCTGGAAGCGTTAGCGTGGGGAAATTCACGGGCAACATCCAGCTCGCGGCGGGTCACGACAATGACGCTCTCCACCTCATCGCGCTGGGAAAGCTGCGTCACGAGGTGTTGCCCAATGGCGCCAGTGGCACCAAGAACGATGGCGGTAGGCATGAGTGACCGTTTCCTTATGGTGTGAGTGCCTAGACACAGGTTTGCTTTCTACTGACACAGCAGGCAAAGAATGACATTGTAGCGCGTGGTAACGAGCGAGTAGCGAGGCACCCGCGAGGCCGTGCCACCGAGAGAAAAGGTAAGCAACCCGCCTCACGGATCAGGTATCGCCCCCCACAAACCGCGACTTCACCTTTGCTGACGGCACCATACAGGCATTTTTCTTACCGAAGAGCCGATAGCGATGCCGCGCGAATAGTTTATAAGCCGCGTCCCTGATCGGCCTGGGCACCCTCTTGAATACATAGCACAGCCGCCAAGGCCCTTTCAGGTCTTTGGCGATCTCAAGGGCAGCATCCGAGAGCACATAACACTCACCCTTCTTGATCAGCACCAGGGTGTCCGTGCCCACATCAGGAACGTCGAAGCGCTCCGTCAGCTCCTGGGCCAACTCACTCTGCATCGGGGTGAAGGCAAAGACGCCCTCTGGATCTCGCTGGATGATGAAATTCACCGCGCCGTTGCAGAAATTGCATACACCATCGAATATCACGATATGCCGATTATCCATAGGCTCCTGAAGAAAGAAGGCGTTCGTTCGACATGGGTAGGTTGCCTGACACTACGGGCAACGGCGCACCATGGCAATTCGCTGCATCGGGTCGGGAAGCGCTGCCCGCTGTTCTCGCAAGATAGCGCAGAGCTCTGCACCGCACTCTTCTTCCGGATGCTTCACAAAACCATGTTTCTCGTAGAAGGGCTTATTCCAGGGCAAATGCGCATAGGTGGTAAGCCAGAGGGGCCGATGAGCGCTCCATGAAATAGCGTGATGAACCAGCATGCTACCTATCCCTTGCTGCATATGGCCCGTGCGTACGGAAAGTTGATCCAGATAAGGCTCTCCATCAACGTCACCGAGGATCATGAAACCGACAGGCCTATTGCCAGTGTCAGCGGCCACCAGGGCAAGCCCGCGTTCAATGGCAAGAGCCCACCGCTGCTGTTCGGATACCACAAAAGGATGCCCCTGCTCGATATCGATGTCGAGCCCAGCACGAACGAACAGCTGACCCGCATCATCGTCGATGGCTACCAGCGCCCCCAGCTCATTAACATGGGCTGTACGCAGCGTTACTCCGTTCATGATGCCGCTCCTTGACTGTTCGAGCGCCTATTGGATGGACCTATTGGATGGAAAAGGTTAACCAAAATGCCTAGCCGCTTCATGAGGAAACGTTGCCCGTCACCACCTGTCCAGCACTTTGTCGAGGTGGTGTATTGGTCGGTGAGAACCACAGCACCGTCACCATGCCCGCCAACACCAGCGCCACTCCCAACACACGCCCCATGCTGAGCTCTCTGACAGGCAAGTTCATCCAGCCGTGGTAATCCAGCAGCAGAGATGCGATCAACTGCCCTGCAATCACACACACCATGAAGCTGGTGGCTCCCACTCGCGGCACCAGTATCAGCGCCGACGACACATAGATAGCGCCTGCCACGCCGCCCAGCCATGCCCACGCGGGAAGGTGCCTGATAACAGGAGGCGCTGCCTGCATCGCCAGCGCAATGGGAATAACGACCAGAATACTCACCATCAGAGAGACCAGTGTCGCCCAAAGAGGATGGCCCAACGCTCGGCCCAATTCGGCGTTGCTACCTGCTTGAAACGGCACCAAAGCGCCCGCGATGACCGCCACCGCCGCCAGTGCCACTACGCAGAAAGATGAGTTCATGCCAAGGCTCCTGATACATCTGTAAGGTGCCTTTTATCTTGTATAATTCATTTCAAGAATTGAAATTCCATTTTTTATTTTCCACTATTCGAGCCATGAATAATTTAAGACGCATCGATCTCAACCTGCTGGTTACCCTTCACGCGCTACTGGTGGAAAAGCATGTCTCGCGAGCGGCACGCCGCTTACATAAAAGCCAACCCGCCGTGAGCCATGCCCTCGCCCACCTGCGTGCCATCTTTGACGACCCGCTGCTGGTGCGACGAACAGGCAAACTGGAACTCACTTCTCGCGCCAGCGAGCTGCTACCGGCATTGACGGAAGCACTGCATCAGCTCGGCGCACTGCTCGACCAGCCCGCCTTCGACCCCGCCCAGGCAAAGCGGGTGTTTCGGCTGGCCATGTCGGACTATGGCTCTCGGGTAATTCTGCCGCGCCTGGTACAGCGCTTGCGCGCCGACGCCCCGGGGGTCGACCTGCAAGTCGCGCAAGGTAGCCGAGCCTCGATGCTGGCTGGGGTCCATGACGGAGAGATCGACATGGCGTTTGGCGTGTTCCCGTCGCCCCTTTCCGATGAATTGCGCACCCATACGCTCTTCATCGAACACTTCGTTTGTGCGGCGGATAAAAACACACTGCCCAGCACAGGCAGCCTCGATAAAACCGCGTGGCTTTCGAGGCCCCACGTGCTGGTGGCCATGCACAGCAGTGAAAGCAACGAGATAGAGAACGCACTGCATCGCGAAGGCGTCACCCGCCGGGTCGCCATCACTTTGCCCCACTGGGGCGTCGCCAGCCGCGTGGTGGCCAACACCGACCTGATCGTGACGGCCGCCCGGCGCAGCTTCGATCTATTTCTGGAAGACTCACCGCTGCAACTCTTCGCGCCCCCTTACCCCATCGACCCATTTGCATACGACATGGTCTGGCACTCACGGCGAGAAAGCGATGCCGGGCACAACTGGCTAAGGCAAACGATCATTGAAATACTGCGAGAAAGCGCGTGATATGAGTGCATCGCCTCACGACGATGCTACCCGCTACCCAAGGTAATACACCCGTAGCGCGTGGTAACGAGCGATCAGCGAGGCACCCGCGAGGCAGCGCCACCAATAGAAAAGTAGGCAGCCATCCAGGCTCCACCAGCGGGCGGACACCGCCATCCGCTATGCGGGAAGATCACTGACCAAGCGCCCATACATTGCCGAGTCAGAGACAACGCCATTGACTTCCCAGCGCTGCCTTAGCAGCCCCTCTTGAGAAAACCCGAGCTTACCTAGTGCTTTCGCTGACGCCTGGTTCTCTGGGTCAATCTCTGCTTCAATCCGCCGGAGCCCCAATGAGTTGAAGCCGTACTGAATCAACGCCTCGCCAGCCTCATGAATATACCCCTGCCCCCAGCATGAACGGCCCAACCCAAACCCGATTTCAGCCCGTTTGGATGCTTGATCGTAGCTGAACAGCATGCACTTGCCAGCCAACTCACCTGTCGACTTCACATACACGCCGAGCACCAGCGACACTTCACGGCGCATCGACTCATGACTTCCATTAATGAAATCAATGGCGTCCTGAATCGTTGCCCAAGGTGCAGTGTTCCAATACCGCATGACCTCATGATCAGAAAAGATTTCCAGCAGGCTATCCGAGTCATTGATGGCCAAGGGTTTAAGTATCAACCGCGCGGTTTCAATCACGGGGAAAAATAATCCATTCAATATCAGCACTCCATTTCCATAACTAGCACTGGCTGGCTACCATCTCCAAGTCAGTCAATTTAATCCCCTGGCATCGTGCCCGAACAAAGCCGCACACGGCGCGCCACCAAGAGCAGCCCGTGGCTCGGCTAATAGGGCCAACACTGCGTGATGATTCGCGGTTACTACACCGTTACCAAGCTTTTTACGATAAAGACAAGGTTATAGCGCGCTCCATATAGCCTACCAGTGCATCAAACTCTTCTTGCCTGTCTAGCCATTGATCATCGACGATTCCCAGGTAGCCTTCCCGCGCATACTTCAATTGCGCTGCGTACCTTGAAGGAGCCCGCTTCTCCGCCCACTCTGCAGCCACATCTTTAGGCTCGATAGTGCCGGTAGAGGCTGTGAGCCACATGCGAGCCAGGGTCAAAATCACGTTACGTTCATCCCCTTGCGATTCTGCCAACAAAGTGGGCAAGGCATGTTGAATGGCCACTCGGATATCAGCCATAGGTATCGAGGGGATAACCTCTGCAGCGTTGGGGCCATGAAGCGCCAGGCCATGCTCCCTCACTTTTTTCAAGACGATGACCAGGTCAGGGTCACGGGCAGGGGCTGGTACACTGCCCGCCTCGAACTGCTCGCGCATCCATTCCCCATATACAAACTCCGCTTGCGGAGGAAATGGCCAGGGAGCCTCCCCTGAAACCGTTATCACGGTCAGCTCCAATGGCCTGATGCCATGTATATTGCCGATCGCACCGGACACACTCATCAATTGGGCCGCCAATGCCTTCCTCTGTTCGCGGCACAGCGGCTGGGCAACGCTAATAAGGATATCGACGTCGCTATCAGGTTTTAAGCCGCCTACTACCGCAGAACCAAAGAGGTAAATACCAACAATCGACTCACCCAGCACCTTTTTCGCTACTTGCTGGGCCTGCTGCGCTTCACTGGGTATCGTTGGAATAGCCATCAAAAGGGTGGAATCCTCACGGGTAATGCGACCATTGCCGCTAGTTCTTTAAATCCAATCCCAGAAAATGCGTTCCAGGCACGGGGTTATGCGTGACGGGTGGATGCTCCACAAACCCATATGACTTGTATAGCTTCAAAGCTGCCGTAAATTCGGGCAGTACATCCAGGCAGATTTTCTTGTAGCCACTCTCATTCGCCGCCTGCAGCACTCTATCCATTAGCATGGCCCCCCACTGGTTGCCGCGGGCACCAGGTCGGATATAGACCCGTTTCATTTCACACGTGTGGGCGTCCAGCTTCCGAAAAGCGGCGCAACCCACCGGCACACCCTCTTTTTTCAGCAGAAATATCTGTGACTCTTCAGAGGAGTACTTTTCAGCTAGCTGGCTGAACTCCTGATCATTTCCTTGAAAAGAAAGGTCCACCGACGTGCTGTCGATATACTCTTGATAGAGAGCCAGCACAGCGTGTAGATCATCAGGAAATACCGCTCTCGACACTTCAGGCATGTTTCTCCCCCCAATCGGCAGTCATTTCGATCCCCTTCACTCACGGCGGGCCAACAGCAGCCCTGCTCCCGCACTTCCCAATAACCCGGCACACACTCGATTGAACAGGCGCCGCATGGAGGGGCGCGAGAACCAGTGGCGCAATGCCTTGCCGAAGAACGCGTAACCGGCGATGGCGACCCACTCCAGCATCAGAAACAGCGTCCCGAGTATCAGGAACTGAAGCCCTACGGAACCCGCAGGGTCGACAAACTGGGGCAGGAACGCGGTAAAGATCAGGATGGCTTTGGGGTTGCCCGCTGCCAGCAGGAACTCCTGCCTCGCCAGTTGAAGCAGATTCTTGCCGCCCAGCGCCTCGCTATCGCCTTCTGCTGGGTCTGCGTTCCAGAGCTGATACGCCAGCCAGAGGAGGTACAGCACACCGGCGATTTTGACGGAGAGAAACACCTTTTCGGAGGTATGCAGCACGGTGGCCAACCCGGTAGCGGCCAATGTAATCATGCCCACAAAGGCCACCAACCGACCCATCCCCGCATAGCAGGCCACCCGTATGCCGTATCGCTTGGCATTCGCCATGGAGAGCAGGTTGTTGGGGCCGGGGGCCATGTTCAGGGCAAAACATGCAGGTATGAATAACAGGAGCGTCATCAGGGTCATGTCGGTTCCCACCATCTAAAGTGAAAAGGGTCAGCTACCGGCATCAGGCTCGTCTGCCTTCGCCCTGGGCTGGTTGGTGACACCAAACGGAATATGAACAGAAGGCACCACCGCACTGGCGGACTGCAAATGACCAGACTGATCATCGAAGAAGATGTGCGGCTTCAACACACCCAGCACCCTGCCCTTCTCGATGCCGCCCAGGAAGAACGCATCGTTGGCCATGACACCCCAGCTTTTCAGCGTTTTCAAGGCGCGTTCGTGGGAAGGCGCATTGCGGGCGGTAACAATCGAAACGCGTATACGGTTTTCATACTCCGGGTGGCGCTGTTTGTACGCTTCTTCCGCCGACTGGATTCTTGAAATGCGTACCAGGAACTCTTTCAGTGGCCCAGGATGGTGGGGCTGCATCACGTTCTTGACTTCATGATCATGGAAAGCCGTGAGACCTGATGCCTGCATGACCGACTCGGATTCGTCGCCCGCCAGCACGCCATCAAAGTCAAAAGCGATGCGCAGTGTCTGGTCGTCTTCATCGTCGTCAAACATGGAATCCAGCACCTGCCCCGCCGGGTGCCCGCTGCCAATGGCGGCCTCCACGTCTGGCTTGTGGCCAGACAAAAATAGCGCAATGTTCAACGCGGGAATGTACTCATAGGGCGAACGCCCCTGCATGAAGATCGCCCGGGTAATGCCCAGCCCGTAGTGCTCGATGGTTTTCATGACGCGCAAGCCGGTATCCGGGTCGTTGCGTGACAGCAGCACCACCTCCACCAGCGGGTCTTCCGGGCTGGGGCTCAAGTCGTTCAACGCCAGCAGCCGCTTGATAAACGGAAACGCGATGCCCTTGGGGAGCGGAACCTCAAGATTCTTTTCCTGATATTCGCGGTACTGCTCCTCCCCCTCGCGGCGAAAGACGGCATCGGATTCGCTCAGATCAAAGACCGCACTGGAGGCAACGCCAATGACCAGACGGTTATCGAGTTCGTAGGGCATGCGCTTCCTTTGTGGGTAGGTGGCTTGTTGCGTCAAGTGCCTTATTGGCATCCTCGATTTCATGCTGGCTAAATACCTGAATATCGTGCCGGCGCAGCAGCGCAGCGGTAACCCCCATCCCAGGGTTCCTATTTCCTGAGAAGTGACCGTCGTAGATGAATGAACTGCCGCAGGAAGGGCTAGCCTCAGCCAGCACGGCTATTTCAATATGAAACCTTTTGCACAGCTCCAGGGCCACCGACGCACCAGCAATAAAACTATCAGTCACAATGTTGCCGCCTTTTTCCATGACGTCGGCCTCACCGTCTAACACACTGTTTCCACAGCCCTCGAAGATTTCCGCAGGCACTCTGGGAATACTCATGCCTGCTTCCACCTCTGGGCAAACAGATACCACTCGGCCTTCAGAAATCCACCGCGCCACGATTTGATCATGTACCGGTAGGCTACCACCGTCGTACCGGACACTTTTCCCTAGAAGACAGGCACTCATTAGCACTTTTTTCACATTCCCCCCCTGTCACTGTGATGCAGACGCCTACTCTCACCAGATGCACAATGTAAGCAGAGATGTTGCATTGAGTGGATGGCCTGACCCTATAGTTGAAAACCAGATGACCATACCGTTCATCGTCATTATCGCGTGCTGGCCGCAAGGCGCGCACCCAAAGCGACGAACAAGGCACCAAGGCCACGGTCCACCCATAAACCCGCTCGACGATTTTGCCTGAAGCATGCCCCTAACTTGGCACCCGCCAGGACCAAAGGGGGCTCTACAACAGCCGCTACGACAGTGATCATAGTGCCGTGCAAAAACAGCCGAGCGCTTACAGGGCCCGCACCTTCCACGACAAACTGCGGCAGGAAAGCAAGAAAGAATATGACTACTACATCGTAATCTCCCGTTACTCTCATTCATTGCAGTCCAAGGGCATAAAGACGCTGTAGGAAGTACGGTGCCAGGCTACCTCTACTGCCTCATGCCCGTATTTTCGGCTCAATCTGTCATCAAGCTGGGTTACGCTAATATCGGCATTCAGAGGCTGAAGCCCAGTGATGCTCAATCAGATAGTGTCGACATCACGCTATTTTTAGCCCCAGCCCCCATGCGTTCATCAGGTGTGCCACTTGCCCAGTTTTATATTTATGGAATGTGAACTTCCGCGATCATGAAATCTACACAACCGCCTACGAGGCACACTCGATCATCTTTTACCTCGCATTCGACTCTTCCTCCTCTCTTTGAAAGCTGGGCAGCACTTAGCTGATTCTTCTCAAGATGCTTTGCCCAGTAGGGAGCGAGCTCGCAATGTGCAGATCCCGTCACGGGGTCTTCATTTACACGCAGCTTGGGGAAGAAACAGCGGCTTACAAAATCCACCTGGTCCCCCGGTGCAGTGACGATCACTCCTCGCAACCCGAGCTCATGTAGTTTCAAGAAGTCTGGCTTTAACGACTCAACATCACCTTCCGACTCAAAAACTGCCACATAATCAAACGCTTCGAGCACTTCCTTGGGCCTCTTCCCGAGCCCTTCGATAAGCTTTTGTGGCGCCTCAATTGGAACCGGCCGAGTAGCGGGAAAATCCATGGAATACCCTTGTTCTACACGCTTGACGATAAGGGGTCCACTTCGAGTGTGGAATACCACCTCCGGATCGGCGTAGGCGAGATGGGTAAAAAGAACATGAGCGGCCGCAAGCGTCGCATGACCACACAAGTCCACCTCTTCTGCTGGCGTAAACCACCGCAACTCAAAAGCATCTCCTGTAGCGACAAAAAATGCTGTTTCAGAGAGGTTGTTCTCTTCGGCAATGGCTTGTAATAAGCAGTCGTCAAGCCAAGCTTCCAGTGGGCATACTGCAGCGGGATTGCCTCCAAACACATGGCCCGTAAAAGCATCAACTTGGAAAATTTTTAATTTCATTTAACTATCCCTATTTGGCTATGCTGCCACCGACATCTAACACCGCCATCCCTGATGACAAAACTGGAGCAAAGCAGAGGCTTTGGCATCCGTTGGATGGTTTTATTATGCGCTCTGCCGTATATCACGGATATCCTCGATATCTACCGGCCGTGAGAGCGCAGATTTATACCGTATCAGATCTTCCCGCAGCATAAGAGGAAGCTCAAGACCCAGCAAATTTACGGTATCAAAGCGAGAAAAATCTATATTGAGAGGCACCCACTGCTCGTTGCCTGAATCAAATATCTTCGGACCATCAGCGTTGCCTACCTCGACTTTAATGCCTTCATACTTGAATTGGACGTAGGTGAGATCCCACCCTTCCTCTTGGCGGTGAGCGGCAGCTTTGGATACAAATTCCTGACCAGCCTGTACCACTGATGAAAAGTGCTCACCAGGAACAAAAAGGTCGATATCATGCAGGTCACGTTCAGCGCCATAGCCTTTCGCTGCAAGCCCACCACAAATTATGAAAGGTATATTTCTATCTCTTAGTAACCCTACGATCCATTGCGTGGCTACTTGATGCATGATTCCTCCTCTACGCTAAACGCTCGGCTTACACACCAGCATGTGGGCGCTCAGCGCCGGAAAGGCGGTCGCCGTGAAGTCATTGGTTAGAAAAAATTGGTCGATTGATATAACTGACCATATTTACGTCACCTACCGATACATGACTTAGCCCACAATTATCGTGCGGGAACCGTGTTTTATGGGGCAAAGCCAGCATGTTGTTTATTAATTCGCGAAGCATGTGCCCGTGTGTTACCACCAATTACCTGGAGTGAGGCTGGATGTCGATTAGCTTTTTTGCCTGTAACACACGCTCCATGAATGCACCTGGTAACTCATTTTCATGGGGTCGTCATGGTCTGACACATGACGGAAATACTTGGGCTCCTCTCGGGCAGGAGCATCAGTTAGTAATAACTGCCCCTCAGCTAAACAAGGGTGAACCTCAATCTCTATTTTGGCAGCCTCAGCAAAAGGTTGAATGGTTTGCAGGGCTCTTGGATAAGGAGAGCACAGAATGCACTCGACCTCCAATTCCAAGAGGCTTCCTGTAATGCTTTGTGCCTGATCGTGGCCATGCTGTGTGAGCGAGTCACGGCTTCCTGTTGCTAACGCAACATCACGGTTCTTTTCTGTTTCTGCGTGTCTTAAGAGGAATATATTCATACTTGATTTCTTTTAACGTCGCCAGCACGCGCGGCTTTGTAGTGAAGGCGAAGCCGCAACGAAAAAGACGTCGCTGTGCCTGCGATTGTCAAGTCACTCACTTTTTGAGTCCGGAAAATGAATATGGTGATGAATTTCAACCTTCAGATTTTCATTGTTGCCGGATATCTTCACACCATTAATTTTGATGTTTTTTTCTTTCTTACTTCTCTTTAAGCGATCGTACAGCCAAGACGAAAATAGGCTTAGCGCTATGGTGCTACCCGAGCTAATAACGAATGTGGCGACCTGATTGGCTGCAGCCATCAATTCAGGATCTGCACCATCAAAAGTGGCGATTCTACGCCCAATATCCAGCCCATCTATATCCAGCGATTGCAAGTCTTTCGCCAGCTCAACATCCTCTGTCCTTATTTCGATTCGGCTCATAAAGGTTACTTCCTAAACTTAACGTCAAAGTTGAGTGGCACGCGCCAGCGCGTCCGCTCGAACGACTTGTTGGGCAGCATCTCTCGGATCTTCGGAGGCAATAGGTTCGCGTTCACTCCGACTTACGCATTACGGCCGCATGGAAACCGGCAAGAAGCCGTACCGTCCCGCAGAGCTCCTCGAGAAGTGGACGTGGTTGCAGGACGCTTGCACATCGGCAGGAGGAGCAACGTTCTCGAAGACGACCATCTGGCCAAGCGCGCTCGACGAACAGAGGTTTCGATAGAAGGCATCCTTCACCGAGGTGGCGACCTCACCATCGTCGTCAGCGTCGGCCTCCTTGTACGGGTTCAACGGGGTATCCAGGACGACGAAGCCAGGGTGCCCCGTGTTCTCCCCGAGTAACTCTTGCATCAGTCCGATCACATAGCCAGCGCACATGATCGCACGCACGCCCTTGCCATGACTCGTTCGCTTCCGGCCATTCACAACGAGATCAGCGCTCTTCTCGTCGAATGCCACGGTAATGTCGTCAGCCACCCTCCATGCGATGAGGAGCGCCCTGATGCGCGAGCACACATCGGACATGGTGTTCGCTGTGAGCTTGATGAACTTCAGCTTCTCCCCCTTGTCAGGCGTGGCATCCAGGTCGAGCATTTGGCTCTTGAGCGAACCGATCTGGGCGCGCAGTTGCCCCACCCTGACGAACGCTCCGTAGCTGCCTTGGATCGCTCGGAGTTCGTTGGCCGTGGCTCGAACTTTCGGTGCGAGGGCTACCTCAATTTCTTCGGAGATCCCCTGGATCGCTGCATCGATCTCCCTCAGGCTCGCCGCCAAGACACGCTGCTCGGTGGACAGCTGGTCCGCTGCAACGCGAAGTTCCGCTCGGAGACGCTGGACCTTGGCCGCTTCCGCCTGAGCGGCCTGGAGCGTGGACTCGGGGGCGTGCGTATCAGCATGCCGCTGATATTCTGGTTCAGCGCCACAGTAGTCGCACGACTTGTCGCCGTACATCTGCAGAAGGTAGGAAGACTCTCCCATGGCCTCGAGCCGAAGCAGATCAGACTCGTAGTGCGCGACGAGCAACGAAGCACGTGCGAGCATCCCGTCGAGCTCATCCAACCGTCCGCGTTGCTCGCGTTGCTGGTTCACGAGCTTTCCTCGCTTCGACTCAGCGGCGCGTAGATCGGCCAAGGCCGTGCTCGACAGCTCGCCCAGCTCACGCAGATTGGCTTCAAGTTCGGCCACCACCTCGGGCGTCACATCCATGTTCTCAAGGAGCTCGTCGAGCGCGGCTTGATCACGCTCGAGCAGACCCTCAATCGCCTCCTTCCGTCCGGCCAACCGGCCCGCGGACGTCTTCGGATCTTCTGGCTGCACGATGCCGGAGTCATCGACGCCCGTTAGCAACATCCGAATAGTGCTTGCGGCGGCGGTATTGCCGGTGTTCTGGGAACCGTAGAGGGGGGAGCGTTTCGCGATGATTCGCTCTTCATCGACGAGCAGGGCCTTGGATAGTACCCTGAAGCTGGCCTCCTGAGTCGTCCCGCTGTCGTTCTTGCGGACTCGGCTGCCATCAAGGCCACACAGGCCAAGCAAGAAGCCGGAGACAGACTCCTTGGCGTTGGTGGTCTCGCCCAGTACCTCCCACTCGTCATCGGCTCCGAGTGCATCATCAATCCGCCCACGAAAGAGTCCGATCTTCCCGCCAACGAGCGCACGCTTCAGGGTGTAGCACTGGCCGTCCGCCGCTTGGATGCAGAGATAGGCGACATCGTACAGTCGCGCTTGCGGGATCTCCTCGGGAGGCGTGCCAGCCCCCATCACGAAGTCGATACAGCTCAGCGCGTACGATTTTCCCGTGTCCGACGCCCCCTCGATGACGTTGAGCCCCGACGCGAAGACGAGACTTCCGGGCACCTGACCAGGGCCACAGAGACGTAGCTCCCGAAGCTCGAACCCACGTCGAGCGCTCCCGTTAGTCATGGCGTCCTCCCCGACCCACGATACTCGGCGAACTGCCCACCCCATCGGTCGAGCTCGGTACTGACGTATCGGGTGATCTCGCTGGTCTCCAACTCCCCGAAGCTCGCCGCGATCCAGCTCGCGCGGCTCCGCATGGCTTCGACATACCTGCTGCGCAGCGTGTCTAGGAAGCAGCCACCCCGATCCGTCGCGCCGTAGCTGAAACCGTTCGCGTCCATCGTCACTGAGACAAGACCACGCCTGGCGTACAGGGCAAGGCCAGGTTCCAGCACTGCACGTCGCACGAGAACCTCAGCTCCGCGTTGTGGCACAGCAGGATGGAGGCTCTCAGGACCTCCGTCCACGTCGGCCGAGTGGACCAGCAGGTAGTCGAGCAGAACGAGCCGCTGAAGGTCGTGGCGGTAAGGGTCGAGCTCAACGAGGACGCACAGCGAGCGCAGCCCAAGCTCGACTGGCGAGTTGAACACCCATGATGTTGTCGCGTCCGGCGTGCCCATCACGGAACCCACTTGAGTCGAGCGTTGTCGGCGAGCTGGTGGCAGATGCCAGCCTTGTCTTTGAACCCGAGCACCTGTCGCAGGGCGTTGTTCGTCGGGTCAAGCTGCTGCGCGACTCCAGTCGCGGCCTTCACCCGCTGAAACCCATCGGCGTGGCTGATGTCCTCCACGGTGTCGATGACTGCATCGAAGAACTCCTCCTGAAGATCTTCGAATTGCCCAGGTGGAAGGGTGTCGCGGGAGAAGTTGCGGAGTGATTCAGCATGAAAGAATCGCTCGCGACTCCGCAGCAAATGACGATGGAGAGGCTCGTGCGCGGCCAAGTCCGCGACGCTCAGGGCCACGCCGGTGTGATCGGAGTACGCCTCGAGGAGTCGACCGATGTATGGGCTCCCGAACTTCTCCTCGTCGATGTGCGGGACTTCGGTTGGCGGCCGAGGCGGTAGGCCCCCTGGAAATCGAGCGGCATGCCAGCGCGTCAACGCATGTTGCTCGATGAGATCCATCGGTGGGACGTAGCTGACGATGCTGAAGTCAAAGCCCTCGACGAAGTCCAGGAGCTCGCCGGTCAGCGGTACCTTCTTCGTGGAGGTGATGTGCTCCTCGCACTTTGTCGCCCAGTCCTTGATGAGCCGTGCGCGGAGCTCCTCGGGCTTCTTTAAGAGCAGCGACAGACTGTTCCCTGCCCCTTGGGGAGCCACGAAGTAGTACTCGGTTGGGGCCGAAAACGCCTTCTCGTGAACGTAGTAGCAGAGCTTCCCCAGCTCGAGGACGACCTGGTTCGGTTGCAGCGGGTCCTTATAGTGCTTGCACTGGTAGTTGTGCCACTCGTCGTCGGAGACGAATGCCACAACGTCGCGGCCGAGGTCACCCGATCCGCCGCAGCGCTCAACGCGTTGGTACCGGCTCTTCAGGCTGTGGGCCCACTCCAGAGCGAAGTCCTCCCACTGGCCTGGGGAGAAGACGCGCAGGAGGTCGATGGCGGGCACAATCGTGCTGCTCGCGGGCGTTGGCGCCACGGTGGCTACTGTGGGCTCCTTCAGCGGCTGCGTTGTTGCCTTGAAAAGGTTCATGGTCGGGGTCCTCGCTCGCTCTGCCTACGCCCGGCTGCCCAACGTAGAGGCCACCGGACGCTGCGCGGCTTTATCGCGCAGCGCCCCGTGGACCGCCGGGTTAGCGCTACTTGAACAGTTTCTCACGGAGAATGGTGTTGCAACGCAC
The DNA here is from genome assembly GCF_007655045.1 of Halomonas sp. C22. NCBI lineage: Bacteria > Pseudomonadati > Pseudomonadota > Gammaproteobacteria > Oceanospirillales > Halomonadaceae > Halomonas > Halomonas sp. C22. The sequence goes on along the minus strand of NZ_VBVC01000005.1, from coordinate 144,894 downwards.
CGCGACTGCGCCAAAGACCCAAGTCGTAAGCCCAAGCGCCCCGAGAATTGCAGTGAGTAGCCACCCTGCAGTTCCCCAAGTATCAAGCGGCGTTTTGTTCGCAACCTCCAAATACTCGGGAACTACTTTTGCCAGAAAAAAACCGTAGAAGCCAGACACGAGAAAACCACTGAGAGCAAAAAACGCGACCAATGTGGTAGGCATTTCCGCATAGGACGCGAATTTTTTACGGGCTTTCCACGCACTCCAAAGTCTGTTTAACACGCTCAAGTTCCCTTATGTTGATTGGTGCGGAGGGAAGGAATCGAACCTTCCACGTTCACTCTTGGCAGGCTACACAAATTCATGTTCGCGATCTCTCGCTTGGGTTGGAGTTTCCACCAGGCTCCGCAGGAACGCAATTCCGCACCAAACACTTGCCACAAAACAAAAAACGGCGAATGAGTTTTTCATAATTACCTCCATCGTTGTTGAAACCACAGCAATAACGGAAATGAAAATGTCCAACCTAAACGAGATTGCAACGCTCACTTCAATGTGTACCTGTACTTCCAAGCCAGTTAAGTTGCGATGACTCTCCCTGTAGCGCTAACAGTGTGATTATATAGCCCACCACATAACCCCAAGCGGTCACAGCCATTGATGTCATGCAGTCTAAAACCACCTAACCTATTGTTTTTTTAAATACCACTTTATTAGACCAATCTACATATTCTCTATTATCGGCCCGCTCGTTTTGCCTGTTTAATCATACTCTATTCATAAAATCTGCTTAGGTCACCTATCTGGCGAAAATTTTTTCGTGCTTGGGTGGCTGCATCAGCACTGCGTTGCAGTGCTTCGCGGGTGCCTCACTTCGTTCGTTACGCCGCGCTACGGGGTTGGCTGGCTATGTGGTTTGATCTTTGCGGGCTGAAGTGGACTCTTGCTTTGTGATTGGCTTGGGTGGCTGTATCGGCACCGCGTTGCGGTGCTTCGCGGGTGCCTCGCTTTGCTCGTTACGCCGCGCTACGGGGTTGGTGGCGTTGTCGTTGTTGGTGGCATTGTCGTTGTTGGTGGCATTGTCGTTGTTGGTGGCGTTGTCGTTGTTGGTGGCGTTATCGTTGTCGGAGGCATTATCGTTGGGTTGGTGGCTTGATCGTCGCGCGCTGAAGCGTCCTCCCACATCTCTCATCTGACACGCCTGCCTTTTCCCCACACCGTCCAACTCTGACAACTGTGATCTCTCACATATGTCAGCTCGCACCGCTGTCATTCCTCACATCTGTTATCCCCCGAATCTGCCATCTCTCACATGGTGCATCCCCGGCATCTGCTGTCTCACCTGTCCCCTCGCTCTTGCTGCTGGCCTTCTTTTGCAAAGCAGCTTAGCCTGCTAACTCAACCAGTAAGGGTGTGCGATGCAAGAGACGACGAGGCGGCAGCGGGTGGCGGGTGGGTTGTTGTTGCTGGGGCTGTTGGTGCAGGTGGTGGGCTTTACCGGGGCTTTTGCGGCGGCGCAGGGGGTGAGCTATCTGCTGTGGGCGGCGGTGGCGTTGCTGTGGCGGGATATTCCTCGGCGTTCGCGGCGGCAGGCGGGGGTGTTGAGCGCGCTGGGGGCGGCGATGCTGGTGGTGGCGCACACGGTGTATGGGGCGGCGGTGAATTGGCCTGCCATGCTCCAGGGCAATGTGTTCGTGGCCACCATGCTGGTGGGGGTGAGCTTTATTTCCCTGATCGGCACCCAGGGCAACAAGCGTGCGCCGGGCAGGCGGTTGACGGGGGCGGCGGGCGTGCTGCGTACCTGGCTGGGGGTGCATTTTCTGGGCACCATTCTGAACCTTTCCACGGTGCTGATGGTGGGCGACCGGCTGGCCCGGCGCGGGCCGTTGAACACGCCGCAGCTGTTGGCGTTGAACCGGGGGTTGAGCAGCGCGGCATTATGGTCGCCGTTTTTTGCCTCCATGGCGGTGGTCATCGCCCTGGCGCCAGAGGTGCAGTACGCGCAGATTGCCGTGGTGGGGTTTCCGTTGGCCATGCTGTCGGGGCTGTTTACCACCTGGGAGCTACGGCGGCGGTTCGATTTGCGCGAGGTGGATGGCTTTTCGCTGTCGCCGCGTAGCCTGTTCATGCCTGCGGGCATGGCGGCGCTGGTCATGCTGTTCCATGTTTGGCTGACGCCTGCGCTGAGCATCGTCAGTATCATTACCTTCCTGATTCCCGGCGTGGCGTTGTTGAGCAACTTGCCTGCGGGGCCGCGCTTTACCCTGCGCCGTTTGCGTCAGCACACCGTCACGCGGTTACCGGCCATGCGCGGGGAGATTTCGCTGTTTCTGGCGGCGGGCTTGCTGACCGTAGGGCTTTCCACGCTGGTGGCCGCAGCGGCAGGCGATGCCTGGACGCTGTTTGCGCGGTTTGGCGCGCCTCAGGCCATGGCCAGCTTCGCAGCCATTGCCCTGAGCGCGCTGGTGGGGCTGCACCCGATCATTGGGGTGTCGGTGCTGGCCTCGGTGCTCAACCTCAGCGGTGCGGAGCAAACCCTGTTTGCGTTCGTGGGGCTGAGCGCCTGGGCGGTGGGTACCAGCGTGGGGCCGCTTTCCGGTATCAACCTCTCGTTACAGGGGCGTTATGGGGTCAGCGGCTACCAGATGATGAAAAACAACCTGCCCTATGCGGCGCTCATGAGCCTGCTGTCGCTGGGCGCGATAGCAGGCTTGAGCGCCTGGTTGGGCCTGTAAGACGGCTCAGGTTTCGATGATCTTGTTGGGGAAGCGGTAGAAGTAGCGGTGGCCGCACTGGTGGCAGGGCTCCAGCCGGGCGACTTCGTTGAGCATCACCTGGGCGTCGCAGTGAGTGCAGGCCATCAGGCCCGGCGCGGCGATTTCGCCTTCGCAGTAGTCGGCACGGGCGGCTTCCAGGTCGTCTTCGAAGCGCTCCCGCTCGACGATGCTGCGGTCGGCAATGGAAAGCAGCGACTCTGCCACGCGGCGGGAGAGCCGGTCCAGATCGATGCCCAGCCAGCTGGCTACCTGCTTGCCGGTATCGGCCATGTAGTAGCGCATGTCTTTCAGGTCGCGCTCTACCCAGGCGCGTAGCAGGGCTAGCTCGTCCTTGGTGTACTCTTCCAGTTCGGCTTCAAAGGCAACGGCGTCGTCCAAATCCTTTTGCAGGTTTTCCCAGGTGAGTTCGTTGGCGCCATCCTGCATGCGTTCCAGCAGGCGCTCGTAGCCTTCGCGAAGGCGATGATCGTTATGTTTTTCCATGGGTCCTCTCCTTTTGTTGCCACAGGTGCTGCCTATCATCGGCTAGCCGTTCAAGGATACACCGGCATAGGATACAATCGACGTTACTTATCTGACAGTCGTCATCCACTATTCACTTTGCGCCCTTTTTTTGGGCGAATGACCCCAAGGCATTGAAAACACCGATGGACGCACACTACAGCCCCCGTGATATCGAACGTGATGCTCAGCAGTACTGGGAAAAGCACCAGTGCTTCAAAGCCGTAGAAGACGCCAACCGCGAGAAGTTCTACTGCCTATCCATGTTCCCCTACCCCAGCGGCAAGCTGCACATGGGCCACGTGCGTAATTACACTATCGGCGACGTTGTCTCACGTTTCCAGCGCATGCAGGGCAAAAATGTCATGCAGCCCATGGGGTGGGATGCCTTCGGCATGCCGGCGGAAAATGCCGCCATCCAGAATCAGGTGCCGCCCGCCAAGTGGACCTACCAGAACATCGATTACATGCGTAATCAGTTGAAGGCACTGGGGTTTGCCTACGACTGGAGCCGTGAATTCGCCACCTGCGATACCAGCTACTACCGCTGGGAGCAGTGGTTCTTCACCAAGCTGGTGGAGAAAGGGCTGGTCTACAAGAAGATGTCCACGGTGAACTGGGACCCGGTCGATCAGACCGTGCTGGCCAACGAGCAGGTCATCGACGGCTGCGGCTGGCGTTCCGGTGCGCCGGTAGAGCGCAAGGAGATCCCGCTGTGGTTCCTGAAGATCACCGACTACGCCGATGAGCTGCTGGCGGACCTGGACAACGTCGAGTGGCCCGAGCAGGTCAAGACCATGCAGCGCAACTGGATCGGCAAATCCCGTGGCGTCGAGCTGAGCTTCGAGATCAAAGCTGCCGATGGCAGCGCCTGCGAGCCGCTGGCGGTGTACACCACCCGCCCGGACACGCTGATGGGCGTGACCTACGTGGCCGTGGCCGCTGGCCATCCGCTGGCCAAGCAGGCCGCCGAGCAAAGCAGCGAGATGGCTGCGTTCTGCGAAGAGTGCGCCAAGGGCGGCACCTCCGAGGCGGAAATGGCCACCAAGGAGAAGCTGGGCATGGCCACCGGCCACAAGGCCATCCACCCGCTGAGCGGTGAAGAAGTGCCCGTGTTCGTGGCCAACTTCGTGCTCATGGAGTTCGGCACCGGCGCGGTGATGGCCGTTCCCGCCCACGACCAGCGCGACTGGGAGTTTGCCACCAAGTACGGCGTCGAGCTGAAGCCGGTGGTCGCCGACGAGCACGGCAACACGCCGGATATCTCCGAAGGCGCTTACACCGAGCACGGCACGCTGATCAATTCCGGTGAGTTCGACGGTTTGGAGTTCCAGGCGGCGTTCGATGCCATTGCCGCCAAACTGGCCGAGCTGGGCCGTGGCGAGGTGAAAACCAACTACCGCCTGCGCGACTGGGGCATTGCCCGCCAGCGCTACTGGGGCGCGCCGATTCCGGTGAAGTACGGCCCGGAAGGCCAGACCGTGCCGCTCTCCGATGATGAACTGCCGGTGGCCCTGCCCATGGAAGTCACCGTGGATGCCTCTGGCTCGCCGCTGAAGAAAATGCCCGAGTTCTCCGAGCTGGGCGACGGCTGGGTGCGTGAAACCGACACCTTCGATACCTTCATGGAGTCTTCCTGGTACTTCGCCCGCTTCTGCTGTGCGGATAACCACGAGGCCATGCTGGACGAGCGCGCCAACTACTGGCTGCCGGTGGATCTCTACATTGGCGGCATCGAGCACGCCATTCTGCACCTGCTCTACGCCCGCTTCTTCCACAAGCTGCTGCGCGATTTCGGCATGGTCGATTCCGACGAGCCGTTCCAGCAGCTGCTTACCCAGGGCATGGTGATCGCCGAAACCTTCTACCGCATCAAGGATAACGGCGGCAAGGAGTGGTTCAACCCTGCCGATGTGGAAGTGCAGCGCGACGAGAAAGGCCGCCCGCTGAGCGCCGTGCTGATGAGCGACGGCCAGCCGGTGGAGATGGGCGGCATCGAGAAGATGTCCAAGTCGAAGAACAACGGCGTCGATCCTCAGTCGATGATCGACAAGTTCGGGGCCGACACCGTGCGCCTGTTCATGATGTTTGCCGCCCCGCCCGAGCAGTCGCTGGAGTGGTCCGATTCCGGTGTGGAAGGCGCGCACCGCTTCCTGAAGCGGATCTGGCGTCAGGTTACCGAGCATCTGGCGGCGGGCACCCCCGGCACCTTGAACGTGGACGCGCTGAATGACGACCAGAAAGCGCTGCGTCGCAAGACCCACGAGACCATCAAGAAAGCCAGCGACGACATTGGCCGCCGCACCACCTTCAACACTGCCATTGCCGCCGTGATGGAGCTTTCCAACGCGGTTGCCAAGTTCGACGACAGCTCTGAGCTGGGCCTGGCGGTGAGCCGTGAAGCGCTGGAAGCCTGCGTACTGCTGCTGGCCCCGATCACCCCGCACCTGTGCCACACGTTGTGGCAGCAGCTGGGCCACACCCAGCCTGCCATCGAAGCGCCGTGGCCAGCGGTGGATGAAGCCGCCCTCACCCGCGACAGCATCGAGCTGGTGGTACAGGTGAACGGGAAACTGCGCGCTCGCCTGGAAGCCCCGGCCAGCGCCGACAAAGCCGCCATCGAGAAACTGGCGATGGAGAGCGACAACGTCCAGCGCCATCTGGAAGGCAAGACGGTCCGTAAAGTGATCGTGGTGCCGGGCAAGCTGGTCAACATCGTGGTGAGCGGATGAATCGACGTCATTTCCTGACCCTTGGCAGCGCCGCCTGTGCGGTGGCGCTGCTGGGCGGCTGCGGGTTCCGCCTGCGCGGCACCGACTCCATGCCCAACCTGCCGCCGCTGGCCCTGGAGGGGGATGCCAACAGCACCCTCGCCCAACAGCTGCGCACCCGCCTGCAGCAGCTGGGCACCGAGGTGGAAAACGGCGCGCCCTGGCGCGTCACCCTAGGCACTCCTTCCCTTCAGGAGCGGCGCATCGGCACCGATGGCCGTGCCAGCCGTGAGCATGAGCTGACGCTGAGCACGTCGCTATCGGTGCAGCAGCGGGAAACCAATGCCTATGCTCTGAACAACGCCACGCTGAGTACCAGCACGCGAATTCGCGTCAGCGATGACGACCTGCTGAACCGCGAGACGCTGTTCCAGGAAGCCGAGCAGACCCTGACTCGCCAGCTGGCCCAGCGAATCGTCGAGCGGTTGGCCAACCTCGAGGCGCTGCGGTGAAGGTATTTGCCGACCAGCTGCCTGCAGCCCTGGCCAAGAAGCTGCCCAAGGCAGTCATCGTGGCAGGAGACGAGCCGTTGCAGCACCGCGACGCCTGCGATGCGGTGCGTGCAGCGGCGCGCCAGGCCGGTATCGAAGAGCGCGAAGTGCTCGATGTGGAGCCCAACTTTGCCTGGGGGCGGCTGCTGGAAACGGCCAGCAACCTGTCGCTGTTCGCATCCAACAAGTTGCTGGAGCTGCGCCTGGGCAACCACAAGCTGGGGCAGGATGGCAGCAAGGCGCTGGCCCAGTACGCCGAACTGATGGACGGCAGCGATGACCTGCTGTTGATCAGCATGGGCAAGGTCGATGCCAAGCAGCAGAAGTCGGCCTGGTTCAAGGCGCTGGAAAAGCACGGTCTGTTCGTGCCGGTCTGGCCGGTCGATGCCTCGCGGCTGGGCTACTGGCTGCGTGACCGGGCGGCCCTGCATGGCCTGCAGCTCGACCTGGACGCCGCCAGGCTGCTGGGCGAACGCACCGAAGGCAACCTGCTGGCCGCCGATCAGGAGCTGCAGAAACTGGCGCTGATGCACCCGTCCCAGGCCCGCCTGGGGGTCGAGAGCATCGCCCAAGGCGTGGAAGACAGCTCGCGTTTCGATGTCTTCAACCTGGCGGATGCCTGCCTGAAGGGGGAGCCCAGCCGTGCCTCGCGCATCGTCAATGGCCTGAAAAGCGAAGGTGTCGAAGCGCCTATCGTGCTGTGGGCACTGACCCGCGAGCTGCGCACCCTGCTCTCGTTGCATCAGCATCTGGATCAAGGGCAGAGCTTCGAGCACGCCTGCAAAAGCCAGAAGCCGATGATTTTCGACAAGCGCCGCCCGGCGTACCAGAAAGCCATCCAGCGGCTGCCCATGAAGCGGCTGCACAAGCTGTTGCTGATGGCCCAGCGGCTCGATCTGGCCGTGAAAGGGGCATCGCCGGTGCCGCTTTGGGCCGGGCTTCACGACCTGGCCATGAGCATGGCAGGCGCCCGGGGCATTCTCTCCGAAACCCCCTGGACCTACCGGATTAGTGCAAATAATTAGCACTTTTCCATTTTGTCTTAAATCTCTTGACGTTTGTTTCTATACTATTGATTCAAGCGCTAAAAACGCTTGCTCCCCGACCAGTCTAAGGAAGAAGACGATGAAAACAGTGCGTGCTTACCTCTCGACCCTTTTGATTGCTGCGTTAGTGCTGGCCAGCCTGCCCGTCGTGGCGGCACCCACCGCTCCTCAAGGCATGGATCTGGTATCGACGCAGTCTGTTTTAGCAGGCGACCGTGCCGGTGCGGACCGCGAGCGTATCAATGAAATCCTCGCCCGTGCCGATGTGCAGGATCAACTGCTAAAGCAGGGTGTGAACCCCGCCGATGTGGAAGCCCGTGTGGCGGCGCTGAGTGATGCAGAAGCGCAACAGATGGCCCAACAGCTGGAAGAACTGCCGGCCGGTGCGGGTGTGATCGGAGCTCTGTTTGCGGTCTTCATCATTCTGCTGATCACCGACATTCTCGGGTTGACCGATGTCTATCCGTTTACCCGCTAAGCGCCTCGGCCTGCTCCACCGCTTGTTCAACGCCCGCACTGCGGGCGTTTTAGCGTTGGTACTGCTGCTCGGTGGCTGTGCCCGCGCCCCCGTGCTGCTGGAAAGCACCCAGCGCGACCTGCCGCCGCAAACCGAGCTGCAAGACGTGCCGTTCTTCGCCCAGACCGAGTACCAGTGTGGCCCCGCCACCCTGGCCATGGTGCTGACCCATGAAGGGGTGGACACCAGCGTCGATGAGCTGATCCCCCAGGTGTTCATTCCGGGGCGGGATGGCAGCGTGCAACCGGAAATGCTGGCCACGGTGCGGCGCCATGAGCGGCTGGCGATCCCCATTCGCGCCACCATGGATGCCCTTCTGGGCCACCTGGCGGCGGGTGAACCGGTGGTGGTCATGCAGAACCTGGCGCTGCCCGCCTTCCCCATGTGGCACTACGCGGTAGCCATTGGCTACGACCTGCCCGATGAAACGCTGTTGCTGCGTAGCGGCGAAATCGAGCGCCATCGCCTGTCATTCAGCCGCTTCGATGCCACCTGGGCGCGCAGCCAGCGCTGGGGGTTCGTGGTCAGCCAGCCGGGCACGCTGCCCGAAGGTGTCACGGCGCGCAATGCGCTAGAGGCCATTAGTGCCTTTGAAGAGCAGCACGGATCAGAGAAAACGCTGAGCAGTTGGCAGGCATTCAGTGAACGCTTCCCGCAAAATCCTACTGGGCAATTTGCGCTAGGCAATGCCCTGTATGCCGATGGCCAGCCCGAAGCCGCCCTGGCCGCCTTCGAGACGGCCACGAACCTCGACCCGGCGATGGGTGCTGCGTGGCTCAACCTGGCCATCCTGCAGTTTCAGCAAGCGCGCCTTGCAGACGCCAGAGCATCGCTTACCCAAGCCGCTTCCCTTGAAGGCGAATGGCAGCCCCGGGCTAGACAGCTTTTGGAAACGCTATAGCGTCGCCCTGAAGAGCCGTGAGAGGAAGCTTCAACTCGCGACGGTGCTGAAATGCACTCGTGGGAGGGAGCTTCAGCTCGCGACAGTGGCTTGGCCAGGGCGCCTGACGGCGCCATTCGCCCGCTAAAGCGGCCTCCCACAGAAGCGTGAAGCCTGAAACGCACCCGTGGGAGGGAGCTTCAGCTCGCGATGGGGGCCTGGCCGAGGCGTCTGACGGCGCCATTCGCCCGCTGAAGCGGCCTCCCACAGAAGCGTGAAGCCTGAAATGCACTCGTGGGAGGGAGCTTCAGCTCGCGATGGGGGCCTGGCCGAGGCGCCTGACGACGTCATTCGCCCGCTAAAGCGGCCTCCCACAGAAGCGTGAAGCCTGAAATGCACTCGTGGAAGGGAGCTTCAGCTCGCGACGGTGGCTTGGCCAGGGCGCCTGACGGCGCCATTCGCCCGCTAAAGCGGCCTCCCACAGAAGCGTGAAGCCTGAAATGCACCCGTGGGAGGGAGCTTCAGCTCGCGATGGATGCCTGGCCAGGGCGCCTGACGACGCCATTCGCCCGCTAAAGCGGCCTCCCACCGATACTGACAGGCAGGGCCAACCTTTGCAGGAAGGCCCGCCCTGACCGCTTAGAACACCCGGTTCAGGCCATTTTGCGCCGCCACTCGGTAGGCTTCTGCCATGGTGGGGTAATTGAAGGTGGTGTTGACGAAGTACTTGAGCGTATTGGCCTTGCCCTCCTGCTGCATGATGGCCATGCCGATGTGCAGTATCTCCGATGCCTGGTCGCCAAAGCAGTGGATACCGAGAATCTCCAGGGTGTCCTGGTGGAACAGGATCTTCAGCATGCCGACCGTATCGCCGGTGATCTGGGCACGGGCGGTATCCTTGAAAAACGCCTTGCCGACTTCGTAAGGCACTTTCGCTTCGGTCAGCTCGCGCTCATTGGGGCCAAAGGAGCTGATTTCGGGAATGGTATAGATACCGGTCGGCACGTCGCTGACGAAACGGTACTCCTTCTCCAGCAGCTCGTTGCACGAGTTGAGCCCCTGATCGTAGGCGGCACTGGCCAGGCTTGGCCAACCAATCACGTCGCCTGCGGCATAGATATGCGGAATCCCCGTGCGGTAGTGTTCGTCCACGCTCAGCTGGCCGCGGCCATTGGCCTCCAGGCCGATGTTCTCGAGCCCCAGGCTGTCGGTGTTGCCGGTTCGGCCGTTGGCCCACAGGAAGGCATCGGCGCGGATTTTCTTGCCGGATTTGAGGCGCACCACTACGCCGGCTTCATCGCCTTCGACGCTGGCGTACTCTTCGTTGTGACGAATCAGCACGCCGTGCTTGCGCAGATGATACGACAGCGCATCGCTGATTTCGTCGTCCAGGAACGACAGCAGGCTATCGCGGTTGTTGATCAAGTCCACCTTGACGCCCAGGCCGGAAAAGATCGAGGCGTATTCACAGCCGATGACCCCGGCACCAAAAATCACCAGGGTGCGCGGCGTATGCGACAGGCTGAGAATGGTATCCGAGCAGTAGATGCGCGGGTGGCGGAAGTTGATGTCTGCCGGGCGGTAAGGCCGGGAGCCCGTGGCAATGACGATCTTCTTGGCCACCAGCTCTTCCATGCCTTCCTGGCGGTCACGCACCACCACGGTGTGTTCGTCCTTGAAGCGGGCAACGCCATGGAACAGGTCGATGCGGTTACGCGCATAGAAGGTGGTGCGCATTTCGACCTGTTTGTCGATGGTGCCGCGAGAGCGCTCCATCACTTTGGGAAACGAGAACCAGCGGGGTTCACCGATGTCGCGGAACATGCGGTTGGTGTTGAAGGCCATGATCTGCTTGACCTGATGGCGCAACGCCTTGGAAGGAATCGTGCCCCAGTGGGTACAGTTGCCCCCTACCTGCGCCTGCTTTTCGATGATGGCCACCCGCATGCCATGTTTGGCTGCATTGATGGCAGCGCTCTCGCCAGCCGGGCCAGTACCGATTACCACGACATCATAATTGTGAACCGCCATAGGGTTTCGTTCTCCTTGAAAATAAACGGGAGCTTAGCGACGCGTGGCATCGTAGCCCAGGTCGGCACCGCGGCTCTCGTCGCTGCGGCGGCGCGCACTGTTACGCTTGCGGTTCTCTTCTTCGCATACTTCGTCCTTGCCGCCGCAGATATCGCAGCCATCTTTCAAACCGAGCTGGTTGAGCCCGCCACAGGAGCCTGCAATGGGCTTGCGTCCCATCAGTACGCCCACCGCCATTGCGGTCATTACCAGCGCCATGAAGCCAAATACCAGTAGCCAGATTGCCATGATGTTCTCCCAGCTGTGTTGCTAGCATCGTTGAATGGTCACACCTGCCGACCACGGTTGGGCCAATAAGTGCCTTGAAAGTTGGCCCTATTGTACCTCAGCCAACACAAAATGATCAGGCATAAACGCCAACGGGGCTGACCCGAAGGTCAGCCCCGTTGTGGAGCGCGTCTGCGCTACCTTAGCCGCCGAAGTCATCCAGCAGGATGTTTTCCGGCTCGACTCCCATATCAAGCAGCAGCTTGATGACGGAAGCGTTCATCATGGGCGGCCCACACATGTAGTACTCGCAATCTTCAGGCGCCGGGTGGTCCTTCAGATAGTTTTCGTACAGCACGTTGTGGATGAAGCCCGTCGGGCCTTCCCAGTTGTCTTCCGGCTGCGGATCGGACAGCGCCAGATGCCACTCGAAGTTCGGGAACTCTTCGGCCAACTGGTCGTACTCTTCGTTGTAGAAGGTCTCGCGCCAGGAGCGCGCACCGTACCAGAACGAAATCTTGCGGTCCGACTTCAGTCGCTTGAGCTGGTCGAAGATATGGCTACGCATCGGGGCCATACCGGCACCACCACCGATGAAGACCATTTCCGCGTCGGTGTCCTTGGCGAAGAACTCACCAAACGGACCCATGACCGTTACCTTGTCACCCGGCTTCAGGTTGAAGACGTAGGTAGACATCAGGCCAGGCGGATGGCTGCTGCCCGGAGGCGGCGTGGCGATACGGATGTTGAACTTGAGGAGGCCTTTCTCTTCCGGGTAGTTCGCCATGGAGTAGGCGCGGATGACTTCCTCGTTGTTCTTGTGGGTAATATCGAACAGGCCGAATTTTTCCCAGTCGCCACGATACTCTTCTTCGATGTCGAAATCGGAGAACTTGATATCGTAAGGCGGTGCCACCAGCTGCACGTAACCACCCGCACGGAAGGCCACTTCTTCACCTTCAGGCAGCTTCAGGTTCAGCTCCTTGATGAAGGTCGCCACGTTGGGGTTGGCGGTGACTTCGGTTTCCCACTTCTTCACGCCGAAGACTTCTTCCGGCACTTCCACTTTCATGTCCTGCTTCACAGGTACCTGACAGGAAAGACGCCAGCCTTCTTTCTTCTCACGCATGGTGAAGTGAGATTCTTCGGTGGGCAGGATAGAGCCGCCGCCCTCTTCCACTCGGCATTTGCACTGGGCGCAAGAACCGCCGCCACCACAGGCAGACGACAGGAAGATGCCGTTGGCCGCCAGGGTGTTCAGCAGCTTGCCGCCAGCCTGGGTTCTCAGGGTGTGCTCGGGGTCGCCGTTGACTTCGATCGTCACGTCCCCGCTACTCACTAGCTTGCTTCGCGCTGCCAGAATGATCGCCGTCAAGCTGATGACGATGATCGTGAACATGACAACACCGAGCAAGATGACAGATGTATCAACCATGTCGGTTTCCTATTGCTGAAGGTTTTCTGTACCTCGGCAGCCCAGGGGCTGCCGAGAAAACCGGCTCCGATTACAGCTGGATGCCCGAGAAGGACATGAAGCCCAGTGACATCAAGCCAACGGTGATGAACGTGATGCCCAGACCCTGCAGGCCGCCAGGCACGTCGCTATACTTCAGCTTCTCGCGGATACCGGCCAGCGCGGTAATGGCCAGCGCCCAGCCTACTCCCGAACCGAAGCCGTACATGACGGATTCGCCGAAGTTGTAGTTACGCTCCACCATGAACAGTACGCCACCAAGAATGGCGCAGTTTACGGTGATCAGCGGCAGGAATACGCCCAGCGCGTTGTACAGCGCAGGTACGTATTTATCCAGGAACATCTCCAGGATCTGCACCAGCGCAGCAATAACGCCGATGTAGCTCAGCAGGCCAAGGAACGAGAGATCGATGTTCTCTGCACCGCTGATACCCGTCCAGGTCAGCGCGCCCTCTGCCAGCAGCAGGTTGAATACCAGGTTGTTCACCGGTACGGCAATGGTCAGTACCACGATGACCGCGATGCCCAGACCGAATGCCGCCGAGACCTTCTTGGAAACCGCCAGGAAGGTACACATCCCGAGGAAGAAAGCCAGCGCCAGGTTCTCGACGAAAACCGAAGCAACGAAAAGGCTTAGATAGTGTTCCATGTTACACAGCCTCCTTCGGCTTGGTGTTGTGCTTCATCTTGAACTCGTTGTCTTCTACCTGCTCGGGGTTGTAGGCACGAATTGCCCAGATCAACAGACCGATGATGAAGAAGGCAGACGGCGGCAGCAGCAGCAGACCGTTCGGCACGTACCAGCCGCCGTTTTGCACGGTGGGCAGTACGGTGAAGCCGAAGATGCTGCCCGCACCCAGCAGTTCACGGAAGAAACCAACGACCATCAGCACGAAACCGTAGCCCAGGCCGTTACCGATACCGTCCAGGAAGGACATGCCGGGAGAGTTGGTCATGGCAAAACCTTCTGCACGTCCCATGACGATACAGTTGGTGATGATCAGACCGACGAAGACCGACAGCTGCTTGGACATTTCGTAGGCGTAGGCTTTCAGAATCTGATCGACCACGATAACCAGCGAGGCGATGATCGTCATCTGAACGATGATACGGATCGAGGACGGAATGTGGTTCCGAATCAGCGATACGAACAGGTTCGAGAAAGCCGTTACGAAGATTACCGCCAGGGCCATGACCAGCGATACGCTCATGCTGGTGGTCACCGCCAGCGCAGAACAGATACCGAGGATCTGCAGGGCAATCGGGTTATTCTTGAAGACCGGCGCCGTCAAGACGCTTTTTGCATTTACGTCCGCCATGATCAAGCTCCTTCCGCTTCGAGTTCGACGTCAGAGTCCTGAACGTCTTCCTGGTCAACGCCGCTGCGGAACTTGGCCAGGTATTCACCGAAGCCTTCCGGGCTCAGCCAGAACTGCAGCATGTTGTTAACACCGTTAGCGGTCAGGGTGGCACCCGACAGGCCGTCGACTTCATAGTCACCGCTACCGCTACCCTTCACGACACGGATAGCCGGTACCAGATCACCCTCTTCGTCGAAGATCTGCTTGCCTTCCCACTGAGCCTGCCAACGGGGGTTGTTGACCTCGGCACCCAGCCCTGGCGTTTCGCTGTGCTCGAAGTAGGTGATACCGACGATGGTATTACCGTCACCTTCGACCGACAGGAAGCCGCGCATCAGGCCCCACAGGCCCTGGCCACGGATGGGCAGAATGATCTGCTCGGGGCTGTCCGGGTCGCCCACCAGGTAGACGGTGGCGTAGTTTTCGACGCTGGACAGACCCGCCGGGTCACGCTCACCTGACAGGGTGCGCGAGGCCGCCGGATCACGACGAACTTCGAAGCCGTCGAAGGTCTCGGGATCGTGCTGATCCGAGTACTCGCCCGTTTCGAGGTTGACCACGCGTGGGGTTACCTCACGGAAAGCGGCTTCTACGTCCATGCCGCTCTCATAGAGATTGGCAACGCGCAGGATGTTGGTCTTACGGTCGAGTTCCTGATTGAGCTGCTGCGCAGGGCGCAGTGCCACGGCCGCGGTCGAAACGATGACCGAGCACACGATGCACAGCGAAAACGCTACGATCAGTACTTTCTTGATGGAGTTGTTACCTTGTGCCATTAGGCAGTCTCCTCGGCCGGTGTGCCAGTACGCTTGAGACGGCGCTTGACATTGGCCTGGACGAACATGTGGTCAATCAGCGGTGCGAACAGGTTGGCAAACAGGATGGCCAGCATGATGCCTTCCGGGAAGGCCGGGTTCACCACGCGGATCAGCACGGTCATGACACCGATCAGCGCACCGAACAGCAGGCGGCCCTGGTTGGTCATCGCGGCCGACACGGGGTCGGTTGCCATGAACACCATACCGAAGGCGAAACCACCCACCACCAGATGCCAGTACCAGGGCATCGCGAACATGGCGTTGGTGTCGGAACCGATCAGATTGAACAGCGTGCTGGTGACCACCATGCCCAGGAACACGCCCAGCATGATGCGCCAGTTGGCAATCTTGGTCCACAGCAGCACCGCAGCACCGATCAGGATCGCCAGAGTCGACACTTCACCCACGGAGCCCGGTACGTAGCCAATGAAGGCATCCCACCAGGTGTAAGTGCTGGTCAGTGCGCTCATGCCGTCCTGGAACGCCAGAGACAGTGCCGTGGCGCCGGTGTAGCCATCGGCGGCCACCCATACTGCGTCGCCGGAAATTTGCGCCGGATAAGCAAAGTAGAGGAAGGCACGACCAGTCAACGCGGGGTTCAGAAAGTTCTTGCCGGTACCGCCGAAGATTTCCTTGCCGATCACCACACCGAAGGTGATACCCAGGGCCACCTGCCAGAGCGGGATGGTCGCCGGGAGGATCAGTGCGAACAGCACGGAAGTGACGAAGAAGCCTTCGTTGACTTCGTGGCCACGCTTGACCGCGAACAGGACTTCCCAGAAACCGCCGACCGCGAAGGTCACCAGATAGATGGGCAGGAAGTAGGTGGCACCGAGGACGAAGTTGGCCCACAGGCTACCCGGATCATGGCCACCCGCCAGGGTCATCATTATCGCTTCGCGCCAGCCGCCCATGGAAGCATAGCCTGCTTCGATGGCGGTGTTGGCTTGCCAGCCAGCGTTCCACATACCGAAGAACATGGCCGGGAAAGTACACATCCACACGGTGATCATGATGCGTTTCAGATCGACGCCGTCACGAACGTGGGCAGTGGTCTTGGCGACACTCGGGGGTGAGTAGAAGATGGTGTCTACCGCTTCGTACAGCGGATAGAACTTCTCGTACTTGCCACCCTTGTGGAAATGCGGCTCGAGATTATCGAGTGTTTGTCGAATACCCATCATCAGGCCTCTTTCTCGATCATGGTGAGATTGTCACGCAGGATGGGGCCGTACTCGTATTTGCCGGGGCAAACGTAGGTACACAGCGCCAGATCCTCTTCGTCCAGCTCCAGACACCCGAGCTGCATGGCAACCTCAATGTCGCCCACAATCAGCGAACGCAGCAGCTGCGTCGGCATGACATCCAACGGCATGACGCGCTCGTAGTTGCCCACCGGCACCATGGCACGCTCGGAGCCATTGGTGGAAGTGGTTGGCGCGTAGTTGCTCAGGCCTTTGAACTTGGACAGGTAGATGCCCATGATGGAGTGACGGTTCGCACCCAGCGAGAGCCATCCCATGAAGGTGCGCTTGTTACCCTCTTCCAACAAGCTGACCTGATTATGGAAGCGACCCAGATAGGTGATATTGCCCTCAGCGGCAAAGCCTGAAAATACCGAACCGGAGATGACACGAGTGTCCTCGGGTTGGATCACTTCGCCTGCCAGGAGTTCCTGGGTACTGGCGCCCACGCGGGTGCGCAGCAGACGAGGTTTCTCGGCGCGTGGGCCGCCTACTGCGACGATGCGGGTGACGTCCAGCTTGCCTTCCACGAACAGTTTGCCGAACGCGATCACATCCTGATAACCGATGTGCCACACTTTCTTGTGCAGCGCGACAGGCGACAGGTAGTGAATGTGCGTGCCGACCAGACCTGCAGGGTGCGGCCCGGCAAAGGTTTCGGTCTTGACGCCGCTGACATCGCTGCCGGGCAGTGATGCGTTGGCACCCGTGCACAGAAAAACGTTGCCCTCGGTCAGGCGGGTTAGCACCTTGAGGCCGTCTTCGAATGCCTGGGAGTTCTCATTGATGATGAGTGCCGGGTCAGCGCTGAGCGGATGGGTATCCACGGCGGTGACAAAGATATCGGCAGGAACGCTGTCGATGGCAGGCGTGCGCGAGAAGGGGCGGGTGCGCAAGGCAGTCCAGAGACCCGACTCGACCAGTTGGTCGACAACGGTCTGACGATCCAACTGTCCTAAAGTGCCACGATCATGGGAAGCGAATGTCATCGCTTCTTCATTTTCGTCGACTTTAATGACCACAGACAGCAAACGACGTTTTTCGCCACGGTTGATAGCTACCACTTCACCAGCGGCGGGTGCGGTGAAGCGCACGCCGTCGACTTTCTTGTCGGTGAAGAGCAGTTGGCCTAGTTTGACCTTATCCCCTTCCTGAACTTCCATCGTTGGCTTCATGCCAACGTAGTCGGTGCCCAGGATTGCCACGTGACGCACAAGCTGCGCATCTTCAATACGCTGCTCAGGCGCTCCCGTGATGGGGAGATCCAGGCCTTTTTTGACTTCGATCATAGTCTCGCCCAGTTGATGGATCGGATATACGAAGGTAAGGGGTTCGATTGCTTAATTTCTGCTCAGCGAATTCTTGTTTTCTGTTCAGATTGTTACCAGTCCGGCCCAAGCAAGCTTGGACCACCCCGAAAAAATCCATCGTATTATAAAGATAAGCGCGGCCAATGACCACATCCCTGACCGCCTCCGAAAGTGCTATATACAAAAACGCCACCCGAAGGTGGCGCTTGAAAGGCATGGTGTTTCATCTAATGCTGTATTAGTCGAACACCCTCCCCGACCGCTCAGCTGGCCTGACGCGGCAGTTTCAGGAACTGCACGTTGGACATGTGCTGAAGAATGCGGATGACCTGACAGCTGTAACCGAATTCGTTGTCGTACCAAACGTAGACCACGGCATGGTTGCCGTTGGCGATGGTCGCCTTGGCGTCCACGATACCGGCATGACGATTGCCGACGAAATCCGACGAGACCACCTCCGCAGAATCGACGAAGTCGATCTGTTTCTGGTAGGCCGAGTCGATGGACATGCGACGCAGGTAGTCGTTGAGCGCCACTGCATCGGTGCCCTTCTCCAGGGTCAGGTTCAGAATCGCCATGGAGACGTTGGGCGTGGGCACGCGAATGGCGTTGCCGGTCAGCTTGCCTTCCAGCTCGGGCAGCGCCTTGGCGACGGCCTTGGCCGCACCGGTCTCGGTCAACACCATGTTCAAAGCAGCGCTGCGTCCGCGACGGTCGCCCTTGTGGTAGTTGTCGATCAGGTTCTGGTCATTGGTGTAGGCATGCACGGTTTCTACATGGCCGGTCACCACACCGAACTCATCGTTGAGCACTTTCAACACCGGTACGATGGCGTTGGTAGTGCACGACGCCGCCGACACGATGCGGTCGCTTTCGCCGATGGTTTCGTGGTTGATGCCAAACACGACGTTCTTGATATCGCCTTTGCCCGGCGCCGTGAGCAGCGCCTTGGCCGCGCCCTTGCACTCCAGGTGCTGGCCCAGGCCCGCTTCATCACGCCAGATACCGGTGTTGTCCACCACCACGGCGTTATGGATATCGTAAGCGGTATAGTCGATCTCGCTGGGCGAATCGGCGTAGATCACCTGAACCACGTTACCGTTGATGGTCAGCGTACGCGCTTCGGCGTCTACCGTGATGGTGCCATCGAAGGGCCCATGGACAGAATCACGACGCAGCAGGCTGGCGCGCTTCTCGAGGTCCTTGCCCACGTCGCCACGGCCACGCACCACGATGGCACGCAAACGCAACAGGTTGCCGCCACCGGCTTTTTCGACCATGACACGGGCCAGCAGGCGACCGATACGGCCAAACCCGTAAAGCACCACGTCCTGGGGCTCACCGGTGCTGGCACCCGGCTGGTAGCCATCGATGATGTCGTTCAGCTCGCCGCGCAGGAAAGCGTTCAGGTCACCGCCGCCCTGGCGCTTGAACATCACCGCCAGCTTGCCCACATCGACGTGGGCCGGACCCAGGTTCATCTCGCTCATGGCCTGAACGATCGGGAAGGTGTCTTCCACGGACAGCTCGGTGCCCTCGATCTTTCGCACGAAACGATGGTCTTTAAGAATCCGAATAACCGACCGCTTGATCAGAGAACGTCCGAACATGGTGGCGACAACGTTGTTCTGGCGATACAGCTTCCCGACCAGCGGGATCATTTGCTCAGCCAGAGCTTCGTTGTTCTGCCAATCCTGAAAAACGTTGTCGAGAGTTTGCTGACTCACGGGCGGCCTCATAGGTAGTGAAGGGGATTTTCAGGGGGCATTATCCGGAGCCAGCGGCGTGGCCGCAATGAATGGATAGTCGCACAGGATGTAGGGGTATTACAGAAATAGGGCATTGACTACAAACACCAATGATGCAACGCGCGATGACGACCCTGCCCGCCCCACGGGCCGAAAGGCGCTGCGTAAAAGTGTCGTTCGTGTATGATTCTGGTTCCGTTCCAGCGCAAAACGAAGCCGACTCCATGACCTCTTTTTCTCTGCTCGAACCGCCTCAGCCGCAAGGGATACGCGATACGCTCTACCTGAAAGCGCCGCCGGGCAGCGCCACTGCGCTGGCATTGGCCCAGGTGGCGGCCAGCGCACCACTGCTGGTCATTACGCCCAATACCGCCAGCGCCCAGCGCCTGGAGCAGGATCTGGCCTTTTACAGCAGCGTGCCGGTGCTGCCGTTCCCCGATTGGGAAACATTGCCTTACGACAGTTTTTCACCGCATCAGGATATTATCTCCGCCCGCCTGCGCACGCTGAGGCAGCTGCAGGACGGCGCGCGCGGCATCGTGCTGGTGCCCATCAATACGCTGATGCAGCGCTTGCCACCGGTGTCTTACATTGCAGGCCGCGTCATGACCCTGCAGTCCGGCGCCAGGCTCGACCGTGAAACCTTCCGCGAATCGCTTTCACGGGCGGGCTATCGCGCGGTGGAAACGGTCTACGAGCCGGGCGAATACGCCATGCGCGGGGCCATCATCGATCTGTTCGCCATGGGCATGGACGAGCCGATTCGTATCGACCTGTTCGATGACGAGATCGACACACTGCGCCACTTCGACCCAGGCAGCCAGCGCTCTACCGACAAAATCGACGGCATCGAACTGCTGCCCGCCCACGAGTACTCGCTGAGCCGCAGCGCCATTGCCTGCTTCCGCGAGCAGTTCGAGACCCTGTTCGACGTCGACCCGCGCCAGTGCCCGCTCTACAACGACGCCCTGAAGGCCATTCCTTCACCGGGACTGGAGCAGTACCTGCCGCTGTTCTTCGACGAAACCGCGTCGCTGTTCGAGCACGTGACAGATGACACCCGGATCGCCCTGCTGCCGGGCGTCTTCGCTGCCGCCGAACAGCACTGGCAGGCTATCGAAGCGCGCTACGTCAATCTGGGCGTCGACCCGACACGCCCCCTGCTGCCGCCCCATCGTGCGTTCTTTCCGGTCAGCGACGTGTTTGCGGCCATCAAGGCACGCCCCCGAGTGGAGTTCACCGAGGACGAGCAGCAGCGCCATGCGCTGGCACCCCAAGCCCGCGCCCTGCCCTCGCTGGCCATCAATGCGCGGGCCAAGCAGCCGCTGGCCGAGCTGGCAAACTTCATGGCGGCGCAGCCCGCGACACGCCTGCTGTTCGTGGCGGAATCTCGTGGTCGCCGAGAAGCACTCGAAGAAGTCCTGGCACCGCTCAAACTCTCGCTACCCCACGTAGAGAGCTTCCACGCCTTCCTGCAAGGCAATCAACCCCTGGCGATCACCGAAAGTCTGGTGGCCAGCGGCCTGTGGCTGGAAACGCCCGACCTGGCGGTGATCAGCGAAACCGAGCTGTTCGGCGACGTTGTACGACAGAGCCGCCGCCGCGAGAAAGCCACCGATGACAACGAACTGGCAGTTCGCCACTTGTCGGAACTCCGCGAGGGGGCGCCGGTGGTCCACCAGGCCCACGGGGTGGGCCGCTATCTGGGCCTGGAAACCCTGGAAGCCGGGGGCCAGGCCAACGAATTCCTGGCGCTCTCCTATGCCGACGGGGCCAAACTGTACGTGCCGGTGGACAGCCTGCACCTGATTTCTCGCTATAGCGGTGCCGACGACGAGCTGGCACCGCTGCACAAACTGGGCTCCGACCAATGGGAGAAGGCCCGCCGCAAGGCCGCCGAGAAGATTCGCGACACCGCCGCCGAACTGCTCGACATTTACGCCCGGCGCGAGGCCCAGCAAGGGGTGGTCTACGAAGCCCCCGGCGAGGAGTACGTGCGCTTCGCGGCCAGCTTCCCCTTCGAGGAGACTCCCGACCAACAGGCCGCCATCGAAGCGGTGATCAGCGACATGGTATCGCCCCAGCCCATGGACCGCGTGGTGTGCGGCGACGTGGGCTTCGGCAAGACCGAAGTCGCCATGCGCGCAGCGTTCCTGGCCGTGCAGTCGGGCAGGCAGGTGGTGGTCCTGGTGCCCACTACCCTGCTGGCACGCCAGCATTTCGAAAACTTTCGTGACCGCTTTGCCGACACCGCGGTGAACATCAGCCTGATCTCGCGCTTTACCGGCGGCAAAGAGATGACCCAGACCCTGGAGAGCATCAAGAGCGGGCAGACCGATATCGTCATCGGCACCCACAAGCTGCTGTCCAAGAGCGTCGAGCTGCCCAAGATGGGGCTACTGATCATCGATGAGGAGCACCGTTTTGGCGTCGCCCAGAAGGAGAAGCTCAAGACCCTGCGGGCCGAGATCGACATTCTCACGCTGACCGCCACGCCCATCCCGAGAACGCTGAACATGGCGATGAGCGGCATTCGCGACCTCTCCATCATCGCGACGCCACCCGCCCGCCGCCTGTCGGTCAAAACCTTCGTCCAGCAGCGCGACGACAGCGTGATCAAGGAGGCCCTGCTGCGGGAAATTCTGCGCGGCGGCCAGGTCTACTTCCTGCACAACGAAGTCAAGACCATCGAAAACGCCGCCGAACAGATTCGCGAGCTGGTGCCGGAAGCGCGAGTGGCGGTGGCCCACGGCCAGCTGCCGGAGCGTAGCCTGGAACGCGTGATGTCCGACTTTTATCATCGGCGCTTCAACGTACTGGTGTGCTCGACCATCATCGAAACCGGCATCGACGTGCCGAGCGCCAACACCATTCTGATCGAGCGGGCCGACAAGTTCGGCCTGGCCCAGCTGCACCAGCTGCGGGGGCGCGTGGGCCGCAGCCACCACCAGGCCTACGCCTATCTGCTCACGCCTTCGCCGAAGGCAATGACCCGGGATGCCGTCAAACGCCTGGAAGCCATCAGCGCCTCCGACGACCTGGGCGCGGGCTTCACCCTGGCCAGCCACGACATGGAAATTCGCGGTGCCGGGGAACTGCTGGGCGACGAACAGAGCGGCCAGATGGAAACCATTGGCTACTCGCTTTACATGGAAATGCTCGACCGCGCCGTGAAGGCCATTCGGGCAGGCAAGACGCCCAACATCGACGCCCCCTTCAACACCGGCGTGGAAATCAGCCTGAACCTGCCCGCGCTGATTCCCGACGACTATCTGCACGACGTGCAGCAGCGCCTGGTGATGTACAAGCGCATTGCCAACACCCAGTCGGATGGCGAGCTCAAAGAGCTGCAGGTAGAGCTGATCGATCGTTTCGGCCTGCTGCCTCAGCCGCTGAAGAACCTGATCCGCCAGACGCGGCTGCGCCAGCGCGCCGAGCAGCTCGGCATTGCCCGCATCGAGGCCGGTGAATCCCGCGGCCGAGTGCTGTTCGACGGCTCTACCCAGGTCGACCCATTGACCCTGGTGACGCTGATCCAGACCGCCCCGCAGCACTACCGACTGGACGGTTCCGACACGTTAAGATTTGAATTTGCGATGGAAACCGCCGAGCAACGCTTTGAGAGGGTTGAAACACTGTTAAACACCCTTAATCAAAAAGTAGCGAAGGCGTGAACCTTGGGGCAAACTTGTCATTAAGCAGACAACCCTGCCAACGCATGGCCAACCACCGCCAGGCGTCTCTGCAGTGCATACTTGATTAGGAACGACCATGAATACTCGCAAGATCATCAACCGTTGGGGCCCCACCAGTCTGGCGGTCCTGCTGGCCGCCAGCTTGACCGGACCCGTTTATGCCCAACCCGCCTCAGAGCAGGCTGCGGTCAGCAGTGAAGCCACTGCCGGTGCCGAACAGGTCGCCGAGGCGCGCCACGAACTGCCACGCGGGCATTTTCGCCTGCCCGAGCAGGGTGACATCATCGGTGAGTACTACACGGTAACGGTGGACAACCCCGAAGAGACCCTGATCGACATCGCCCGTCGCCACAACATCGGCTACGAAGAGATTCGCATGGCGAATCCTGGCGTCAGCATGTGGGTACCTGGCGAAGGCACGGAAATCGTCATTCCGGCCCAGTACATCCTGCCCCCCGCACCGCGTGAAGGGGTGGTGGTGAACCTGTCGGAACTGCGCCTGTACTACTACCCGGCCAACAACCCCGGCATCGTCGAGACCTACCCGGTCAGCGTCGGTCGTGACGGTTTCGCCACCCCGGTCGGCATTACCCGCACCACCGTCAAGGTCAAGGACCCCGCCTGGGCACCGCCCGCCTCCATGCGTCGTGAAGCCGCCGAGCGTGGCGAGCCTGCCCCGGCCATCGTGCCGCCAGGCCCTGACAACCCGCTGGGCCGCCACGCGATCCTGCTGGCCATGCCGAGCTACCTGATTCACGGCACCAACCGTCCTGACGGCGTCGGCATGCGCGCCAGCCGCGGCTGTATCCGCATGTACCCCGAAGATATCGAGTCGCTCTACGAGCGCCTGCCCAGCGGCACCCAGGTCAACCTGATGGATGCTCCCTTCAAGGCAGGCTGGGCGGCTGACGGTACGCTGTTCGTGCAGTCTTACCCGCAGCTGGAAGAGAACGTCGAAGGCTCTGAGCCCCTGCGCGACGCCATGGAGCGCCTGAACGCCCTGGTGGAAGACCAGGTGGATATCGATGAAGCCCAGATCCAGCGCGCCATCGCCGAGCCTGACGGCCGTTTTGTCGCGCTTCACGGCCCGCAAGCCGCCGTTGAAGAACAGCCCCAGCCTGAAGCGCAGCAGCCGCAGCTGGAAGGCATTCTAGGCGACATCGAGCTGTCTACCGTAGTTCGTATCGAAGGCGACGCTTAATGCCTTCCAGGGCCGCCTCTGGCGGCCCTGTCATCTTCCGCCAAGCTCGCTCGACGATTGGCGACAGGAATGAAAGCAAAACCTGAATAAACGCCAAAAAAAACCCCGCCAGTTGGCGGGGTTTTTTCACATCTAACAGCAGCCGTCGGGTTCTTGACGAACCTGACGACCCAAGCAGAATTACTTCTGCATGGAACGCTGGAACATGCGGTTCATTTCTTCACGGTTCTGCTCAGACATCTGCAGGGCAGCTTGCGCGTCGCGCTGAGCCTGGTTTGCAGTGTTCAGAGCCTGTGAAGCCATGCTGCGAGCTTCTGCAGCGTCAGCTTGTGCAGATTCAGCAGTCATGCGAACTTCTTCCAGAGCGCTGGTAGAAGCACAGCCAGCCAGGATTGCCAGAGAAGCAGCAGCGGCGGTCATTTTCAGAGCAGTCTTAAGAGTCATGATGTTCTCCTTGAGTCTTCCTTGGGTACTACGTTTAAGGGTATGACAAAAAATAAAGCTAAATTATTAGCTTAGATTTGTCTACCTGCGATGCAGGTTCTTTTCACCGACTTGTACCAGGGCTTACCCGTGGGGTACGCAAGTCAAACGCTGTTTTATAATAGACCACAGCGGTTGTCTATAGTCGCGTGTCCAAAAACCTGGAACTTCCTTCAACAACATAAGCCTAGCGGATCACCACGCGTGTGCCAACTCCTACTAGCTCGGCAACCCGCTCGATTTGCTCATTGGTCACTGCCACACACCCTTGGGTCCAGTGGAAGTTGCCATGGATATCGGGGTCTCCTCGGCCAATGCCGTGAATCCCAATGGCTCCCCCCAGCGCGGTATCCTGCGGTGGGGAGCCGTAACGGCGATAGTGGTCGAAATAGGCCTCGTAGTCCGCCTGGGAGTAGATGCCTTTTTCGAGCGCCATGCGCGCGTGAGGTGGCGTAGGATAATCGATACTGATGAAGATATGCCACTGGCTTTCGAAATTAAATCGATTAATTCTGAACTCACCCAGCGGCGTCACGTTACCGCCGCGTATACGATGCGTTCTGGCGCCCCCACGGCCTAGCGATACCGGCGCGAACCGCTCCAGCAGCGCATGACCACGAAACACGCTCAGCGTCGCCTCCTTGTCGTCTACCAGCACCCACACCTCGTTGCTGTGACGGGGCACGTCTGCTCTGGCCAGCAAGGTGGCGACCAGATCGGTAGGCTCGTAATCAGGCAGGGCACTGGTAGCCGCTGCACTGGCCACTACAGGCCAGCCCAGTGCCAGCGCCAAAAATCGGCGACGGTTTACAGGCATCATTGTTGCTCTCGAAAATGGGGTCGGCTCGACATCAGGTAAGCCAAGGCCGACCGATAACGCATGGATGGAGGCTGTTATACCCTATTCATGCGGCTTTTGTCAGCGTATCGACCCCACAATAAACGCCCAAAATGCCCGCCATCTCAACCGCCAACTGTGCTTCAACGTAGCTATGCAGACCTGGCGCTAGACGCCCTCCAGCTCTTGCAGGCTAGCCACCAGCTTGCGCGCTTCGGCGGCATGCCCTTGGGCCAAGGTCGTAAAGAACGTTTCCTCAGGGGCCACTCTGGCCCGCGAGGCGCGATGCTCGTAGAGGGCCTGAAGTTGCTCGTGCGACTCCACGGCCGTGGCGGTCAACTCATCCAGTGAACCGGCCACGTCCCGCTCTGCCAAGGCTTCCAGCACCGGCGGCTGAGGAAAATCGCCGGACTCGTCGAACCATAGCTCCAGCACTTCGCGCTGATCCGAACCATCGTGAAACAGCGCCTCCAGCCCGGACTTCATGGTCAATTCACTGCTGGCGAGATAGTTGAGCGCCATGGCCAGCCGCTCGTGCTCTGCCGCATCGGCTGCTGCGCTGTACTGGCGCGCCATACGCTCATGGTAGCCAGCAGCCCACTGCATCAGATCCTTCACTTGGTTGTATCGCATCCTTGCCTCCTGTTGAATGACACACTCCATAGCATGGACATGATCGGCCATTTTTCAAGCCTACCACTCCAGGCTGGTCTCCCTGAGCAGCGCCATTTCACGCTTCGCCGACTGAAGATGTTCCAGCAATTGCTCGCCCAGGGACGCCTGAGCGCCTACGGCGATCATGGCGGGGTTATGCACCTGACGGCGGGCTGCGCCCTCGTCGCCATGCAGCTTCTCCAGTTGCGCTGTGAGCCACGCCAGCCAGCTATCCGGGCGCTGCAGCTCGTCACGCAGGCGCTGCAGCTCGGCAAGCGCCGGGCCGTCGCTGGCCAGCAGCCGCCGCCAGTCATGATCCGGCAAGCGCGCATGCTCGGTGACCTCTTTCAACAACGACACCAGCGCCAGCTCGAACAGCGCCAGCGCGCCCTCCTCCAGCGCCATCTGACGGGCAGCAGCGTGCTCGTCATCGCCCACCGGAAGCCCAATCATCAGCTCGGCTTGATAGACGAGCTGGTTAGTACGCGAACGGGCACTCACTTGCGCTTGTCCTCCACGTGCCATTTACCGCCTTCGTAGGTGGCTTTCCAGCCCGTGGCCTTGCCCTCTTCGTCGGTCATCACGTACTGCTCTTTATTCTTGCGTGAGTAACGAATCTGCGCCGGGCGGCCGTCCGGGTCTTCGCTGGGCGCCTTGAGCAGGAAGTGGTACTTCTCGGGCAGCTCATCGGCATGGGCCTTCAGCTCGTGAACCAGCGGTGGGCGTGTTTCACGGTTCTTGGGGAACTTGCTGGCCGCCAGGAACAGGCCGCTGGCACCATCACGCAGCACGTAGTGGTCTTCCACCTTCTGACAGGCCAGCTCCGGCATGGGAATCGGGTCCATCTTGGGCGGTGCCACTTCGCCGCTGCGCAGCAGCTTGCGGGTGTTCTTGCACTCGCTGTTGGTGCAGCCGAAATATTTACCGAAGCGTCCGGTCTTGAGCTGCATGTCCGAGCCACACTTGTCGCATTCGATCAGCGGGCCATCGTAGCCTTTGATCTTGAATTTGCCGCCCTCGACTTCGTAACCATCGCAATCCGGGCTGTTGCCACAGATATGCAGCTTGCGGGTTTCGTCGATCAGATAGTTGTCCATGGCCGTGCCACACTTCGGGCAGCGACGCTTGGCGCGCAGTGCATCGGTTTCTGCCTCTTCCCCGGCATCTTCAGCCACGGCTTCTTCACCGGGAATGAGGTCGATGGTGGTCTTGCAACGCTCCTTGGGCGGCAGGTTGTAGCCGCTGCACCCCAGGAACACACCGGTGGAAGCGGTTCGAATCTGCATCTGACGGCCACAGCTGGGGCAGTCGATGTTGGTCGCCACCGGCTGATTGGGGCGCATCCCTTCATCGCTCTCGGCCTTGGCCAGCTCATGACGAAACTCGTCGTAGAAAGCATCCAGCAGCGCCTGCCAGTTGCGCTCGCCCTCGGCGACTTCATCCAGGCTGTCTTCCATGCGCGCCGTGAAGGAGTAATCCATCAGGTCCGGAAACGACTCCTTGAGGCGCTCGGTGACGATATCGCCCAGCTTTTCGGCATAGAAGCGGCGGCTTTCCAGCTTCACATAACCCCGATCCTGAATCGTGGAAATGATCGAGGCGTAGGTAGATGGACGCCCGATGCCCTGCTTCTCAAGCTCCTTGACCAGGCTGGCTTCGGTGTAACGCGCAGGCGGCTTGGTGAAGTGCTGCTGAGGGTCGAGCACTTCGAGCCCCATGGGCGTGCCGGTAGGCAGGTCGGGGAGGGTCTGATCCTCGTTCTTGCCGGTCGGCTTCATGACTCGGGTGTAACCATCGAACTTGAGCACGCGCCCTTTGGCACGCAGCTCGTAGCCATCGACCTCGACACTCAGGGTGCTGGAAAGATATTCCGCCGGGGTCATCTGGCACGCAACGAACTGCCGCCAGATCAGCTCATACAGGCGCTCGGCGTCACGCTCCATGCCCACCAGATCCGTGGACTTGCGCTCCACGCTGGAGGGGCGGATCGCTTCGTGGGCCTCCTGTGCGCTCTCTTTGCTGCTGTAGCGGTTGGGCGCTTCGGGCAGATAGCGCTCCCCATACTCATCACCAATAAACGAACGCACGCTCTCGACCGCATCCTTGGACAAATTGGTCGAGTCGGTACGCATATAAGTGATGTAGCCAGCTTCATACAGCCGCTGGGCCATGGTCATGGTCTTCTTGACCGAGAACCCTAGCCGCCCGCTGGCCGCCTGCTGCAGCGTCGAGGTAATGAAGGGAGCGGTGGGCTTGGAGCGTGTCGGTTTGTCTTCGCGCGACGTGATCGACAGTTTGGCCTTGCGCAGCTTGGCAATTCGCTCCAGGGTCTCTTTTTCCGAGGTGGGGCGGAAGGCCTGGCCATCCTGCCGCGCCAAAGCAAAACGCACCAGCTCACCCTCGGGCGAGACCAGGTCCGCATGCACGTCCCAGAACTCTTCGGGGATGAAGGCGCGAATTTCCCGCTCACGCTCGACGATCAAACGCACGGCCACCGACTGTACACGGCCGGCAGACAGGCCGCGGGCAATCTTGGCCCACAGCAGCGGCGAGAGCATGAAGCCCACCACGCGGTCGAGGAAACGGCGCGCCTGCTGAGCTTCCACACGGGGGATGTTCAGCACACCGGGGGTCTTGAAGGCATCCTGAATGGCATTCTTGGTGATTTCGTTGAACACCACGCGCTTGTAGCGGCTGTCGTCACCACCGATGGTTTCCCGCAGGTGCCAGGCAATGGCTTCCCCCTCGCGGTCCAAATCCGTGGCGAGGTAGACGGCATCGGCTTTTTCGGCCAGTTTCTTCAGCTCGGCCACGACCTTTTCCTTGCCGGGCAGAATGTCATAGTTGGCCGCCCAGCCATTGTCCGGGTCGATACCCATGCGGCGAATCAACTGGTCGTGGGCCTTGCGCTGCTTGTACTCGGCTTTCTCTTCCGCTGACATCTTGCGCGTTGCCGCGGCCTGGCGAGCGCGCTCCTTTGGGTCGGAGGCTGCCTTACCCGAGCCGCTGGTCGGCAGGTCACGGATGTGACCCACGCTCGACTTCACGATGAAATCGTTGCCGAGATACTTATTAATCGTCTTCGCTTTCGCGGGCGATTCGACGATGACCAGTGACTTGCCCATAGTGCTCCACTTTCCTGATGCCGAGGCGCTATCGCCCCGGCGCTAAATACGTTGTCGCCCCAAATCATGCCTTGGCGACCATGAGAAAAATGCGCCTACCCTACCCCAGCCCTTGCCCAAGCGCTAGTAGCAACCTTGTGCAGCGGCACACACGATGAGGTAGTGCCTCCTCGAAGAGGCCGTCGCAATCGACCGTGCTTTTTTTATATCGAGTAGCTAGACACTAGACTGCCGTATAGCACTCGGCAACCTTAAGCGGGGTTCTCCAACCAATCGCCCCCGCTGAAAAGCGGGGGCGTCGGCGGTGATGACACGAACGGCTAGCGCTTGCGTGACGTTCCGCGCCGCGCATTGGCTGACCTGGTCGCAGGCTTTTTAGCGGCCGCGGCAGGGGCTGAAGATGCCGCTGAAGGCTTGGCTTCCTGAGTGGTCGCGCCCTCGGTGTCGGTGTCGGTGACGACTTCGGCCTTGGCCTCTGACTTGTTCTCAGGCTTGACCTGAGGTTTGGTGCCAGGTTCAGCCTCCGAGCTGTCGGCGGTTGCAGGCAGCGCAGGACGCGCTTGACCAAACAGCGCCTTGACCTGTTCGAAACGCTCGGCGGCATGGGCAGTCAGCTCACCGCTGGCCGAGAACACGTGCTCCAGATGCTCCAGGTGACCATCGATAGCCGCATTGTCCTCACCTTCCAGCAACACGGGCAGGGTGTTCAGGGCCTGTTCGCGGTCCAGCTTGAGAATGAAGAACTGTTCACGCACCAGGCGCTTGAACTCGCTCAACGAGCTGCTGGGCTCGAGCTTCGCACGCGAGGCGCGCAACCGCTTGAAGTTGCGCTCGTCGGTGGCGGGCGCACCGCCCAGCACGTAGATCACCGCTCGCATCACGGCTGCATGTGGGCCACCTTGGGTGATTTGCTTGCGCAGCTCATCCTGCTGATGCTGGATGAAGCGACGATGCTCCGGCTCGGCACCCGGACGGCGACGATGCACATGGGCATCACCATAAAGCCCGACGGCCGCCTGCAGCAGTGGCTGACCGTAGATATCCATGAACAGTCGCTCGGTGCTGCTGTCCCTGAAATCACGCCAGGCATTGAGGCTGGCGACGATCTGATCCGAGGCCATGGTTTCGAACGCCTTGAACACGTTGTCCTGCCCTACCGGCTCACGATGCTTGCGCACGTAATCGGCCATCACCGGCAGCGGCACGCTCAGCGGGTTGCGGTCCGACAGCAGCTTGTAGCCCAGCCGAATGGGGTGCATGCGCCGGATCCAGCGCGCGGCTTCTGGCGTCATCACCGCCTGCAGCCAGGGCTGCATATAAATCCGATACAGCCCCAGATTGATCTCCGAGATGCGCGCTACGGTGGCGAAACGGCGGTCATCTTCGGGCTTGTGCATGACATCCCGATCCAACTCCTCGAAGTTGCGCGGGTTGAATTCGAGCAGGTAGTCACGCTCGATCAGCTCGGCATCGGCTCGTTCACTGGCATGGGAAATCGTCGTTTCGTAAAGCCCTGGCGGCATCACGTCGATGTAATCCATATTGGCCGTGAATTCGGAGTGTTCCTTGCGGGAAACGCTGCCGGAAACGAAGATCCCCAGATGGCCCGTGGTGTCATGCAGGCAGTAGATGATGGTCTGGTCGTTGGCGATGATATCCTCTTCGCCTTCGTACAGATCACGAATCCATCCCAGCGCCTGCGGCGGCGGGGTAATGTCGTCGCCACGGGAGCAGAACACCACCACCGGCGAACGCACGTTGCGCAGATCGATGCGGCGCCCGTCGCGGGTCACCAGCTGGGCCGTGGAGAGCCGGTTGCCCACGAACAGATTATCGACGATGTACTGGATTTCTTCTCCACCCAGCACCACGTGACCACCCCACCAGCGCTCGAACTCAAGATAACGCGAGGTTTCGGTGTCGATATTGGCGTACAAGTGGTACTGCTTTTTCCAGTAGGTGTTGGCCGGATTCAGGCGCTCGAAGTTCTGCACCAGCCAGGCGCCATCGAACAGGCCATTGCCCATGTCACTGGTCAGCGCCGTGATCCAGCTACCGCCCACCATGCCGCCGGTATAGCGCATCGGCGCCTTGCCGTGCTCGCCCGCCCAGTAAGAGAGCGGCGCACCGGCAATCAGAATGGGTCCGAACACGTCGGGCTCCAGTGCCGCCGCCATCATGATCTGCCAGCCCGCCTGACAGTTGCCTACCACCATCGGCTTTTCAGTGGTTTCTGGATGCAGCTCGATGACATGACGCAGGAAAGCGATTTCCGCTTCTACCACATCCTCGACCGTTTGGCCGGGCTCTGGAAAGGGCAGAAAGCCAATGAAATAGCACGGGTGACCCGCCTTGAGCGCCACGCCCAGTTCGCTGTCGGGCTTGAAACCGCCGATGCCTGGGCCATGCCCGGCCCGTGGGTCGACCACCACGAACGGGCGCTTGCTGGGATCGGTGACCGTATCGCCCTTGGGCAATACGCGCAGCAGTTCGTAATTGGTCGGGTTGGGCAGCGTCCGCCCATCCATCAGCACTTCGGTATCGAACCCCAGCACGTTGGGCTTGGTCTGCTCCATGTGGGCCAGGTACTGGTTGCCCCGTTCGCGCATCACATCCCAGTACAGCACGTTGCGCTCGACGCTGTCGCGCCAGTAGCTCAAGGCAGCACGGCCAAACCCGAACGGGTCCATCATGCTTGTCAGCGCGCTGTTGCCCAGAGTGGGGGAAAGCAAGGGATTAGCGAGAAAGTTCATAGAGTCTCCCGTGGGGTTGATGCGGGGCACCAAGCCCGAAGCTATGATGCTGCAATGCAATATAGTTTAGGCCACTCCTTGCCAGACGTCGATCATTACCCATGCATGAACCTGTGTAACAACCTATGCATGGACCATTGAGCGACAGCGATTCAAGGCGTTAGCGGGCAAAGGGTGGTAGCATTTCGACATGGACCCACGCGCTTGGGAGTCGCTGACGCTGACCGAGCACGTTTACCTCGAGGTGGTTATGTCATCCCCGTCGCTGCTCAACCGCTTGACGTTTCGCCAACTGCAGGTGTTTCAGGCCGTACATCGCCAGCGCTCGTATTCGCGTGCCGCCGAACAGCTGGGCCTGACTCAACCCGCCGTGAGCGCCCAGATTCGCCAGCTGGAGCAGGCACTGGGGCAGCCGCTGTTTCGCTATGCCGGTAAAACCCTGCATGTACTGCCTGCGGCGGATACGCTGGCGCTTTCCACTCGGGAAATCTTCGGACAGCTCTCGCGCCTGCAGATGCACCTTTCAGATATTAACGGCAAGATCAGCGGCAAGTTGAGCATTGCAGCGGTTTCTTCTGCCCAATACGTGGTGCCCTACCTGCTGTCACGCTTTCGCGCCCGCTACCCCGATGTGCAGCTACGCCTGAAAGTATGCAACCGCAGCCAGGCACTGGAGCGCCTCGCCGACCAGCAGGATGACGTGGTCATCATGGCCATGGTGCCAGAGGACGATGGGCTGGTGGTCATGCCGGTATTGGAAAATGAGCTGGTGGCCGTGGTATGGCCGGAGCATCCGCTGCTCCAACTGGCCAACCCTACCCTCTCGGACTTTGCCCGCCACTATGTATTGATGCGTGAGCCGGGGTCAGGCGTGCGTAGCGCCTTCGAGCAGCTGGCGGTCGATCAGGAAGTCGGGCTGCCCCACCGTATCGAGCTGGGCACCAACGAAGCGATCAAGCAAGGCGTGATGGCGCATCTGGGCGTGGCGGTACTGCCGCGCATGGCCATTCAGCTGGAGCTGGAACAGGGGCTGCTGGCCACGCTGGCGCTGCCCCACTTTCCAATCCGCCGCGCCTGGTGCACCGTCTATCGCCGCGACCACTTCCCCACGCCGGTGGCGGAGCTGTTCTTGCGTTTCACCCGCGAACACCTCAGCGAGCTGCGTGCGCATTTCCAGGCGCCCCCCAGCCCCCTCCCCAGCCACGGCGTTTCCTGCCTGCCAGGCCTGAGCGTCGAACAGACCCCGTGATGCGCGACGGTGTCTTGTTGATTGCCAGATATGTTACATTATCTACCACCTACGTATCAGTTAGCGTGACTCGAGGCTCTCTCCTATGAGCAACACCCCTTCCCAGCGCGTGCCCAGCGGCGAAAAATTCCGCAACGAACACGGCATGACGGTGATCAAGGACGGCATGAAGCAGCGCAAGGCGCAGGCCGATGCGCCCGCCCTTGAACGCAAGCCCAAATGGCTGCGCGCCCAGATTCCAGGCGGCGAGCGTTTCGAAGCCGTCAAGAAAAACGTATCGACTCACCGGCTGAGCACGGTGTGCGCAGAATCCCACTGCCCCAACATGGGCGAGTGCTGGAGCAACGGCACCGCGACCATCATGCTGATGGGCTCCGTCTGTACCCGCGCCTGCCGCTTCTGCGCGGTGGACACCGGCAATCCCAAGGGTTGGCTGGACAAGGAAGAGCCCGAGAATACCGCCAAGTCCGTCGAGCTGATGGGCCTGCGCTATATCGTGCTGACCTCGGTCGACCGGGATGACCTGGAAGATGGCGGTGCCACGCACTACGCCTCGTGCATTCGCGCCATCAAGGCACGCACCCCCGAGGTCGTGGTGGAGGCTTTGACGCCGGATTTCGACGGCGATCAGGCCGCCATCGAGCGCGTGGTCGACTCCGGCCTGGAAGTGTTTGCCCAGAACGTGGAAACCGTGGAGCGGCTGACCTCCAAGGTACGCGACCCGCGTGCCGGTTACCGCAAGACGCTGGACGTATTGGCCCATGCCAAGCGCCACCGCCCGGACGTGATCACCAAGACCAGCCTGATGCTGGGGCTGGGTGAAACGGAAGAAGAGATTCTGCAGACGTTCGACGACCTGCGCGCCATCGGTGTGGATATCGTCACGCTGGGGCAGTACCTGCGCCCCACCAAGAACCATCTGGCAGTTGAGCGCTATGTCACGCCGGAAGAGTTCGAGCGCTATCGCGTGCTGGGCCTCGAGAAGGGCTTCATGGAGGTTCCCTCCGGCCCGCTGGTACGTTCGAGCTACCGCGCCGACCGCGTGTTCGAAAAGAACAACCTGGGCCTGGCCGCCCCTGCCGCAGTGCCTGGCCAGGAAACCGACAGCAACCGTATTCCGGCCTTCAACGTCGGCTGATACCCCGCACGAATGTCACCGGCATGCCCTTTCGGCATGCCGGTGAACCCGTCTTTTGCAGCACTTACTCGATCACGACGACGCCGAATCCACCAGTGATCGGCCTAGCTGCTCCGCCAGCGCCAGGGCCAGTGCCCCCCCGATATCTGCGCCATCGTCCAGCGTCACCAGGTCGCCCAAGCGCGTCACCTGCATACCTGCATAGCCACAGGGGTTGATGCGCCCAAACGGCGACAGGTCGCCGTCCACGTTCAATGCAACACCGTGGTAACTGGCCCCTCGACGAATGCGCAGCCCCAGCGATGCAATCTTGGCTTCCCCCATCACCGTGCGGGTATACACGCCCGGCGCATCCGGCTTGGCCCAGGCATCGACACCATGGCGGGCCAGCACGTCGATCACCGCATTTTCCAGGGCGCTGACCAGCTCACGCACACCGATCTTGCCACGCCGCACGTCCAGCAACGGGTAAAGCACCACTTGCCCAGGCCCGTGGTAGGTCACTTGGCCGCCACGGTCGGTATTGACCACCGGGATATCGCCCGGCATCAGCAAATGTTCGGGTTTGCCCGCCTGCCCCTGAGTGAAGACCGGGTCGTGCTCGACCAGCCAGAACTGGTCGGGCGTATGCTCGTCACGGCAGTCGGTGAGCTCGCGCATGGCTTCCCAGACAGGCTGGTAGGGCCGACGCCCCAGGCGGTGCAGCTCGATGGGTGCGGGGCTCATGTCACACCACCATGTGCACGCGGCCCGTGGCTTTCAGCTCATCGAACAGGCTGGCCAGCTGCTGTTCACCGGTAGCCACGATGGTCACCCGTACCGATTGGAAGCGGCCATTGCGACTATCCACCACCTGCAGGGTGGTTTCGTCGAAATCCGGCGCGTGCTTGACGATGACCTGGCATACACAAGCGGGAAAATCATCCGCCGCATCGCCTACCACCTTGAGCGAGTAGTCGCAGGGAAAAGTGATCTTGGGCGGCTCACTGACCGTAGAGGGCTGGCGCAGGTCACGCAGCGGAGACTTGGTATCTTTTTTCATGGGTTGCCTATCTATGACGAATGCTAAAACGAATGAAACCCTGACGATGACGCCAGAGCTTCTGGTTGCGACCGGGAGGCTGGAGCACCGCAGGCAGGCCACGTCGGCCTGCCCAGCGTGCTCGAGGCTCGTCAGCTTCTGAAGTTGCCGATCAGGTTGCTGAAGAAGCGCTGCACCTGATCGAAGAAGCGCTTGAACAGGCCGCCCTCTTCGACGTTTTCCAGCGCCACCAGCTGGCGCTCGCCGACCATTTCGTCACCCAGGTAGACTTCCAGAGTACCGACTTCGTCGCCAACGGCGACGGGCGCACTCAGGTCGCTATCCAGATTCAGACGCGCGCGCAGCTCTTCGTTGCGGTTGCGCGGCAGCGTCATGAAGACTTCACCATCGACACCCACGCGTAGCTCATTGGTGTCACCACCCCACACCCGCGGCGTGGCCAATACGGCACCGCGCTCATAGAGCTTCATGGTTTCATAGAAGCGGAAGCCGTAGCTCAGCAGCTTCTGGGTTTCCTGGGCGCGAGCCTCTTCGGAGCTGGTGCCCATGACCACGGAGATCAGGCGCATGCCATCACGCTCGGCAGACGACACCAGGCAGTAGCCCGCTTCGGTGGTCCAGCCGGTTTTCAGACCATCCACCGACGGGTCACGCCACAGCAGACGGTTGCGATTGGGCTGGTCGATGCCGCCAAAGGAGAAGTTGCGCTGTGAGTAGATGGCGTAGTGGTCAGGGTAGTCGTTGATGATGTACTGAGACAGGATGGCCATGTCTCGCGCCGTGGAGTAGTGCTGGTCACCCGGCAACCCGGTGGCGTTCTGGAAATTGGTGTTGTGCATGCCCAGCCGCGTGGCATGCTGGTTCATCAGGTCGGCGAACGGTGCTTCGCCGCCGGCCAGATGCTCGGCCATGGCCACGCTGGCATCGTTGCCGGACACGATGATGATACCGTGCAGCAGATTATCCACCGATACGCGGTCGCCCACCTCGATGAACATCTTGGAGCCACCGGTACGCCAGGCATTTTCGCTGAT
Organism: Halomonas sp. C22; assembly: GCF_007655045.1. Classification (NCBI taxonomy): domain Bacteria; kingdom Pseudomonadati; phylum Pseudomonadota; class Gammaproteobacteria; order Oceanospirillales; family Halomonadaceae; genus Halomonas; species Halomonas sp. C22. Next base: position 108,464 of record NZ_VBVC01000005.1, on the reverse strand, counting down.
ATTGACCATGTCGGTCAGGTTGATGGTGCCACGGTCCAGCTCCCGCTCGACCAGGTAGGCGGTCATCAGCTTGGTCAGGCTCGCCGGCGGCAGGCGCTCGTCGGAATTGTGCTCGGCGAGAATACGTCCGCTATTGGCATCCATCAGAATCCACGAGCTGGCCGCCAGCTGTGGAGGTGCCGGAATGATGGTCTGGGGTTGCGGCTGAGGAATCACCTGAGCCGAAGCAGGGATCGCCACGACGGTCATGGCAGCAAAAAGACACAGCTTGGCGGTCCGGCGAATCGATATCAATACATTCATCACACACGTCTCACTTACATTGGGTGGCAGCAGGGTAACGCTGCCGGGTGACTAAATTGGAACGCATTATCGCACTATAAACACTTGAGGAAAGCCCGCCCGGCGCAGATCTTCTCGGGCCTGGTTTTCCTGGGCAGGACTGACGGGCCCTACCTGAACACGATGCACCTCGGCCTCGCTTTTCACACGCACGCCATGGGCCAACTCCCCAGAAAGGCGCTGCTGCAATTGCTGGGCACCCTCTGCCGTGCCTAACGCGGCAATTTGCAGGAAGATGCCGTCGCCGCTTGCCTGTGCGGGCGCTGGCGAAGGGGAAGACGCTGGCGCAGCCGGGGCGCTCACGACACTCGGTGCCGACGCTGCGGGTACCGGTGCACTTACCGCCGTCGAGCGGGCCGCCTCCCCACCTCGACCACGCTCTGCCAACCATTGCGCCGGGTCGATGGCCTCGACGCGAACAGGCCCCGTGCCATCATCCAGAATGCCCAATCGAGCCGCAGCGGCGTAGGAAAGGTCGATTTCACGATCGCTGTGGAAAGGGCCACGGTCATTGACGCGTACGATCACCGAACGGCCATTGGCCAGGCTGGTGACACGGGCAAAGGTCGGCAACGGCAGCGAGCGATGCGCCGCCGTCATCTTGTACATGTCGTAGATCTCACCGTTGGAGGTGGCGTAGCCATGGAATTTTTCACCGTACCAGGAGGCCGTGCCCTGGCGAGCATAACCCCGCGAGTCCGGCAGTACACGGTAGGTTTCGCCCCACACCTCGTAGGTGGGGCGATTGCCTGCACGTGAGGGCTCCTCGATGCGCGGCTCGGCATCGGGCACCTGGCTGACGTCCGGCGGTGCTACCGGATAGGCATCGCCGGACATGGCATAGCGTTCGCCGCTGGGAGCGGCGCTGGCCACGGGCGAAGCACTGGGCTGCGACGCGGCGCTGCCGCTGTCACGCTGCGGCGCTTGGCTGGCACAGCCGCTCACCAGCATCGCCAACACGAGAGAACCGCTCACATAACGGGCATTGGTCAACAGGTTAGTCATGCTCACTCTCAAACTGATGCTGGATCGCGTCCGCCAATTCGGCCACGGCCATGCCGTAAAGGTGGCTGTGATTGTAGCGAGTAATCACATAGAAGTTGAATTCACCCAGACGGTAGCCTTGCTCATCTTCTGAAAAATCCAGCAATAGCGGCACCACGGGGGCATCAGGGGCCAGCGGCGCCTCACTAGTGATGCCCTGCTCCACCATGTCGGCGGCGGTCAAGGAGGGGCGCGAGGTCTGGTTGAAGGCGATGCCTTCGGGGGCTTCCTGTGGGCCGACGGCATCGTGGTAGATGGCGCCATCACGCTGCCAGCCATGCTCGGCAAAGTAGTTGGCTACGCTGCCGATGGCATCGACCGGGTTGTTCCACAAGTCGCGAATGCCGTCGTCATCGAAATCGACCGCGTAGGCTTGGTAACTGGTAGGAATGAACTGCGGATAGCCCATGGCCCCGGCGTAAGAGCCGTAGAGCGTTTCCGGCTCGACACCCTGCTCGTAGGCAATGGCCAGGAAAGCGGCCAGCTCGCCACGGAAGAAGCGCCCCCGCTGGGGGTGATGAAAGGCCAGCGTTGCCAGCGAATCGAGCACCTTGTGTGTGCCTTTGTGGCGCCCGTAATAGGTTTCCACGCCGATGATGGCGGTAATCACCTCAGGAGCGACACCAAAGACTTCTTCGGCACGCGCCAGCGTCTCGGCATGCTCGCGCATGAACTCGGCACCTTCTTCGATACGCTGCTGGTTCAGAAAAATATCGCGATATTCGAACCAGCGCAGACGCCGTTCTGCCGCCCCCGCCATGGCATCCAGCACGTTCTGGCGAAATGTCGCCTGCTCCAGCGCTTGCGTCAGCCACTGCTCGGGTACGCCCTGCTCCACCAGTTCACTGACCAGTTGGCGCGTCTGCTCGTTGACACGGGGGTCGAAATCGACCTCCTCGGCCGCCCAGGTGGCCGAGGCTGAACATGCCATCAGCGCCGCCAGTAAATACCCGCCCGCTCTTCTTCGCGCCCTGTTCATTTGCTTACCACTCCTGTGAAAAAGCGTCGACTGCACTTTGATCATTCAACGCGGCAATAGCCGCCGATGGGCGTGTATCGACATGAGAATACCGAACCCGGCCAGCAAGGTCACGCTGGAGGTGCCACCGTAGCTCACCAGCGGCAGCGGCACCCCCACCACGGGCAGAATGCCGCTCACCATGCCGACATTGACAAACACATAAATGAAGAACGTCAGAATGATACTGCCCGCCACCAGACGTCCAAAGGTGTCCTGGGACGCCGCCGCCAACCACAGCCCACGACCGACGATCATCACGTACAGCAGTAGCAGCAGCAGCATACCGACCAGGCCGAACTCTTCGCCGAGCACGGCAATGATGAAATCGGTGTGGCGCTCGGGCAGGAATTCGAGCTGCGACTGCGTGCCCTCCAGCCAGCCCTTGCCCCACAGGCCGCCGCTACCGATGGCGGTGGTGGACTGGATGATGTTCCAGCCGGAGCCGAGCGGGTCGCTCTCCGGGTCCAGAAAGGTCAGCACCCGCTGGCGCTGGTAGTTGTGCATGTTCATCCACAGCAGCGGCAGGCCCGCCGCCACCAGGGCCACTACCAGGCTAATCAAGCGCCAGGAGAGCCCCGCCAGCAGCACCACGATCAGCGCCGCGCTGGCCATCAAGAGCGAGGTTCCCAGGTCTGGCTGAATCGCCGTCAAGACCACCGGCGCGCCAATGATCAGGGCACACACCGCGATGTCCCGCAGCCTAGGGGGGAGCTGACAGCGATTGAGGTAAGCCGCCACCATCAGCGGGACGGCCAGCTTCATCATTTCAGAGGGCTGGAAGCGAATCACGCCGGGTATTTCCAGCCAGCGCTTGGCTCCCATGCCGATATCGCCAGCAATCTCCACGGCCACCAGCATGGCAAGCCCTACGCCATAAGCCAACGGCGCCCAGCGCAGAAACGTGGTGGGAGAAAACTGTGCCAGCACGAACATGCCCACCAGGGCCAAGCCAAAGCGCATGGCCTGAGCAATCACGACTTCGATGCGCTGCCCAGAAGCGCTGTAGAGCACCAGCAGGCCGCCCGCCATCAGCGCCAGCAGCAGGCCCACGAGCCAAGGGTCGATGTGAATACGCTCCCAAATGCTCTTGCGCCTGGCGATGCCGCTATCGGGTGGGCGAACCGGGTGCCCTCGCCAAGAGCGTGTCAGCAGTTGCAGCGGCATCATCAGTTACCCTCCACGCGGCCGTTATCCTCTTCCAGCACTTCCTTGACCTCATCGGCTTCCGGCGCCGCCTCTTTCAGCAGCCAGGCATCGGTCATGGCGCGCGCCATGCGGGCAGCATGGGTACTGCCGCCCCCGGCATTCTCGACGATGACCGATACGGCGATTTCAGGCTCTTCCAGCGGGGCAAAGGCCATGAACAGCGAGTGGTCGCGCAGCCGCTCTTCCAGCTCTTCGGCGTTGTAGCGCTGATCCTGACCCAGCGAAAACACCTGGGCCGTACCTGACTTGCCGCCCATGCGATACTCCAGGCCCACCCCGGTGCGCCTTGCCGTTCCTTCGCTGCCGGTGAGCACTTTCTCCATGCCGTTGAACACTCTGTCCCACCAGTTCTCATTGGCCAGGTCGATGTCGGGCAACGTGTCCGGCAGTTCCAGCGGGACGGGGTCTTCACCAATGCGCAGCGCCAGCCGAGGCTTGACCCAGTGACCACGGTTGGCCAAGGCCGCCGTGGCACTGGCCAGTTGCAGCGGGGTAATCTGCCAATACCCCTGACCGATACCGACCGAAAGGGTTTCCCCTGGGTACCAGGGCTGGTTGAAGCGTGCACGCTTCCAATCACGAGACGGCATCAAGCCGGTGCTTTCTCCCTGAACGTCGTGAGCGACCCGCTGCCCGAAGCCAAAGTTGGACATCTGATCATGCAAACGATCGATGCCAAGGTCGTGGGCCAGGGAGTAGTAGTAGGTGTTGTTCGACACGGCAATGGAGCGTTCCATGTCGACACGTCCATGCCCCCACCGCAACCAGTTACGGTAACGACGGGAATCATTGGGCAGTTGATAGAAGCCCGGGTCATTGATGGTGCTGTCCGGGGTGATCACCCCTTCCACCAGTCCGGCCAGCGCCAGAAACGGCTTGATGGTGGAACCAGGGGGGTAGTGGCCTCGAATGGCGCGGTTGAACAGCGGCAGGTCGATGTCTTCCTGCAGGGCGCGGTAAGACGCCACATCGATCCCGGTGACGAACTGGTTGCTATCGAAACCAGGCGTCGACACCATGGCCAGAATTTCCCCGGTGCGCGGCACGATGGCCACGATGGAGCCTCGCCGACCCTCCAGCAGCTCGTAGGCGAGCATTTGAAGCGAGCGGTCCAGGGTCAGGGTCAGGTTGGCACCGGGTACCGGGTCGGTGCGCCCCAGCTCGCGCAGCACGCGGCCACGGGCGTTGGTTTCGACCTTGCGAAGGCCCGCCTGGCCGTGCAATTCCGACTCGTAAAAACGCTCCACTCCGGTCTTGCCGATAAAGTGGGTGCCTGCGTAGCGGCCGGTGTCGAGGGTTTGCAGCTCTTCGGCATTGATCCGCCCCACATAGCCCAGCGCATGGGCCATCATTTCGGCATCCGGGTAGTAACGCAGCAGCTGGGCTTCTACCTCGACCCCGGGCAGGCGGTGGCGATTGATGGCCAGGCGGGCAATCTGCTCTTCACTCAGATCGCTCATCAGCAGCGCGGGCTGAAACGGCCGCTGGCGCTGGCGGGAACGAACGTTGAAGGCCTCGATCTCTTCTTCCGGCAGCTCCAGAAGTTCCACCAGCAGCGCCAGGGTATCCTCCAGGCTGTCGACACGCTCACGCACCAGCGTCAGGTTGTAGGTCGGTCGATTTTCTGCCAGCAGGGCACCGTTACGGTCGTAGATCAACCCGCGATTGGGCGGCAGCGGCTCGACCCGCACGCGGTTTTTCTCGGAGCGGGTGCTGTAGAGGTCGTGCTGGACGATTTGCAGATACCCCAGTCGACCGACCAGCAAACCGGTCAAGACGATGACCACGAACACTGCCAGCAGCGACCGAACACGGAAGATACGCAGCTCTTGCTCAGGGTTCTTTAGCGTGTCACGGCGCTTGGGCATGGCAACAGACAACTCTCAATCAAACGATGAACGCAACGGCCACAAGGGTCGACAACAGGTAACTTCTAACGGTGATAAGGGTGACCCACGAGCAGGGTCCATGCCCGATAGAGCTGTTCGGCGAGCATGATCCGCACCAGCGGGTGCGGCAGTGTCAGCGGCGACAGCGACCAGGCCTTGTCGGCCATGGCCGAGAGAGAAGGCTCCAGCCCATCGGGCCCGCCGACCAGCAGCACTACGTCCTGACCAGACATTCGCCAGGCATCGGCCTGCTGGGCAAGCTGCTCCGTGGTCCAGGGCTTGCCCTTGACTTCGAGAGCCACGACGATTTCATCGCCGCGCAGCTTGTCGCGGATCCGCTGGGCTTCTTGAGCTCGTGCTTTGGCGATGTCGGCATTCTTGCCACGCTGTCCCAGCGCGATCTCTTCGATTTCCAGGGCAAAATCACGCGGTAGCCGTTTGCGGTAGGTCTCCACGCCTTGTTCCACCCAGGCAGGCATTTTGGTTCCCACCGCCAACAGCCGAACCTTCATGACATGGAGGCTCGCTCTTCGACCTGACGCAGTGCATCGCCGATGGCGCCCGCATCGTTGGGCAGGTCTGCCCACAGACGCTCGAGGTCATACAGCGCGCGCGCTTCGGGAAGCATGATATGAACGACGATGTCACCCAGATCGACCAACACCCAATCCGCGTTCTCACCGCCTTCGACACCGCGAGGGTGCAGACCGGCAGCCTTGGCTTTCTCGACGAGATTCTGCGCCAGTGCTGCCACATGACGGGTAGACGTACCGCTGGCAATCAACATGAGGTCGGTGACCTCGGTCAATTTCGACACGTCCAACTGCGTAATATCACGAGCTTTAAGTTCTTCTAGCGCTTCGATGGCTAGGTTTTTCAATGTATCGATGTGCATGACTCCTGACGACAACCCCATTATTGACCTGACGATGATAGACGCCCGCCATTGGCAACGGGCGTTTGAGGCGGCCATTGTAACGGCTTCTTTCACGACTGCCAGCGCTATTCGCTGCTTTGATACCAGCCCTGTTGCAAAATGGCCGTTTCCACCGCGTGGGGCAGTAAATAGCGCACGCTTTCGCCTGCTTGCAGGCGCTGGCGAATGTAGGTCGCGGAGATGGCCATCAGGGAAGGCAACTCCAGCACCAACAGATGCCCTTGAGCCTGCTGCATCATCGTCTCGACGCTGTAGACTTCGCGATTGCCCACCAGTTCCTTCAGCGGTGCTGGCCAATCGTTGCTGTACCCGGGCCGAGCGATCACCACGACGTGCCCTAGCGCCCAAAGACGCTCGGCACGGTCCCACTGATGGAGCCGCAAAAAAGCATCCATGCCGATCACCATCACCAGTCGGGCCGAGGGGCCGTAGAGGTCGCGCAGCTCCGTCAGCGTATCCACACTATAAGAGGGGCCTGCTCGGCGTAGCTCACGGCCATCGGCCAGCAGGCCAGGGGTATCCGCGATGCCTGCTTCCAGCAGGGCCAAGCGCTGCTGCGGCGATACCTGCGGCACACCGCGCAGCGGTGGCTGCGGCGCAGGCACCATGTGCAGCACTTCCAGGCCCAGCGCGTCGCGCACTTCCAGGGCACTGCGTAGATGGCCGTTGTGCACCGGGTCGAAGGTGCCACCAAACATGCCGATACGCTGGCTCATTGGCGAACCTGGCCGTCTCCGAACACGATGTATTTCTGCGTGGTCAGGCCTTCCAGGCCGACTGGACCACGGGCGTGCAGCTTGTCGGTGGAAATACCGATCTCCGCCCCCAGGCCGTACTCGAACCCATCGGCAAAGCGCGTCGAGGCGTTGACGATCACCGAGCTGGAGTCCACTTCGGCCATGAAACGGCGCGCCAGCGTGTAATCCTGCGTGACGATGGCATCGGTGTGGTGGGAGCCGTATCGTTCGATGTGTTCGATTGCTTCGTCCACGCCATCTACCACCTTGATGGCCAGAACCGGGGCGAGGTACTCCGCGTGCCAGTCCTCCTCGGTTGCTGCCAGCGCCTGGGGCAATAGCGCCCGCGTCCGCTCGCAGCCGCGCAGCTCTACCTGGTGCTCGGCGTAGGCACGCGCCAGCTCCGGCAGCAGAAGATCGGCAACCGGGGCATCCACCAGCAGGGTTTCCATGGTGTTGCAGGTGCCGTAGCGGTGGGTCTTGGCGTTCAGTGCGATGGCCAGCGCCTTGGCAGGGTCGGCGGTGGTATCGATGTACACATGGCAAACGCCATCCAGGTGCTTGATCACCGGGACACGCGCTTCCCGCGAAATGCGCTCGATCAAGGACTTGCCGCCACGCGGGATGATCACATCGACATACTCGGGCATGCTGATCATCTCACCCACCGCGGCGCGATCCGTGGTAGCAACGACCTGAACGCTGCCCTCGGGCAGGCCCGCGTCTGCCAAGCCTGCCTGAATGCATCGGCTCAGGGCCGCATTGGATGCACTGGCTTCCGAGCCTCCACGCAATACACAGGCATTGCCGGACTTGAGACACAGGCTGGCGGCTTCCAGGGTGACGTTGGGGCGCGATTCGTAAATGATGCCGATCACCCCCAGCGGAACCCGCATCTTGCCGACCTGGATACCGCTGGGCCGGTAGCTCATGCCATCGATGGCACCGACCGGGTCCGGCAGCGCCGCCACTTGATGCAGCCCCTCGATCATGGCATCGATCCGCGCGTCATTGAGCGCCAGGCGATCCAGCAGCGCGCTGTCCAGGCCATTGTCCCGGCCCCGCTGCATGTCCTCCTGATTGGCCTTCATGATCTCGCCGCGCGACGCCTCAAGGCGCTTCGCCATGGCATACAGCGCCTGATTCTTGGCCTGGGTATCGGCACGGCGCAATACGCTGGCCGCCGCCCTGGCCCCCTGCCCCACGGCCACCATGTAACGAGCCACATCGCCGGCCGCCAGATGGTGTTGGGCGTCTTGTTGGAATGCGTCAGCGCTGCGCATGGGATCTCCCTGTGTAAGCAATACTGAAAGTAGGTAGGCTTATATTACGCCATGAGGGCATTATACTGAGGGATTGACAGGTTCGAGCCAAGCAATGCGTTATGCTACGGCCGAGTAACCCTCGTTTATCAGCCAGATAGTAAGCCACCATGCAAAGCAAATACAAAATCAGCCCGCTGAGGGCGACGTTGTTCGCTGCCGCCGTCGCGCTGGCCTTCTGGACACCCACCGCGCCGCTGGCAGCCGCCATTGCGCTATGGCTGGCCGTGGCCTGGCTGTTCATTACGGCGCTACTGCTCGACTTCAGCCATCGACGCTCGCGAGGGCTGCCTTGGCAGTTGCTGGCCGGTACGCTCCTGCTGTCGCTGATTGCCGTTGCCCCTGAGCGTCACCTGTTGCTGATATGGGCCTGGGGCGCAGTGTTCATGCTGCCACAACCCCGCTGGGTGGCCACCTTCAATGTCTGCGCTGCCCTGCTGGCCTGCCTGATCATCCAGCCACTGCTCACCCTGCCAGAGTGGTGCCTGCTGGTGGCATCCTTGGGGACGCTGTGCCTGCTGGCCATGGCACGGACTTACCTGCTGGTGCACTTGAGCGGCACCATGCGCCAGCGCCTGCGGCTGATTCCGGGGCTCAACCTATGGGCAGGGGAGCAACTGCTGCGTGATTTGACCAAGGAGCAGACACGCTCCGAACGAGAAGCCATTCACGCCGAAGTGCTGGTCATTCATCTCCGGCTCCACCAGCTCTGGCCGGCGGCTCACAAGCTGTGCAGCCTGGTTTACAGTTTCGAAAACGTTTATCGCCTCAATGCCACGACCCTGGCCACGCTGATGCTTTCCAAGACGCCCCGTGAAGCCGAACATCGTCGTCATTTGCTGTGTGCCGCGCTGCCCGAACACGCCGTTTGCCAGCCCATACCCTTGATGGAGCTGGAGCTGGAAGCGCTCACCCTGGAGGCCCTTGCCCAGATGGGCAAACAGCGGCCGAGCGACATCACATGACCACCAGCCAGCCCCCCAAACGGCTGATGGGCCTGGCCTACGGCGCGGGCCTGATCATCATCTGTGCTTACACCGCCTGGCTTTATGCCATCGGCAGCTACCGAGAGCTTCTGGTACCGCTGTTCATGACGACCCTGCTGCTGGCCAGCCTGATGATGCACCTGGGCCAGGGGGTCAAATCGTGCCTGCCGCGCCTTTTGCTGCTGGGCAGCCTGTTTCTGGTCGTCGTGCACGCGGTGCTCACCCATGCCAACCTGTCACTGCATTGGCTGGGGCTGCCGTTGGCCGCCGCGTTCATACTGCTGCCGCTGTGGGGAGCCCTGGCTATCAACCTGATGGCCATGGTCGTGATAGGCTGGCAACTGCCCGCACTGCAGGGAGAAACTGCGCTGGGGTTCGCCGCACTGACCCTGCTGCTGGCGCTTCCCCCGTGGGAGCACGCCCGGCGCAAGGCGCTGTTGAGGGCAACCGACCCCAACGACAACGATTGCGATGCGTACCATATCGATACGCTGAAGGAGCGCCTCAGGAATGAGTTTCAGCGCGCCGCTATGCTCAACAAGCGGCTGGCCGTGCTGGTGCTGCACTTGCCGCAGCTGGACATGGCAGAGGAGCAGTTTGGCCAGCGCGCCAAGACCGCGCTGCTGGGCGCGTTGTGCAGCGAGGTCAATAGCCGCTGCCGTGATCACGACATTCTGGGCCGTGCGGGCAGTGCGACCTTCTGGCTGGTCTTGCCCGATACCAGTGAAAGCGGCGCGCTACTCGTGAAAGAGCGCCTTCAGCGCGCCCTGTCACGGCGCGTATTGGTAGAAACAGGCCAGTTGGAAGCACGGCTCGCCACTTGCCTGCCCATGCGCAAGGAGAGCTTCGAGCGCTACTTGCAGCGTCTGGAAGCACGCGCAGAATCCATTACCCATTTATAACCGCAGACGGAGTCACTCTTGGCGATTGTCGATACCCTGCTCTCTCTTACTCTTTCCCCTCCTTTGCTGCTGCTTCTGGTGTTGGGTATCGCCCTGGTCGAGTCGCTGGCACTCATTGGCCTGCTGGTCCCCGGGGTCGTATTGATGACTGCGGCTGCCACCTTGGCGGGCCACCAAGGGCTCGACCTGCCCTGGCTGATTGGCGCGGCGTTCATTGGCGCGATCATCGGCGACAGCGTCAGTTACTATCTCGGCTATCGGCATCGTGAGGCGGTGTTGTCCCGCTGGCCGCTGTCGCTTCACCCCGAGTGGGTGGGTCGTGGGGCACGCTTTTTCGAACGTTATGGGGTCTACTCGGTCTTCATTGGCCGCTTCGTCGGGCCTGTCCGCCCGGTGATCCCGCTGGTGGCCGGCATGATGCAAATGCCGGCACGCACCTTCGCCTGGGCAAACATTACCTCGGCAGCGCTCTGGGCTCCCGCCTATGTACTGCCTGGCTATCTGGTCGGCCATACCTGGCAGCAGCGGCTGAATCTGCCCACGAACGTGGAAATGGCCGTCATCCTGATTGCCGCCACGGTGGTGGTATTGGCCGTGGTGTTTTCATGGGGGCGCGCCCAGGTGGACCGCCAGGGGCGCGTCTATTTTGCGCTGGCACGCATCGTGCGGCGCATTCCGATCATGCGTCGCCCCTGGTTGGCCATGAGCCGTTCGGGGGAAGTGCCGCTGGGTTCCCTGCTGCTGCTCATTACCGCGATCACCGGAGCCTCTGCCTGGACGCTGTACGTGATGCACCATGTGACGCCGTTGACGGTCGATCTGGAAGCCCAGCGGCTATTCGACTGGCTCGACTCCCCCTGGCTTGCCCACGCCAGCCTGCTATTGGCCATGATCGGTGACAAGGCGGGCATCGTGGCCCTGGTCAGCCCGTGGGCGTGCTGGCTGCTGGTGGTCAAACGCTTCGATGCGCTGCTGCATGGGGCTCTGGCCCTTGGCGGCATTGCCCTGATCAACACCGCGGGCAAGGCACTGTTCGCCCGGGCACGCCCCACCACCCCGGACCACCTGACCGGCTCATACGCCTACCCCAGCGCGCACACCTCTACCTGGGTGGTGATGATCGGGCTGGCGGCCGCCGTGATGGCCGCGCGGCTGCCTCGCCAGCGGCGTGCCTGGGTCTACTGGATGGCCATTGTCGTCACGCTGCCGATGGCGCTCTCGCGCTTGGCTCTGGGCGTGCACTGGCTGAGTGATCTGGTGGGAGGCGCGCTCATGGGGCTGGTGGTCTGCGCTCTGGTTCAGCTCAACTGGCAGCGGCGCTATCGCACGCCGCTGCCACCCATCCCCTGGGTGACGCTCACAGGAGCATCGCTGCTGCTGGTGAGCGCGAGAATGCTTTTGTTCGGACCGATTTGAGGGCGCGGCAAAGTGTGGCCGGCACGGGCTGGCGTGATCAGCCCAACGCCAGCCACGCGCCCACGCCAAACATCAGCGTCCCGGCAATCCGGTTCAGCAGGCGTACGTTACCGCTTTTACCCAGCACGCGACGTAGCGTCTTGCCTCCCGTGGCATACACCAGCATGCTGCCGAACTCGATGACCAGAATCAGGGCAATCAACAGGCTGAGCTGGGGGGCCAGCGGGCGGCTGCTGTCCAGAAACGGCGGCAGCAGCACCATGAAGAATGCCCAGCCCTTGGGATTGGCCACTGCGGTCACCAGCCCCTGCATGGCCAACTGCCAGCGGCCTGCAGGCGGCCCTGTGTCCAGCTCGCTGGGAATGGCCATGCGCCCCCGCGAGCGCCACATCATCACCCCCAGATACGCCAGGTAAGCCCCACCGATCCACTTGAACGCAGTGAACAGCTCAGGCTGGCGCAACATCAACGCGGCCACCCCTGCCCCTGCCGCCGCGGCCACCAGCCCCACGCCAATCAACTCACCGATCATCATCCAGAGCGTACGCTTCACCCCCTGGGTCATCCCCAGCACCATGGCCAGCGTCATGCACATGCCGGGAGTCAGCGATACGAACAGAAAGGTTGGCACGAAGACCGATAGAGTAGCCCAGGACATGGTGACGCTTCCTTGTGATGAACGGTGACGAAAGTCAGTGAGATGGCGAATCGCAAACACAAAAGGGCGGTGGCACCGCCGGGATTACCCTTCGCCCCAGCGTGGCATCAGGCGGTGCTCGATGCCCAGCTGGTTGAGAATCCGCGCGACGATGAAATCGATCAGATCCTCCATGGACTGGGGGCGATGATAGAACCCGGGTGCGGCAGGCAGGATCACCACGCCCAGGCGACTCAAGGTCAGCATGTGTTCCAGATGAATGGGGGAAAAAGGGCTCTCCCGGGGCACCATGACCAGCGTGCGCCGCTCCTTGATCGCCACATCGGCGGCACGCTCGATCAGGTTGTTGCTGGCCCCAGTGGCCACCGCAGAGAGGGTGCCGGTGGAACACGGGCAGATCACCATGGCGGAAGGCGCGCCGGAGCCCGAGGCCACGGGAGCCATCCAGTCTTCACGCCCAAAGCAGCGAATTTGCCCGGGCTTGGCACCGCTTTGCGCCACCAAGGCCTCTTCCAGTCGCTGAGGCTGAGCAGGCAGCGATACATCCGTTTCCGTGGCAATCACCATATGGGCCGCCTTGGAAATCATCACCCACACTTCATGGCCCGCCTCGACCAGCACGTCGATCAAGCGCAGACCATACTGCGCCCCCGAAGCGCCCGTCAGCGCCACCGTCACAGGGGGTTTGAACTCATTCATCGGATACTCCCGTGTCAGGGTTTGCCACTGCCAACGCCGCCAACAGGCGCTCGTGAACGCCATCGAAACCACCGTTGGACATCACCACGATACGGTCGAGCGGTGACGCCTGGGTGACCACTGCCTGTACCAATGCATCGATATCCCGATACAGCGACGCCCGCGACCCTTGCGCCTCTACCAGAGAGTCCATCGACCACTCCACGCCAGCAGGCTGGAACCAGAAGCTGTGATCCGCGTCGGCAACGCTGTCGTTCAGACGTTCACGCAGCGCACCCAGCCGCATGGTGTTGGAGCGCGGCTCGATCACGGCCAGCAGCCGCCCCCGCGGTGTGGCGGCACGCAAGCCCTGCAGCGTGGCGGCAATGGCCGTAGGATGGTGGGCAAAGTCGTCGATCACCTGAATGCCGTTGACCTCGCCACGCACCTCCTGACGACGACGGGGTGTCTGGAAGCGTGCCAGCGCCGCGCAGGCACGCGGCAGGCTCACCCCGCACAGTCGCGCAGCCGCCAGAGCGGCCAAAGCGTTGCGGGCGTTGTGCTCCCCCGTGAGCGACCATTCCACCACGCCATCCTCCTCCTCTTGCCCGCCGCTATACAGCACCTGAAAGCGGCTGGCGTCGGCATGCTCCAGGCGCAGCTGCCACTGGCTGCCGGCCTCGCTGCCAAAGCGTGTGACCGGGCTCCAGCTGCCCATGGCCAGCACACGATCCAACGCGGGCTGCTGGTCAGCCACCAGCAGGTGCCCCTGGCCTGGCACGGTACGCACCAGGTGGTGGAACTGGCGTTCGATGGCGGCCAGATCGGGAAAGATATCGGCGTGGTCGAATTCGAGGTTGTTCATCACGGCAATCGTCGGGCGGTAGTGCACGAACTTGGAGCGCTTGTCGAAAAAGGCGGTATCGTACTCGTCCGCCTCGACCACGAACGGTGCCGCCGCGCCCCCAAGCCTGGCCGAGACGCCAAAGTTGCGTGGCACACCGCCAATCAGAAAGCCGGGCTCCAGGCCAGCGCTCTCCAGCAGCCAGGCCAACAGGCTGGCCGTGGTGGTCTTGCCGTGGGTGCCCGCCACCGCAATGACCCGGCGGCCCGGCAGCACGTACTCCGCCAGCCACTGGGCACCCGAGGTGTACCGCAGGCCGCTATCGAGCAGCGCCTCGACTTCCGGGTTACCGCGCGAGAGAGCGTTGCCCACCACCACCAGGTCCAACGGGCCCTGCAGATTGTCGGCGCGATACCCCTCCATCAGCGTGATGCCCGCCTCGGCGAGCTGAGTGCTCATGGGCGGATACACGTTCGCATCCGACCCACTCACCTCGTGCCCCAACTCTCGGGCCAGCAGCGCAAGACTGCCCATAAAGGTGCCGCAGATACCAATCACATGTAAACGCATGGGCGAGCGCTCCTTCCATGACCCTGACAACGGACTGAAATATCAGCCTAAATGCATACATTGGGGGAAAGATTATCATGCCCGGGACGCCAGCTCATCTGGTTCCCTTCGTGATGCCTCGTCACAGGGCAGGAAAGTGACAATGGGTGGCTTTTGATGCAGGATGCGGCACCTATCGACCTAAACCACCCCGCTGCGCTGGCGAGAGGAGCTTTTATCATGCGCATTATCGTTCGTTACTTTTTCCGTGGCCTTCGCGTGCTGCTGGCCCCGGTGATGCTAGTGTCGGAAAAACTCTCCACGCCGCGCTCGGTGGAGCGCAGCGCCGAGGAGCAGGCTGAGGTCGACGCGGCCTGTGAGGCATTGGCGCTGTATCAGTTTCGTACCTGCCCTTTCTGCATCAAGGTACGCAAGGAGATGGCGCGGCTTGGTTTGAAGATCGAACTGCGCGATGCCCAGTTGGATCCAGACCACAAGCAGGCCCTGCTGGAAGGCGGCGGCAAGGTCAAAGTGCCCTGCCTGCGCATCGCCCATGAAGACGGTCGTGAAGAGTGGCTCTATGAGTCCGATGAGATCAATCGCTGGCTGCATCAGCGCTTTGGGGCCTGATTGGGGGCCTGATTGGATGCCTTAGCACCTGCCACCTCAGAATTCGACCTTGCGCGCCGTGACATCGAATTCGATAGCCAGGCTGACTCCCTCTTCCGCAAGAGGGTCAGCCTCCGGGCTATGCTGTAGCGCCAGCAGCCCCTCGAGGGTGCCCTGAAGATGTAACCGGCTGCCTTCGCGCTCCACCCGAGCAAGCACCACGGTCAGCTCGTCGTCGGTGGCCGTGTAGTACGGCGGGTGAACGGCATCACCGATCAGGTGCAGCACTCGGGCATCGGTGAGCCGCTCGTCGGCCAGCACCAACTGAATGACCAGCGCGTCTCGGGCCGCCCATTTCTCCGGGTCCCGGTAGCCGGTCATCTCCACCACCCAACGGTCTCCCTCTTCGATGAACGTGGCGCCGGGCTCGCTGCTTGGATCGAGGACGAACCACTGCTGATTCTCATCATCCAGCGTCCCCGTGATCTCGGCCGCAGAGTCACTGGCGCCCGCCCAGCCTGTGGTGGCCAGCAAAACAGCCAGCAGTAACGGTTTAACGCCTTGTATTTTCATTACCTTTCCTTGTTGCCTAGCTACTGAGCACGATTGGACGGCTCCGATATTGCGACTTTAGTCTAATTTGAAGACCTATGGTTGCCCCGCCAGCCCTGATCATTCAGTAGATGAATGAGGCCTGTCATTATTTCGATTGTGTGTCACAACCACCTGTCTCTATGTTGTCAGGATAGCTTACGGGCTGACCGTGTCTGTTTTGTTGATGGGTAAGCACTAGCCCCCTCCAGCAGAACGAACAATAAACAATACACATGGGAACGATCATGACGCTGAAAAAGACACTACTGGCCACTGTCGTGGGTGCTGCCATGGCAGGCACCGCACTACTGCCGCTGACTGCCAGCGCAGAAACCCTGCGCATCGGTTACTCGGCCGACCCTGAAACCCTCGACCTGCACGAACAGCTTTCCGGCGGTGTCCTGCGCTTCTCGCATCTGGCCTTCGACCCCCTGGTGCGTTGGACCAAGGACTTCCAGTTCGAACCGCGTCTGGCCACCGAGTGGGAACAGGTAGACGACACCCATGTACGCATGACCCTGCGTGAAGGCGTTACCTTCCATTCCGGTAACCCGTTCACTGCCAAGGACGTGGTCTGGACCATCGAGCGCTTGAAAGAGAGCCCGGATTATCGCGCCATTTTCGAGCCGATCGCCAGCGCCGAAGCGGTCGATGACTACACCATCGAAATCACCACCACCGAGCCTTACCCGCTGCTGTTGAACCTGGCCACCTACATCTTCCCCATGGACAGCGAGTTCTACACGGGCGAGACCGACGACGGCAACGACAAGGCGGAAATCGTCAAGGCAGGCAACTCGTTTGCATCGCGTAACGTTTCCGGCACCGGGCCCTTCGTGGTCACCGACCGTCGCCAGGGCGTTCGCGTCGACTTCGAACGCTTTGAAGACTACTGGGACACCGAAAGCGAAGGTAACGTGACCAGCATCGTGCTGACGCCGATTGCCGAAAACGCCTCCCGCGTAGCGGCCCTGCTGTCCGGTGGCGTCGACTTCATCGATGCCGTACCGCCCAACGACCTGGACCGTGTGCGCGATGCACAAGGCGCCAATCTGGTTGAAATCCCCGGCACGCGTATCATCGGCTTCCAGCTGAACGAAGAGCGTGTCGAGGCTTTCCAGGATGCACGCGTGCGTCAGGCTGTCGACCTGGCCATCAACCAGGAAGGCATCGCCGACCGCCTGATGCGTGGCTTTGCAACGCCCGCGGGCCAGTTCTCACCGGAAGGCTACTCCGGCCACAACCCGGACCTGGTGCCTCGCTACGATCTGGAGCGTGCCCAGGAGCTGATGGCGGAAGCGGGCTACGAAGAGGGCTTCAGCGTCGACATGATCGCCCCGAACAACCGCTACGTGAACGATGCGCAGATTGCCCAGGCCGTGGCCAACATGCTGGCGCGTATCAACATCAACGTTAACCTGCGCACCATGCCGCTGGCCCAGTACTGGCCTGAGTACGACACGCGTCAATCCGACATTGCCATGATCGGCTGGCACTCGGACACCGAAGACACCGCCAACTTCTTCCAGTACCTGTCGTTCTGCATCGACACCGAGAGCGGTGCCGGTCAGTACAACTACGGCAGCTACTGCAACGAGGAAATCGATGCGCTGGTAACCCAGGCCGACAGCGAGACCGACCTGGAAAAACGTGGTGAAATGCTGCGTGAAGCCGAAGCCATGCTGTACGAAGACGTTGGTTTCATCATGCTGCATTGGCAGAACCTGGCCTATGCCGCCGCTGACGGCGTCGACATCGAGCCGGTGGTCAACGCCACCGACTTCCCCTACCTGGGCGATCTGGTGATTACGCGCTAATCCCTACCTAACGACATAACCCACGCAAGGATGCTTCGCTCTCCAGGATTCTGGAGGGCGAAGCGTCGTGCATGGCGCGACCCACCGGGCAGCGCCATGCCTTGCCCTGATGTTTAGTGAAACTTTCCACACAGGTGGCGTACGCCATGATTGCTTTTCTAATCAAGCGGCTGATGCACGCAATATTGGTGATGTTTGTCATCAGTGTACTGGCCTTCGCCATCCAGGATAACCTGGGTGACCCTGTACAGCAGATGGTCGGACAGTCGGTCCCCGAAAGTGAACGTGAAGCCATTCGCGAACGGCTGGGGCTCAACGACCCCTTCCTGGTGCAATACGCACGCTTCGCCAAGAACGCCGTTCAGGGCGATTTTGGCTACTCCTATTTCTACCGTGAACCGGCGCTGGAGGTGATTGCTCGCCACTTGCCTGCCACCCTCGAGCTGGTGTTCGCGGCTACGCTGATCATCGTATTGTTCTCTGTTCCCATCGGGGTATACAGCGCCATCAAACCGCGCTCCCCCGTGTCACGCTTTTTCATGGGGGCCTCGATCATCGGCATTTCGATACCGGTGTTCTTGACCGCCATCGTGTTGATCCAGATTTTCTCCATCGGCATGACCGTCTCGCTGTTCCCGGAGGGCACCGCCTGGGGCGCCTGGCTGAACGGTGCGCTCTCCACTCAGGGCAACATGCCCTCTTTTGGCCGGGGTTACGATCTGGTTCATGTGGTCGGCCACTGGGAAACCAATCTGGTCACCTGGGATGGCATCAAGCACCTGGTGCTGCCTGCGGTCTCGCTGGCCTCCATCATGCTGCCGCTGTTCATCCGCCTGATCCGCGCCGAAATGATGGAAGTACTGCAATCGGAGTACGTGAAGTATGCCCGCGCCAAGGGTATTTCCATGCGCCGGGTCTACTTCGTGCATGCGCTGAAAAACACCATGCTCCCGGTAATTACCGTGGGGGGCGTTCAGATCGGTACCATGGTGGCTTATACCATTCTGACCGAAACCGTGTTCCAGTGGCCGGGCATGGGGCTGATGTTCCTTGACGCCATCAACCATGCCGACATTCCGCTCATTGTGACCTACCTGATGATTGTCGGCGTCATTTTCGTGGTTACGAACACCATCGTGGACCTGATCTACGGCTTCGTGAACCCCACTGTAAAACTGACTGGTAAGCCCGCATGACAACGTCCACAACTTCCACTGCACCAAGCCGCTGGGAGCGCCTGCGCGACTCCTTTTTGTGGTACAGCTTCAAACGTGACCGTACGGCGCAACTGTGTTTGGCGGTCTTTATCTGCTTAGTCATTGCGGCATTTTCGGCGCCGCTATTAGCGCCGACCGACCCTTATGACCTGGCTCAAATCGACATTCTCGCCTCCGAGCTGCCGCCTTTCTGGATTGATGGCGCCGACGAGATGTATACGCTCGGCACCGACGCCCAAGGGCGTGATCTGCTGTCGATCATTCTCTACGGCACGCGGGTATCGCTGCTGATCGGCTTTGGCGCGGTGGCACTGCAAGCCCTGCTGGGCGTGACCTTTGGCCTGATGGCCGGTTATCTGGGCGGGCGAGTCGATGCCTTCCTGATGCGCCTGGCGGACATTCAGCTGTCGTTCTCGACGCTGATGGTGGCCATCGTGGTCGGTGCCGTGGTGAAGGCCACTATGGGCAGCGCGTTCTACAGCCAATACGCCGTTTTGATGCTGATATTGATTATCGGCCTTGCTGAATGGCCGCAGTATGCGCGTACCGTGCGCGCATCGGTGCTGGCAGAGAAGAACAAGGAGTACGTGGACGCCGCCCGCGTCATGGGGCTGCGCAGCCGACGCATCATGTTCCGTCATGTGCTGCCCAATACGCTGTCGCCGATCTTCGTCATCTCTACCGTTCAGATCGCCAACGCGATCATCTCCGAAGCGGCGCTGTCGTTTCTGGGGCTGGGCATGCCGGAAACGCACCCGTCACTGGGTTCGTTGATCAAGGCGGGCTTCGACTACATTCAATCCGGCTCCTGGTGGATCACCATGATTCCCGGCGCGGTACTGGTGGTGCTGGTGCTGTCGATCAATCTGCTGGGCGACTGGCTGCGCGATGTCATGAACCCACGACTGTATAAAGGCTGAAGACACCATGGCACTTCTTGAAGTCTCACAACTGGATGTTCGCTTTGCCCTGCGTCAGGGTGAGGTCCGCGCCTTACGGGATGTCAACTTCACCCTGGAGCGTGGCGAACGGCTGGGCATCGTCGGTGAGTCCGGCGCGGGCAAGTCGGTGGCGGCCTTTTCACTGCTCAACCTGATTTCACGGCCCGGATTCATTGCCGGTGGCAGCATCACCTTCGAGGGTAAAACCCTCAACACCATGTCCGAGCGGGGCCTGCGCAAGGTGCGCGGCAATCGTATCTCGATGATCTTCCAGGACCCGATGATGACCCTCAACCCGGTGCTCTCGATCGGTGAGCAGATGGTCGAGTGTCTGAAAGCGCACCGCAGAATCTCCACCCGAGAGGCCCGTGCCATTGCTCTGGACAAGCTCAAGCAGGTGCAGATCCCGTCGCCGGAAAAGCGCCTGGACCAATACCCCCACGAGCTTTCCGGCGGCATGCGCCAGCGTATCATCATCGCCATTGCGCTCCTGCTGGACCCCGACATCATCATTGCCGATGAGCCGACCACGGCGCTGGACGTCACCATCCAGGCGGAAATCATGGCGCTGCTGCTGGAGCTTTGCGAGCAGCACAACGTGGGCCTGATCCTGATCACCCACGACCTGGGCGTGGTCAGCCAGGTCACCCAGCGCATGCTGGTCATGTACGCAGGCCGCGTGATCGAGCAGGGGCCGACTCGTGAAATCATCAATGACCCCCAGCACCCCTACACCCAGGGGCTGATCAACGCCCTGCCCCAGATGGCCACCCCCGGCGAAAAACTGAATCAGATTCGGGGCAGCATGCCGTCGCTTTCCAACTTGCCCACCGGCTGCGCGTTTCATCCCCGCTGCGACTTTATCCTGCGCAGCGACGGTCAGCCGCGCCCGGCGTGTACTCAGCAGGTGCCCACGTTCGTGGAGTCAGGCAACTGCCGCGTTGCCTGCCATATGGTGGCTGAAATGCTCGAAGATCGCCGCCTGAAGGAGGAGAGCCTATGAACGCCCAGGCCGACACACGCCCAACGACCGCGCAAGCGCCAGCCAGCGAGACGCTGCTGGAAATACGCGACCTGAAAAAGCGCTTTTCGCTATCGGGCGACTTTCTCGAGCAGCTGCGCTTCAAGGGCGGCAAGCTGGTTCGTCATCAGGAGTACGTGCACGCCATCAACGGGGTCAACCTGGAGATCAAGCGTGGCGAAGCGCTCTGCGTGGTCGGCGAATCCGGCTGCGGAAAATCCACCGTAGCACGCACGGTGATGGGGCTGATTACCCCCTCCGAAGGCGAAATTCGTTACGGCGGCGAGCGCATCGACCACCTCTCCACGCGTCAACTGCTGCCTTATCGCAAGCGCATGCAGATGATTTTCCAGAACCCCTACGCGTCGCTGAACCCGCGCATGACGATCCAGCAGACGCTGGAAGAGCCACTGCGCCTGCACCACCCAAACTGGAATCGTCAGCAGATTCTCGACAAGGTGGAAGAAGTGATGCGCTCGGTGGGCATCGACCCGGACTGGGGCAAGCGCTTTGGCCATGAGTTCTCCGGCGGCCAACGCCAGCGCATTGCCATTGCCAGGGCGCTGGCCGTGGACCCGGAATTCATCGTGGCCGACGAGCCCATCTCGGCTCTGGACGTGTCGATCCAGGCCCAGGTGCTGAACCTGCTGATGGATGCCCAGCGTGACCGCCACCTCACCTACCTGTTCATCACCCACGACCTGGCCGTGGTCGAGCACTTCGGCACGCGCGTGGCGGTGATGTACCTGGGCACGGTGTGTGAAGTCGCCACCACGGCCACGCTGTTTGCCAAGCCGCGCCATCCCTATACGCAGGCGCTGCTGTCGGCCATTCCTCGGCTGGAAGATGACCGACCCCAGCACATTCGCCTCTCAGGTGAAGTGCCTACGCCGGTCAATCTGCCTAGCGGCTGTGTCTTTCATGGCCGCTGCCCACATGCCAACGCCCGCTGCAAGCAGGAGATCCCGGCATTGCAAACACAGGATGACGGCACTCGCGTGGCGTGCCACGCTGTCGAGGAGGGGCGCTTGTAATGGCCCGCTTCATTCAGGCCTCACGCGAGGCCGTCTTGCGAGGTAAGGCATGGAAATTCGCTGGCTAGAAGACTTCATTGCCCTGGCCAGAACGCGACACTTCTCCCGCGCTGCCGACGAGCAGCACGTGACACAGCCTACTTTTTCACGGCGCATCAAGCTGCTGGAAGAGGAAATGGGCGTGACGTTGATCAACCGACAGACCCTGCCGCTGTCGTTGACCCCAGCGGGGGAAGAGTTCCTGACACTCTGCGAACAGGTCACCGAGCGCGTGCGCCTCACCAGAGAGCGCGTACGGGCGATCAGCGCTGGCCAGCAGCGCCGCATCATGGTGGCTGCCCCGCAAAGCCTGCTGGCGCACTTTTTGCCCGAATGGCTGACCCAACTGGGTTGGCAAGACCGTGTGCAGCCCTACTTGCGCGCCACGGGCTGGGTAGCCAGCGACTATTTTCAGGCGCTGGCCAGGGCCGAGTGCGACCTGGCCATCTGCTACTGGCCCGTGGGCCGCTGCGATCTGGACATCGACACCAGCAGCAGCACCTATCGCGTCATTGGCCAGGAGCGGCTGATACCCGTGACGGGCCTGGCCAGCGATGGATCCCCCTGCACGCAGCTACCCGGCACGCGCCAGCAGCCGGTGCCCTGGCTTGCCTACCCCAAACGCGGGCTGTTGGGGTCGGCGGTCAAGGCACACCTTGCCCGCCTTCCCCATACGACCTACCTGACCGCGCAGAGCGAGAACCTCTACGCCGCAGGCATCAAGGAACTGGTACTGTTGGGCTACGGCATGAGTTGGCTACCCGAACGCAACGTGGCCAGCGAACTGGCCAGCGGCCAACTGGTGCGCGCAGGCGACAGCCGCTGGGACGTGCCCATGGAGTTGAGGCTCTACCGTCACCACCAACACCACCACGCAGAGCTGGACAGCTTATGGAGCGAGCTCCCTCCCCTACGACCCTGAAGGAAACCCCATGTCTGCATCACTGAACGCACTACAGCGTGAGCATATCGCGCATCTTTGCCAGGCTTATAGCCAGTTGCTTGAGCACCATCGGCTGGATTGCCTGGCCATTTACAGCGGCCACGCCCGCTACCATTTCGCCGATGATCACACCACGACCTTTCAGGCCTACGGGCATTTCACCCACTGGGTAGGGTTGGCCGATGTTCAGCACAGCTGGATCGTGGTGCAGCCCGGTCAGCGGCCTCAGCTCTATATCTACGCGCCAGCCGATTTCTGGCACTTGCCCACCCAACTGCCGGAAGAGCCGTGGGTAGCCGAATTCGACGTGCATTTGTGCAGCGACAAGATCACCCCGCCGCTAGCGGGCAACGCAGCCGTGATTGGCGATATCGAGACCCTGGAGAGCGTTTCAGTGCTCGCCAACACCGCCAAGCTGCACCCCAACGCCCTCGTCCGTGCGCTGGACGAACTGCGCATGTACAAGACCGCCTATGAGATTGCCTGCCTGAGGGAAGCCAATCACCTGGCCGTTGCCGGGCATCAGGCCGCCAAGGCCGCTTTTGTGGGCGCCGCCAGCGAGCTGGATATCCAGTTGGCATATTTGCAAGCCAGCCGTCAGCGCGAGTCGGACGTGCCGTACCAGAACATCATCGGGCTCAATCAGCACGCTGGCGTACTGCATTATCAGCGTTATGACCTGAGCGCCCCCAGCCAGCGCCACAGCTTGTTGGTGGATGCCGGGCGGCGCTTTCGCGGTTACGCGGCAGACATCACCCGCACCCACGCAGGCCCCGACGCTCCGGCCGCCTTTGGCGAGCTGATCACTGCCCTGCACCACCTGAAAGATCAATTGATTCAGCACGCCGCGCCCGGCGTGGAGTTCGTGTCGCTCCACGAGCAGATGCACCGCTATCTGGCCGAAATTCTGGTGCAGCACGGGCTGTACGAAGGCAGCGCGGAAAGCGCCATCGAGCTGGGCGTGACCCGAGCCTTCTGCCCGCATGGTCTGGGCCACTCGCTGGGCATCCAGGTGCATGACGTGGCGGGGCTGATGCACCCCGATGGCACGCCAGCGCCGCCGCCACCGCAACATCCGGCGCTACGCCTGACGCGCACGCTGCGCCCCGGCATGGTAGTCACCATCGAACCCGGGCTTTACTTCATTCCCATGCTGCTGGCACCGCTGCGCCAGCAGGGAATTGCCGTCAACTGGGCCACGGTGGACGCTTTGGCCGCCTGCGGCGGTATCCGCATCGAAGACAACATCGTGATCACGGAAAGCGGCTGCGACAACCTGACACAAACACATTAGTGCCAGGTAAAAAAACGCCCGGTTCCAATGAAGGAACCGGGCGTACCTTGGCGATTAACCGTCAGACTTAAAACGATAGGCTTAGAAACGGTAGGTAATACCACCGCCTACAGTGACAGGCTCGATGTCCACTTCACCTACACGGCCAGCGCCATCCAGGTTGATGTCGGAGTTGACGTCGGCGTAGCTCACATAGCCGTTCAGCATGATGTTTTCGGTGACGGCCAAATCAAGACCTGCCTGACCGATGACACCATAGCTGCTTTCCACGCTCAGACCTTCCGGCTCACCCGAGAAGCGGGTGTAGTTCAGGCCCACGCCCACGTAGGGCTGTACACGAGAGTCCAGACCACCCATCGGGTAGTAGTTGACCAGCAGGTTGACCGGCAGGCGATCGACGCTGCCTGCATCGCCACCCGGGCGCGTGTTCAGGTCATGCTCGAATTTTTCGGAGCTGTTCAGCTCCATACCGATTTTGTCGGTGAACAGGTAACCCGCACCGAAGGTGAAACCACGGGCACTTTGCACGTTCAGGTCTGCATCACCCACGTTGCCGTTACCGGAACCAGTATCTGTTTGGGCAACACCGCCACGGACGAACACATCACCCGCTTCGTAGGCCATGGCAGCTTGGCTGGCCATGAACGCGCTGGCAGAAACAACGGCGGCAGTCATCAGTTTTAGCTTGCTCATCAGGGTATCCTCTTGCGTCTTCCTTGGGGGTAAGTGCCGGAACACACCAGCTATCCTATACAACATATACTATACGAACACTGTTTCCAAATTTCCTGTGAAATTTTATTATAGGTTTTTGGTCTCTGATAGCTTTTTTTAAAGAGGCGTACCATCAGGCACGCAGGTGACCCCACGATGGGTATCTGGGCAAGTTGCCCCGATACCTCCCAGTGGCTAAACGACAGCGTGGCAAAACAACAGGGTGGCTAAACCACAGGCATAAAAAAAGTCCCCCGAAGGGGACCCAGGTGGAGCACGCCAGCTCACTCGTTGTACCGTGCGACAGGTCGCATCGGCATGGCAAAGAAGGGAGAGCTTCGATAATCCGCGGGTCAGGCTAACGGTGAAGACTCTATTCATTTGCCGCTTGCCTAATATATAGCGAGCAACGTGCCAATATTTTATAAAAACATTAAAAACAACATCTTATAAAAATTCCCACCTATTTCTCGTATCATCCTCAGCGCCAGGAAGCGCGGATCGCACCAATGGTGCGCAGGAACTCAGGCCTATGCTTCATAACGACGCTTGGCCCCACCCGGTATCAGCTGCACACCTGATTGCGCCCGCCGCGTTTGGCGCGATAGAGCGCCTCGTCGGCCAGCACCAGTAACCGCTCCCTGTCACTCTCCGCCACGTCCAGGCTGCACACCATGCCGGCCGAGAGCGTACATGCAAACTCTTGCCCGCCCTGACTGAAACGCAGGCGCGAAAAGTACTCGCGGACATCCTCAAGACGTTTACGGCCATCCTCGGCACTGCAATGGGGCAGCACCAGCAAGAACTCTTCCCCTCCGTAGCGGCCAATCATGTCGGTTTGCCGCAAGCGCTGACGCAGCAGAGTGGCGACCGAGGCAATCACCACATCGCCAGTGGCATGCCCGCGAGTATCATTGACCGATTTGAAGTGGTCGATATCGACCATGGCCACCACCACGGAGTACGCCTGCCGATAGCTGCGAGCGATTTCATTGATCGCCGCACTCTTGATGCTGGCATGCTTCAACAGTCCCGTCAGGCTGTCTTTGTTCAACAAGGCCGACAGCGTACGCGAACGCGCCACGCGAACCCGAATCGAAGCCACCAGCTGCGCGGCCTGAATAGGCTTGGTCAGGAAGTCGTCTGCCCCATGGCTCAACGCATCCACCTGCTTGCCAAGGTCGGTTTCTGCCGACAGGAAAACGATGGGCAGACTGCTCCACTCATCGTACTGCCGCACCACCGATGCCAGGTCCGGGCCATCGTAGTCAGGCATGTGCACATCCATCAGCAGCAGCTCGGGACGGAACGAGTGCAGCTGATCCAGGATATGGCGTGGATTGTCGAGGATTCGTACTTCCATGCCTGCGGCTTCCAGCACCAATTGGTAATACGCTGCCAGCTGCTGGTCATCATCCACCACCAGAATGCGGGCAGGCGGGGACTGGCGTTCTTGCAGCAACTGCTCCAGCCGGTTGACCAACTGCGGGATATTGACCGGCTTCAGAAAGTAACCACAGGCATTGAGCTGAGCGGCACGCATACGCGCATCGAAGGTGTCACTGTCGCTGATGAACAACACGGGGCACGACAACGCCTGCAAGGGTGCCAATTGTCCGTCGTTGGTCATGGCATCTGCGATCACCATATCCGGAGTGCCCGTCGCCATCTCCTTGCAGGCATCCATGACATCGGTGAACAACCGCACCGAATAGCTGAAGTTGATCAACTGCTCTTGAATCCGCCGCCCCAGCTCACGATCCTCTTCGATCAACCAGATGGTGGCCGTGGCACTGGCTTTTCCGGCGCTGACATCGACCGCCATCGCGGGCTGAGAGCTGGGCATCAGCTCCATTTTCATGGAGTGGAGCTGGTTGTTGACCACATCGATCAGCGGCAAATCCAGCGGCTGATCGCTCTCTTCCAACCAGCGTTTGAGGCCGGCTTCCAAGGTTCGCGCCTGCTGGCCGATCCCGTCAAACCCAAAGGTACCCGCCGAGCCTGCCAGCTTGTGCAAACGGCGATAGACGTTTTCCAGCACCTCTTCGTGCACGGCCCGCAGGTCGGCGTCGTTGGTCACCATGCCAGGGGTGAGCAGTTGCTGGCGAACCTCCTGATGCAGCGCGCCCATGGCGTTACACAGCGACGTCAGTTCGGCTTTCAAGCTGTGCTGATAATTTTGCCGTAACAGGGCCAGCTTCTGCTCCAGCGATTGGGGATCACTTTTTACCACGCGCTTGCTCCCAGAGAGAACGCACCTGGGGTGCCAACGTCATCGGGTCGAAGGGCTTGGCGATCACGCTTTCTGCCCCCAAGGCAATGAGCTGCTCGACTTCGTGCGGTTGCACTTTGGCCGTCATGAAAGCGACCGGCACGTTCGCCAGTGCCGGACGTTGCCGCAGCGCGGCCAGGGTGGATGGCCCATCCATGCCAGGCATCATCACATCCAGCAGGATCATATCGGGCGCGAACGCTTCGGCCTCGGCCAGCGCCTGCTCGCCCGACGAGCACACCTTTACCGTCAGCCCCCCCACGACTTCCAGCGCCAGCTGTGCCACCGTCTGAATATCGGGGTCATCCTCGACATATAAAACCCGTTCTAGAACACTCATTCCTAACCTTCCATCAGAGCCAGCTGCGTACGTTGTCTAACGGCCTCGAGCAGTTGCTCGGGGCTGATACGCGATTTTAGAAATACCGCCTCGACCCGGTGTTGATCTGCCTCACTGATCGACTGTCCGGATAAAATAATGATGCTCGCCTCCGGCTGCTCCTCACGAATCTGCACCAGCAGTTCCCACCCATCGCCATCGGGCAACCCGATATCCAGGATCACGGCATCGTAGCGACGCTGGCTCAGCGCCCGGCGGGCCATGGCCACATCGATCGCATGCTCACAATCCGCATGAGGGCTCAACATCGTATTGATGACCGCATGGAGGTCCGAGTCGTCTTCGATATGCAACAGAGAAAGACGTGCTGGCTGAGCATTCATCTTTTCACTCAGCAAGGCCAAGAGATGCTGCGCTTGAATGGGCTTGGCCAGCCAGGCGATATCGTCAAGATAGCCCTCCAGCGCCACCTGGCCGCGCTCTACCGTACCCGTCACCACCAGTACCGGCGTATGCTGTGTAGCACGCTGATCGCGTAGCGCATGAATGACCTCAAAACCGCTCATGTCCGGCAGGCCAATATCCACCGTCACTGCGTCATACCGATGACGCGCCAATTTTGCCAGCGCAGAAGCGCCGTCATAGGCCAGATCGACCCGATAGCCTGCCTCGGTCAACGTCTCCTTGAGCACGCGGGCAACGGAAGGGTCGTCCTCGATCACCAGCAGATTGGCACTGGTATCGGGCTCGCCGCCCTGGCCCACGCCTTCAGAGGGATGCAGCGGGAGCGTGAACCAGAAGCAGCTGCCCTGCCCCTCCCGGGATGAGAAACCGATCTCACCCTCCATGTGCTCTACCAGCTCGCGGGTAATGGCAAGCCCAAGGCCCGTCCCGCCTTTGGCTCGGGAGTCGGAGGCGTCTACTTGAGCAAACTTGCTGAAAATCTGCGCCTTGAAATTCTCTGGAATGCCCGGCCCCTGATCCATCACGCTGACACGGACTCTGTCCGCCTGCTTTTCCACCACGATACGGACCTCTCCGCCTTCGGGAGAAAACTTCACGGCGTTCGACATCAGGTTGGCCAACACTTGCTGCAACCGCTGGCCATCCACGCGCACTTGGCCCTCAGGGTAGGGGTTTTCCAAGGTCAGCGAGACATTGCGCTCGTGGCGATAATGGCGATTCTCTTCGATGGCGCTCTCCAGCAGTCGGTGCAGCGGCTGCCATTGCATATCGAAGGCCAGCTTGCCTGCGGCAATTTTTTCGATGTCCAGCAGGTCATTGATCAGGTGGGTCAGACGCTGGCTGTTCTTGTGGGCAATGGTGACCATTTTCATGACCGTTTCCGGCACGCTACCCAGAGCCCCGGCCGTCACCATGCCCAAGGCGCCTGAAATCGAGGTCAGCGGTGTACGCAGTTCATGGCTCACCGTGGAAATGAATTCGTTCTTCATCTGTTCGATGCGCTTGGATTCGGAAATGTCTTCGGCAATGCCGAGGAACCCCGTAATCCCCCCTTGCGGGTCACGTATGGCAGTGACCACCAGCTTCACCGGCAGGCGGTCACCCGAGCGGGTGATGTACAGCCACTCCTTGCCGTCGCGCTTGTCCATGGCAGCGCGGTGCGTAAACACATCAAAGGGTGCCAGTGAAATACCCAGGCTGTGACTGAGTTCTTGCAGGCGCTGCTCTACCTCGTCGGCATCATGAAACAGCAGCGGCGTGTGCAGCCCGACCACCTCACTGGCGGTATAGCCCAGCATGTCCTCGGCGCCACGATTGAACAACTTGATCATGCCCTGGGTATCCGTGGCGATGATCGCAAAATCGGCAGCGGAGTCCAGCACCGAACTCAGCATGCCATTGCTGCTTGCCAGCGCTTTCGTGCGCTGTTCCACTTCGACTTCCAGATGACTTTGCGTATGGCGCAGGCGTTTGAAGGCAGCACTCAACTCCTGGCTCATTTCACCCAACAGCTTCGAGAGGGTATCGAACTCGTCGATACGGCTTTGAGGCAGCGTCGGCAAGTTGCCGCTGGCAATGGAGGCGCTGAGTGTCTTGCCAGCCCTGGCCAAATGCAGCAAGGGCTGACTGATCAGTCGGCTGAGCAGCTCGGCCAATACGACCCCTATCGCAATGACCGCTCCCAGCATCATGAACAGCACGATACGGTAAGCCTCCATGGCACGCACCGTCGGCAGTGCCGGGGTTTCGAGTACCAGCCGGTCTACGCCCGCGATGCCCTCCACAGACGTACTCAGGGTGTAGCTGCCTTGTGAAAACCGCAGCGCAGGGGTTTCCATCCTGCCTGGCAGCCACATGGAAATACGCTCGTTCACGGGGCGCAGCTCATCGCCCGGCTGAAGGTTCAGCGAATTCAACGTACCGACCTGCCCCAGCACACGGCCGTCTGCATCCAGCGCGCCAATATTCACGTCATTGGAGCCACGCACCCGGCCAATGTGATACACGATGCGCAGCGCGGCATCGGGTTCGGCCAATCTATCTTCGAGTTCGATGGCATAGGAGGTCAGGGTCCGCTCCACAAACCTCTCTTGGCCTTGACGCATGGCATACCCTTCGTAGAGTACCAGCGGAATGCCCGTCAACAGGGTGACCGATAGCAGCGCGCAGAACAGCAGATGGCGCAGCGACAGCAGTGGCGCGGCCGTAGGCAGCCAAGGTCGCCGAGACAAGCCACACAGCACCAGAATCACGCTGGCGATGACGGTATTCAGCACGCCATTGATGGCCTGTTTCAAATAGACCAGCTGCGTCAGTTCCTGAGACCAGCCCAACAGGAAGGGGAAAAAGATGAAGTCGATGGGGGCCGCCACCACAGTCCAGAAGATGAGGCTCGCGATGATCAGGTTTTTGACGACGTAACGATAAAGCAGTGACACCACGACGGCTTCGAGGATGAAAATCGCTACCGTGACCGGATTTTCCCAGAAGACGTAGGTATAAGCCCCCGCCAGAGTGCCAATCAGGATAGCAGGCCAAGCGCCCAACCAGGCAATGGCCAACATGACGGCCACCGACCCGAACACGAAATATACGTTGAACAGCACCGACAGTTGCAGCATGTTGCCAATGATGCCCGCCATCAGAAGTGCCGCTAACAGTCCCAAACCTGCATTACGAGAAACACCGCTCGACCAGCTTAACTGATTAGTGAAGTGCACGATCTTGTTCCTCTACCCAAGGAAACGTGACATGAAACGTACTGCCCTGCCCCTGTTGAGAGGTGAAGCCAATACTGCCTCCCATGTGCTCGGTGATCGCCTTGCAAATTGAAAGTCCCAATCCCGTTCCTCCCTTCACGCGTCGGTCACTAGAATCTGCCTGGGAGAATTTTTGAAATACCCGAGGCTTGAACTCGTCCGGAATGCCACATCCTGTATCCCGGACATTGATTCGCACGTTTTTATCATGCTCCTCACAAAATATAGTGACGCGCCCCCCAGATAAAGAAAATTTAGCAGCATTGGAGAGTAAATTCGCCATGACCTGCTGAAACCGTAGAGTGTCCACATGGATCCAGCGCTCCTGCTCCAGGGGCTTCAATACAAAGGTCACATCATGTTCGGTGGCATAGGGCTGGTTCTCCTGAACGGCCGCGTTCAGCAGTGCCCCCAAGGGTTGCGGGTGACAAACGAAGTGCAGTTTACCTGCCAGCAGTTTCTCGATATCCAGCAGATCATTGACCAAACGTGCCAGGCGCTCGCCGTTTTTCAACGCCAAGGCCAGCATCTGCTGTGTGTGCTGGGGCACCGCACCCGTGGCGCCCGCCATGACCAGCTTGATGCTGCCGGTCATGGCCGTCAGCGGCGTACGCAGCTCGTGGCTCACGGTAGAGACGAATTCGTTTTTCATGGCATCGACACGCTGGCGGTCCAGGGTGGCCCCGACCCAGCGGCTGAGCAGTTTCAGGAACAGCTCGTCACTCTTGGCAAATGCCTGCGCCCGCGGCGCTGCCGATGAAAAACTGATGGTGCCGAAAGTCTGATCCCCCAGGCTAATGGCACTACCAATGTAGGCTTCCAGGCCAAACGCGCTATAGCAAGGGTGGTGCCGAGCGTTACCTTCACTGGCGTGTTCGAAGGCCAGCACGCCCGGCTGCTGTAGCGTCATGTCACAGTAGGTATTGGCCAGCGGCAGGCATTGGCCAGCGTTCAGCGGTACGTCAAGAGGCGCCTGCACCGCCACGACCTCGAACACGCCCTGCTCGACGCGGCTGACGATACCGATCTGCATCCCCAGGTAATCGCACCCCAACGTTAGGCTGGCATTGAGCTGTTCTGAAATGCTCAGGGCAGACGATGTGCTGATTTCGTTCAAGGCGGTCAGGGCGCTGACCAAGCGCCGCTGCTGCTGTTCGGCCTGTTGAAGCCGCTCACGGGCGCGCCGAATGGCGGCCAGTTCCTGCTCCAAGGCAGTGCGATTGATTTCTTCTTCGACACACGCCGCCAAATCGAGCAGTGCCTGACGTTCGGAGAGGGACAAATGGCGAGGTTCAGGGTGAATGATGCACAACGTACCCACGCGAAAGCCGTCTGACGTCGTCAGTGGCATACCGGCATAGAAACGTATTCCACCTCGCGTGGTCACCAGCACGTTCTGGCGAAAACGTGGATCCAGGCTGGCGTCTTCGACTTCGAAGATGCCATCGGTTTGAATGGCATGAGCGCAGAAAGACTCTTCTCGACAAGTCTGCGTCAACCCGAACCCCTGACGGGACTTGAACCACTGCCGCTCCTCATCCACCAGAGAAACCAGCGCGATATCGACCCCAAATAGCTGAACGGCGAGCCGTGTAAAGCGATCGAAGCGCTCTTCGGGTGGCGTATCCAATAGCGCCAGATCATGCAGTGCCTGAAGCCGCGCCTGTTCACTCTCCACCATGGTCAACCTCTCAATTGGCTTTCACACACCCTTGACCCGACGCTTACGGAGCGTTTGATATCCTTCAACATGTTTAACTCTATGCATTAAAGTAGGTGCTGTCTTTAGCTGTGTAGATATTTTACATTTGGCTCCGCGAACGCACGTTTCCCCTATTCACTTGGCCTTCAGGCGGTAAAATTGTCATGGTGCAGCGTAAAGCAGTGTATGTGACGGGCGGTGCCCAGGGGATTGGTCTGGGCATTGCGAATGAACTCCTCTCCAACGGCCACCAGGTGGCCATCGTCGACATCGATGCAGAAGCGCTGCGCGCTGCGGCGCAGCGACTGAAACAGTACGACCAGCTACTGGTTCTGGAAGCTGACGTCAGCCAAGAGGGACACATTGCCCGCACGCTCGAACGTACCGTGCAACACTTTGGCAGGCTGGATGGCATCGTCCATAACGCGGGCATCGCCGACCCGTTTCATGGCACGATCGAACAGCTGCCACTGGAAACCTGGCAAGCCTACTTGAATACCAACCTCACCGGCGCGTTCCTGTGCGCCAAGCATGGGGCGGCGCATTTGCGGCCCCATGGAGGCAGTATCGTGCTGATGGCCTCGTCCCGGGCCCTGCAATCCGAGCCCGACACCGAAGCGTATGCGGCCAGCAAAGGCGGCATCGTGGCCCTCACCCATGCCCTTGCCGTGAGCCTTGGCCCGGACATTCGCGTCAACGCCATCAGCCCAGGCTGGATAGAAGTGGGCGACTGGCAAAAGCCCAGCCGCCAGCAGCCGGTGGAGCACCGCGCCATCGATCGTGACCAGCATCCGGTGGGACGCGTGGGCACGCCCCAAGACATCGCTGCCCTGACGCACTTTCTGCTGTCCGACGAGGCCGGGTTCATCACCGGTCAGAACATCGTGGCCGACGGCGGCATGACCCGCAAAATGATCTACGCCGAGTAGTCAAACCCTCATACCAAAAAAGGCCATCCGAAGATGGCCTTTGCGGGTGATGAAAGGCGGCCCTAGGGCGTGACGATGATTTTCACCTGCGCCTTGTCGCTCAACAGCGCCTCGAAGCCCTCTTCGACGATGTTGGCCAGAGGAATACGCTGGGTGACCATGTCTTCGGCCCGGAAGTAGCCTCGCTGCATCAACGCCATCACCGCCGGATAGACATGCCGATAGGCAATGATGCCTTTCATGGTGCGCTCCTTGATGACCAGGTCATTGGGCTGGAAGCTGGCGTCCCCCTCCCAAATGCTCACCACCACTACTTCGCCGCCTTCGTGGGTACTGTGCAGCGCCTGGTTGAGCACGGCGGGAATGCCGGTGACTTCGAACGCCACATCGACCCCACCCTTACTCAATGCGTGCAGCTTCTCCACGGCGTCTTCTTGCTGTGGGTCGACCACGATGGCCCCCAACGCTTCGGCTTTCGCTTTGCGGGATGGCGCGACTTCTATCGCGTAGATCTGCGCAGCCCCAGCGGCCTTGAGGGCCTCGATGGTCATCAGGCCAATCGGCCCGGCGCCGAACACCGCAGCACTATCCCCAGCCTTCAGGCAGCTCTGGCGCACCGCATGCAGCGCCACGGCGGCGGGCTCTACCAGGGCCCCCTGCTCGAAGCTCAGGTCATCCGGCAGTTTGTGCACCATGTGCTCGCCCATGACGGTGAACTCGGAAAAGCCACCGCCGCCACCGGAAAGGCCGTGGAAGCCGAGCAGCGGCGTCAGGTTGTAGCGCTCCATCTGGTAAGCGCCATCCTTGTTGGGCGAAAGAATAGGCTCGATGGCGACGCGATCCCCCACCTTCACGCGGGTGACTTTTTCACCGACCTCCACCACTTCCCCCGCAAACTCATGGCCCATGATGATCGGCGCCTGTTCGCCGCTGATGGGGTGCGGCTTGCCCACCGGGATGAAAATCGGCCCGGCGGCGTATTCATGCAAATCGCTGCCGCAAATCCCACAGACGGCCACTTTCACCTTCACCGAGTGAGGGTCGTTAATGGTAGGCACAGGCACCTGCTCCACGCGAAGATCCCTGGCCGCATACCATACCGCTGCTTGCATATTGGTTTGACTCATGACTAGCCCTTCCTATCAAGACACATGATGTACCGGCTGAAGCCCGTACACGGGGGTTTCCAGGCCTTCCATACGCGCTTTCAACTGCAGCGCCAGGTAGTGCGAGTAGTGCCGGGACTGATGCAGGTTGCCACCGTGGAACCACAACGCCTCTTGCTGAGTGGGCTTCCACATGTTGCGCAGCTCGCCTTCCCAGGGGCCGGGGTCCTTGGTGGTGTCGGAGCCCAGCCCCCAGCACTTGCCCACCTTGTCTGCCACCTCCTGGGAGATGAGCCGTGCAGCCCAGCCATTCATCGAGCCATAGCCCGTGGCGTATACGATGAGGTCCGCCGGCAGTTCGCTGCCATCGGTCAAGGTAATGGAGCGAGGATTGATGCGCTCGATGCCGACGCCGCTGCGTAGTTTGATATCGCCGTTGGCGACCAGATCACAGGCCCCCACATCGATGTAGTAGCCCGAGCCACGACGCAGGTACTTCAGGAACAGGCCTGAGTCGTCGTCACCGAAATCGAGCAGAAAGCCTGCGTCTTCCAGCTTCTGATAAAACGCCGCATCACGCTGCTTGATGGCGGCAAAGGCGGGCCGCTGGAAATCGGGCAGCACCTTGTAGGGAATCGACGCAAACAGCAGGTCGGCCTTGTCATGGGTCAGGCCACCCGCCACCGCATTTTCCGAATAGAGCGGCCCCAGCACCTCTTCCATCAACGAATCCGACTTGACGATATGCGTCGAAGAGCGCTGAAGCATGGTGACATCGGCATCGTGTTCCCAGAGGGCCGCCGCAATGTCGTGGGCCGAGTTGTTCGACCCCACGATCACGCACTTTTTACCGGCGTAGGCGTCTGGCCCCGGATGCTGGCTGGAGTGCTGCTGATCGCCTTCGAAACACTCCGCGCCCGGAAATTTGGGGATGTTGGGCATGCCCGACATGCCGGTGGCCATCACCAGCTGTTTCGGACGTAGCGTTATCTGCTCACCGTTACGCTTGACGTTCACCACCCACTCGCCTGCGGCTTCATCGAAGCGTGCATTGTCGCAGGTGGTGGAACTCCAATAGTTGAGCTCCATCACTTTTGTGTACATTTCCAGCCAGTCGCCCACTTTGTCTTTCGGGGCAAACACCGGCCAGTTGTCGGGAAACGGAATATAGGGCAGGTGGTCGTACCACACCGGGTCATGCAGGCAGAGGGATTTATAGCGCTTGCGCCAGGAGTCCCCCGCGCGTTCGTTACGCTCGATGATGAGGGTAGGCACGCCCATCTGCTTTAGCCGCGCCCCCAGGCCAATGCCGCCTTGTCCTCCTCCGATGATCACGCAGTAGGGCTGGCGCGTGTAACCCAGCTCAGCCTCTTCACGCTCGCGGGCTTCCAGCCAGGTTTCGCGCTGTTTGTTGGCGCCATGCTCGGCACCTTTGGGGCGATGGTGGTTACGCGGTTCGGGAAAATCATCCAGCGCCTGCAGGGTGGTGAGCAGCGTCCAACACTTGCCGTTCTTCAACCGCAGGTAGCCTTTGCCGCTGGCAATGGCCGTTTTAAACGTGAACCACGCCTCCACGGTATCGCCGTTCTCACTGGCGTCGCCGTCTATCTGCCACTGGCCAGGCAGGGTATTCGCCAGGGTGGCCTCCAGCATCGCCTGAATCTCCTGTTTGCCTTCGCAGGTTTTGAGATTCCAGGTAAAGGATAAAAAGTCGCGCCAATAGCACTCGTCGTTGAACAGCGTTAATACGCGCTGAACATCCTGCGCCTGCAGCGCGTCATCCAGGGCCTGCAGCCATGCCTGAACGGAGGTGGTGGCGTTAGAGGGTGTACTTGCCTCGGTGTGAGTCATCGCGGGTACTCCAGGGTCGTTGTTATTGTTGAACTGTCGATAAGACACCCAACCCTAAGCACCCGCCGTGCCAAACGCTCAAAACCGGTAATAAATGACTGAAAAACATCATCAATCAAGCATCTTCGAAGCGCTATAAAACCGTGCCAACCGCGTACAGCTGTCACGCCTTGTGTACGCGCCACGTTACAGGTGTAACGCGCGACTAACGGCGTAATACGCCCTCGTTGACACCCACCACAAAGCGCATAGGCTGGAGACACAACAAGAATTTTGTGTGGATACGCCATGCCAACGCCATCACTGCCACCGACCCGCCTGGCCCCGATGCAGCGCCAGCACATCGAACACATCTTTCAGCTCGGCGAAGGGCTGGATGTGCCCCAGCTACCGGCGCAGGCCACTATCCGCCGCTCCTGGCTGCGCTGCTTGAACGAGTATCGGCTCGACCCCACGCAGCCCCGCCCTGCCCGAGTGGTGCCCCAGCAAACACTGCTCGAGCATCGCGAATCCGTCGATGAACTGCTGCACGTTGCCCGAGCCGGGGTCGACCAGCTCTACGGACAAATCGCCCAGCTCGGCTACGTGCTGCTGCTCACCGACCACCGGGGCATTACCGTCGAGTTTCGCGGCAACCCAAGCCAGGACCAGCAGCTACGCAAGGCGGGCCTCTATCTGGGTGCCGACTGGGACGAGCGCTTCGCGGGCACCTGTGCGGTGGGCACCTGCCTGCACGACCGCCAGGCGATCATTTGCCACCGTCAGGAGCACTTCGACGCCACGCATATTTCCCTCACCTGCACCGCTGCCCCCATCGCCGACCCGCAGGGCAACGTCATGGCCGTGCTGGACATTTCAGCGCTCCACTCCCCGGCCCAGCATGAAAGCCAGAACTTCAGCCTCTCGCTGGTCACCCTTTACGCCCGCATGATCGAAGATGCCTACTTCTTGCAGCGCTACCGCGACTGCCTGATGGTGCGCCTGGATACCTCGCGAGAATTCGTGCATGTCAACGGGCGCGGTCTCATCGCCATGGAAGAGAACGGGCAAGTGATTGCCGCCAATGCCGTGGGCCGCGAGCTGATCAGTGCGCACCAGCGCCGCTGGCCGCCCTGGTCAAGCCATCACGCCCCCATGCTGGGTGAGCTGTTCGAGTGCGACATGGCCGACGTACTGAGCATCAATGGCGCCAGCGACGACCAACTGCGAGCGTTTCGTGCCCGTGCCAGCAATACCATCTATTTTCTCAGCCTGCTGGAGCCAAAACGGCCCCGCCGAGAGGCAGCAGAGCGTTCCCAGACTCCCTTGGCCGCGCCGTTGGCACGGCTGGGTGGCGACGACCCCGCCATGCGCAAAGTCCAGAAGCTCGCCGATAGGTTGCGCAATGAGGTCAGCGTCAACGTGTTGATCACCGGCGAAACAGGCACCGGCAAGGAAGTCGTGGCGAGAGCCCTGCACGACAGCGGCCACCGGGCCAACGGCCCCTTCGTGGCGGTGAACTGTGCGGCCATTCCCGAAGCTCTGATCGAAAGCGAGCTGTTTGGCTACGAACCCGGCGCCTTTACCGGCAGCCGGGCCAAAGGCATGCGCGGGCTGATCCCCCAGGCCCATGGCGGCACTCTGTTTCTGGATGAGATCGGCGACATGCCGCTGGCCCTGCAAACCCGCCTGCTGCGCGTACTGGCCGAGCGCGAAGTGATGCCGCTGGGGGCGAACAAACCCGAAAAAGTCGATATTCGGGTCATTTCCGCCACCCACCGCCATATTGACGCCATGATTGCCCAGGGCGAGTTCCGCGAAGACCTGTATTACCGTCTGAACGGCGCCCAACTCAGTCTGCCTGCCCTGCGTGAGCGAGCCGACCGGCTCTTCGTGATTCGTCAGGTGTTCGATGAGGTCGTCAACGAGCGCCAAGGCGCACATACGCCCCGCCTGAGAGCCGATGCCATCAGCGCTCTGCTGGCCTACACCTGGCCTGGCAACATACGTCAGCTCAAGAATGCCCTGGCATTTGCACTGGCCACTGCCGAAAGCGACGAGATTACCGTGCATGACCTGCCGGAGCAGTGCCTGGGCGCACGCATCACCCGCCGTCGTCTCGACCAGACCCAGCAGGCCAGCCCACAGCACCACCCGCTGGCCGAACTGCTCCACCAGCACCAGTGGAATGTCAGTGCCGTGGCTCGCCATCTGGACGTGTCACGCCCTACCGTGTACCGCCAGATGCATCGTCTTGGGCTGGTACCGCCCAACAAGGCCTGAACCGTGGGCGCTTGGCCGGGAGGGCCAGCCTCACGTACACTTGTTTGAATCTGATCACGCTTTCGACAAGCCGAGGCCCAGCATGGCGTTTGACTCTACCTCTTCGTATATCGCAACCGATGCACTCAAGCAGGCGGTGAATGCCGCCGTGGTACTCCAGCGCCCGCTGCTCATCAAGGGCGAGCCGGGCACCGGCAAGACGCTGCTGGCCGAAGAGCTGGCGGCTTCGCTGGGCACTCGGCTGATCACCTGGCATATCAAGTCCAGCACCAAGGCAGCCCAGGGGCTCTACGAATACGATGCGGTGAGCCGCCTGCGCGACTCGCAGCTCGGCGTGGAAGGCGTCGAGAACGTCGGCAACTACATCAAGCCCGGCAAGCTCTGGGAAGCCTTCACCGCTGGTGAGCGTGTCGTGCTGTTGATCGACGAAATCGACAAGGCAGACATCGAATTCCCCAATGACCTGCTCCAGGAGCTGGATCGCATGGAGTTTCACGTTTATGAAACCGGCGAGACCATCCGTGCCGAGCAGCGTCCGATCATCGTCATCACCTCCAACAATGAAAAAGAGCTGCCGGACGCCTTCCTGCGCCGCTGCTTCTTCCACTACATCGAGTTCCCCGACCGCGAGACCATGCAGGCCATCGTCGACGTTCACTTTCCCGACATCGCCCCCAGGCTCGCCAGCGAGGCGCTGGAGGTCTTTTTCGACCTGCGCAGCGCTCCAGGGCTGAAAAAGAAGCCTTCCACTTCCGAGCTGGTCGATTGGCTCAAGCTGCTGATGGCCGACGAGCTGGCTCAGGAAGCGCTGTATCATCGCGACCCCGCCAAGGCGCTACCGCCCATGGCCGGCGCGCTGGTCAAGAACGAGCAGGACACCCACCTGCTGGAACGCCTGGCGTTCATGATGCGTCGCCAGAAGAACAGCGGGCGCTAAGCCATGTTCATCGGCTTGTTCGAGACCCTCAAACGCGCAGGCGTACCCGTTTCACTGCGGGAGCTTTTGGACCTTCACGCGGTGGTGGAGCGCGGCGTGGTGTTTGCCGATATGGAGGCGTTCTATCAGGTCGCGCGCACGGTCATGGTGAAGGATGAGCGCCACTTCGACCGCTTCGATCGCGCCTTTGCCGCCTGGTTCAAGGGCATCGAGGACATGGACGCCGCCATCGAAGCGCTGATTCCCGACGAGTGGCTGCGCCGCGAATTCGAGAAA
The DNA here is from genome assembly GCF_007655045.1 of Halomonas sp. C22. Taxonomy (NCBI): domain Bacteria; kingdom Pseudomonadati; phylum Pseudomonadota; class Gammaproteobacteria; order Oceanospirillales; family Halomonadaceae; genus Halomonas; species Halomonas sp. C22. The sequence continues at coordinate 68,811 of NZ_VBVC01000005.1, read as the reverse complement.
CAGCTCACCGATGAAGAGAAAGCCAGGATCGAGTCGCTGGGCGGGTTGGAAGAGCTCATCGAGACCTTCAAGAAGCGCCTGGAAGAGCAGAAAGAGCGCCACGCGGGGGGCAACAAGTGGATTGGCACCGGCGGCACCAGCCCCTTTGGGGCCTACGGCTACAACCCGGAAGGCATTCGAATTGGGCAAGATGGTTCCCGCCACCGCCGCGCCACCAAGGTGTGGGACGAGCGACGCTTTCGCGATTACGACGACTCTCTGGAGCTGGGCACCCGCAACATCAAAATGGCCCTGCGACGGCTGCGCAAATTCGCCCGCCAGGGCGCTCGGGACGAGTTCGATGTGGACGGCACCATTCGCGAAACCGCCCGCGATGCCGGGCTGCTCAATATCCAGATGCGCCCGGAGCGCCACAATGCGGTCAAGGTGCTGCTGTTTCTGGACGTGGGCGGCTCCATGGACGACCACATCCGGGTATGCGAAGAGCTCTTTTCTGCGGCACGCTCCGAGTTCAAGCACCTGGAGCACTACTACTTCCATAACTGCCTCTACGAAGGCGTCTGGAAAAACAACCTGCGCCGTGGCAACGAGCGTATCCCTACCATGGACGTACTGCACACCTACGGCGCGGACTATCAGGTGGTCATCGTCGGCGACGCCGCCATGTCGCCTTACGAGGTCACCCACCGTGGCGGTAGCGTGGAGCACTTCAACGACGAAGCGGGCGGAGTGTGGCTCAAACGGCTGGCCGATAAATTCCCCCGGTTGGCGTGGCTGAACCCCATGCCACCCCGCGCCTGGGAGTACACCTACTCGACCACCCTGATCCGCGAGCTGATCGACGACCGCATGTACCCCATGACCCTGGAGGGGCTGGAAAACGCCATGCGTGACCTGGCCAAGTAGCGGGCGTCTCTTCGCCGCGACTGTTCACCAAAACTCTCCGTCATAACTATTCACCAAAACTATCTGCCACAACTATTCACCACAACTGCAGCGCACAAAAAACGGCGTGCCCAGGAGGCACGCCGTTTTTATGGACGCCATGTTGAACGGGCGCGCAGGCTATGCCATGCGGGTCATCAGGCTGTGGCCCGTCAAGCGGCGGTGCAGCACCGCCATGCCGATATGGCCCAGCACCAGTACCAGCAGCGCCCAGCCAAGCTCACCGTGCAGCAAGCCGCCCAGGTTGATCATCCACTCCACGCGCTCACCGCCTCCCGACATCAGCGGCACGCCGAATACCTCCAGCGGCCGCCCAGAGCCGTACTGACGAATCAGCGCAATGGTGGGTACCGCGATCATCACGCCATAGAGCGCCAGATGGCCCAGCTTGGCCATGACGCTCACGGCAGGCGGGCGGCGCGAGGCATTGGCCAACGCCCAGAGCGCCCGCATTACCACCAGCGTCATCAGCAGCACGCCAACGTCTCGATGAGTGCCCCACAAGAAGCTTTCAATGGCCGTATCTTCCAGCAGCACCCGAGCCCCAGCGCCACTGAATTGCCAAACGAACAGCAGTGCCATACCCCAGTGCAACGCACGACTCACCAGGCCGTAACGAGACGTCGAATCCATGATCGCAAGCGCCATGATGCAAATTCCTCTTAACCATCACTATTGAGGAAGCCATTTTACCCTGAACTTGACGACGCTTCGTGACAACAACGTGCAAACAGGTTCTCAAACATGGAACACGCCGTTCCACCTGAAGGCTACAAAGACGTCGGGAACTGATTCAAGCCCGCCAGGAAGGCTTCCTTGGCCTGGCCGAAAGCGGCCGCGTCGTGCTTGAAACGACGCAGAATCAACGCCTCGTCCAGCTCCAGGGTGGGCGCCAGCTCATCCACATGGCTGGCAGGATGGCGCGCCACGAGCCCAACGCGCTGGCCCTGCGCCGTGGTCCACCAGCGCTTGAACCCGCACTGCTGGTAGAACGCCTCTTCCTGCTCACTGCTCACCTCGACACGTAGCGGCGCCTTCAGGCTCAGTTCGCTCAGCAGGCGGGCCTTGGCCCCTTCCACCAGCTCGCAGGCATGGGTGACGGTCATGCCCTGGCCTTTCTCGTCCAGCACCAGCAGCGCCAGGGCCAGCGGCTTGCCGTTGCCATCCACCCCCGCCAGCAAGCGCGCGCCTTCCTGGGCAAACAGCACGTTCCGGGTACCGGTGAAGACCACCAGCGGCGTCAACCCTGCCGCCTGGCCATAGACATCGGCACACAATCTGGCCAAACACGCATCCCGCTGGGCACGTTCACTTACATGGACTACCTTCATGACGCCCTCTCGTTGCGTTCGTTGACTCTATCGTTCTGGCCACATTCTACAGAAAGGCGCCAGAAAGGCGCCAGAAAGGCAGAGCCCAAAGGCAGGCCGCGTAAAAGAGAAACACCAAAAGCCACCGCGTGGCTTTTGGTGCAACGAAGGCCGAGCAGGCTACAGGAATGCCAACATCCCGGTGGGATAGTTCAAGGTCAGCAGATTGGCCATGCCGACCAGGAACAGCGTGACCCCGGCTGCCAGCCCCACCGCCGCCACGGGCTTCATTCTTGCCACCGACAGCAAAAACCCAAGGCAGAACAGGCTGGCCATGACCAGAAAGCCGAATAGCATCACCCCACCGATCAGGCCAAAGAAGCCGAGAATCCACACCAACTGCTGGCGTAACGGCTGGTGCTGCCAGCGCATGGGCTTGATAACCGTTCTGACGATTTCCAGCAGGCACGCGGCCACGATGACCGCAATGGCCAGCCGAGGCATGATCCCCCCCAGCAGGGAAAGGTCGGCAAATGCGAACCAGACATACCCGGCCGTGGCCAACAGGCCAGCCAACAGCACGATATCGATGACGCCCAGTGCCAACGGGGCCTCCTCTTCCTGATGGGCATAGGCTTCCGGCACGCTTGCCTCACGGCGCTTTTGCAAGTAGCGGCGTAGCGGGGGCAGCAGTAACGAGGCGGCAATCAGCGCACCAATGATGATCACTCCAGGGCGCATGAAGGCATCGACGCCCTGGAACTGCGCGGCCTGATAAAAATAGGCCTCGGCCCCCGGCGCCAGCACGAACCCGATCAGAAACGCAGGGCGTGACCAGTTGGCCTGTTTGAACAGCACGCCAAGCGCACCAATCATGCCCAGGGCAAACAGGTCGCCCAGAGAGCGGGTGGCCTGGTATGCCGCAAACAGAATCAGAATGGTGATCAGCGGCGCCAGAATCACGAAGGGCACGCGGGTCAAACTCGCCACGGGACGTGCCAGACCCAGACAGAACGCGGCCCCCAGAATGTTGGCCAAGGCCAAGGACCAGATGATGGTATAGGTCAGGTCCAGATTGGTCTCCAGCATGCTGACGCCCGGCTGCAGACCGAGCAGCAGCAGCCCGCCCAAAAATACCGCCGCCGTACCCGACCCCGGGATCCCGAACAGCAGCGTGGGCACCATGGCCCCGCACGCGGTCGCGTTGTTGGCCGATTCCGGCGCAATGACACCGCGAATGTCGCCCTTGCCAAACTGCGACTTGTCCTTGGCGCTCTGTACCGCATGGCCATAGGTCAGCCAGTCCACCACCGAACCTGCCAACCCCGGAATGGTGCCCATAAGGCTGCCGATACCCGCACAACGGGCCACCAGCCCCGGCCGTTTGGCCACATCCATGACGCCCTCTTTCCACCCTTTGCCAAGCTGGTATGGCTGCTCGGCAATGGCCCCGCGCTTGACCAGCAGGTCGATGATTTCAGGCAGTGCAAAGATCCCCAGACCCACCACGACCAGCGGCAGGCCGTCATACAGATAGTCGATGTCCAGCGGCAGGCGGAATTCGCCCGTGGCCGGGGCCATGCCGATGGTGCCTACCAGCAACCCCACCCCGCAGGCCGCCAGCCCCTTGAACACGTCACGCCCGGACAGTACGGCCACCATGGAGAGCCCCAGCAGGGTCAACATGAAGAGTTCGGACGATGAAAACGACAGCACCACGGGCCTTGCCACCAGAATGAAGGCCGTCAGCACCATGGCACCGATCAAACCGCCAATCATGGAAGACAAAAACGCGCTGGACAGCGCTCTCGCCGCCTGACCTTTCTTGGCCAGAGCAAAGCCATCCACCACGGTGGCCTGGGAAGCGCTGGAGCCCGGAATACCCAGCAGCACCGACGCGAAGGTATCCCCGGTAGGAATCACGGCCACCAGCCCCATCAGCATCCCCAACGCAACGGAGGGTTCCATGCCATAGAGAAAAGGCAGCAGCAGCGACATGCCGGCAATACCACCCAACCCCGGGATGATGCCGACCACGAGCCCGATCAGCACCCCAATGACCATGTACAGCATATGCGGGACAGTAAATAACTGCCCCAGGCTGGAAAACAGAACGTCTAACATAGCGTTGGCTCTTTGAAAGTGGAAAGTAAAGGAGCCTGAAAGCGCTGCTCAGGCAGCGCTTTCAAGGGTGTATTGAAAGGGGCTCAGATGCGCGCCCCGTGCTGCTCCAACAGCCATTCCACCAGCCACTCGCGCGTGGCATCTTCCAACGCCATGGCATCCTGCAAATGCTGCTCCACGACCTCGCCCACCACTTGGGTATAGGGGCCAAGCTGTGCGTCGGCAGCCTGTTTGAACTCGTCGGTATCGATGAAGCGGCGCACCGCTTCACGATACTCAGCCACCAGCGCTTCGGGGGTATCCTTGGGCACCACGATCATCTTTTGCAGCGTGAAGCCCGATGCGAAGAACTTGTGGAAGGCGTCACCGGCCAGTCCACCGGGCTGCTCTCCATGAGCGGCTTCATACACCTCATTGAACGTCGGCAGTTCAGGGAAAGCAGGGTCACGCACGATGTCGCCCTGCTCGTCCAGCACGCCCAGTGAGAACAGCGGCACGGCACGGCCACTCTCCACCAGCGGCGCTACGCTGCTGAAATAGGCCGATGTGGTCTGAAAATCGATATCCGCCTCGCCGCGCTCGAAGGCCAACCGCCCCTCTCCTCGGCTGCGCATGCCCGACACGGCTTGTACGTCCGCTCCCAGCATATCCAGCGCGATCAAGACCGGTAACTCCAGGCCCGTGTGGCTCTGCACCGCAAATTTCACCCGCTGCTCGCTCAAGGCATCGAGCACTTCTTCCGGGCTGCTGCCCAGGCTGGGCTGGGCGTACACCACGCCGCCGGTGGGCGAAGCCAGTATCGGCGTCCAGTCGTTGTAGTCATAGCGTACGCGACGGTCCTGAAGCATGGCGGGATACTGGGTAGACGCCGACGTGCCCAGCCACTGGCTGCCATCGGAAGGCGCACGCATGGCATACAGGTTGCTGCCGTTGATGGAGCCTCCGCCCGGCACGTTGTCGATGACCAGCGTCGGAGCCCCTTGAATGTGATCGGTCATCCAGGTGGTCAAAAAGCGGGCCCATACATCCGTCCCGCCCCCCACGCCAAAGGGAATCGTCCAGCGGATGGTATCGGGCACGGCCACCTCGTCGGCCTGGGCATTCAGGCTGACGGCTCCCAGTGCCGAGCACGCCAGCACCAGCAGCGCTTTGCGATAGACATGGCGAGAGGCAGAGATCACGCTAGCGCGTGGTGAGTGAGTAAGAACGTTCATGGCGCTACTCCTGTTATTGATTATTGTCGGTCAATGCATTTATCGCGGTGGTTTACGTAGCGGCTTCCAGCGACGGAGCCGCGGGGGCCGCATAAAAAATCTGCCCGCTCATGATCTTGCGTGCGGTCCGCATGAGCGAGACACGGGCAATGTCGAAGGGGTCGTCATTGCGGTACTCGGCGGTCAGCGCAATGGTGCCAGAGGGGTGCTCCAGCACCAGATGGCAAAGCAGTTCATCAGGCGTTACTCGCCCGACGTCGCGGGCCAGCAGGTTGGCCACCGAGCCGGGCACGTTGATGGCGGCCACCACGGCCATCGCCCCGGTCACGGCAATGGCCTTATGGCAACGATGGGGCACAAAATAACGCACATTCAAGGTGCTTGCCCCCGCCGCTGGCGCCGACACCAGCACCACCTTGGGCAGCACGCTTTCACGCACGTCCCCCAGCCCCATGCGCTTGCCCGCTTCACGGCGCAGCGCTTCCAGACGGTCAAGCAGGGGTTGATTGGCATCCAGCTCGGCGGGCGCTTCATGACCCGTCACGCCCAGCGACTCCGCGCGCAGCAGCATGATCGGCGTCGCCGCGTCGATGCAGCTCACCTCGACGCCCTCGATCATCTCGCTGGCGTGGCCAGTGGGCAGGAGCTGGCCCGTCTTGCTGCCCATGATATCCAGAAAGCTCAACTGGATGCCCGCCGCACTGCCGGGCACTCCGCTGATACACACATCGCCCTCGTACTGCACCTGCCTGGCCGGGGTAGGCACATGGCATTCGATCAACCGACGCGTGTTCAGGTTGTACACCTTGACGACCGTGACGCCATCTTGCGGCTCTACCAGGCCGGTCTCCAGCGCGTAGGGGCCAACGGCCGAGAGCATGTTGCCGCAGTTGGGGTTGAAGTCGACTCGTTTGTTGAGCACGTCCACCTGTGCGAACAGGTAATCGACGTCGGCTTCCGGGTGGGAAGAGCGTTCGACGATGGCGACCTTGCTGGTCAGCGGGTCTCCCCCGCCGATGCCATCGATTTGCAGCGCATGGCCAGACCCCATCAAGCTCAGCAGAATGTCGGCCTGCTGCCCTTGATCTGCGGGCAGGTCCTTCATTCGCAAGAAAGGGCCTCGTGAGGTGCCTCCCCGCATAACGACACATGGAATACTGTTCATGGGCTCCACCGTGATGATCTTGACCCGTCGTGTCGACTGGTCGTGTTGACTGATAGGCGGAGAATGTCAGGCAATTTTTAATGCCTCAAATGCAAATATCCATTTCTATAAATCCATTTCTTGCATTAATGTGTTTTGCTTATCAAACCAGCTTTTTTGCGCAACAATCCGATGCTCCATAGACTCGAATTTCTCGACCTTCAGGCGTTCATTCTGGTGGCGGAACTGGGCACGTTTCATGAGGCTGCCCAGCGTCTTCACCTATCCCAGCCCGCCCTCACTCGGCGCATCCAGAAACTGGAAGAACTCCTGGAAGTTGAACTACTTGAGCGCACCACACGGCGTACACGACTAACCCCCATCGGGGCCGATTTCCTGCCCCGCGCACGGCGCATGCTGGAAGAGTACGAGTCGTCGATTCTGGGTATCCGCGAGCTGGTGACCCACCAGAAAGGCACGGTGACCATTGCCTGCCTGCCCACGGCGGCCTTCTACTTTTTGCCTAGTGTGATTCGCGTGTTCAGCGAGGCCTGGCCAGGCATTCGGATTCGCATTCTGGACGTCAGCGCCAACGAAGGTCTGGAAAAGGTCATCAATGGAGAGGCCGACTTCGGGATCAACATGATCAGCGCGCAAAGCTCGGAAGTACGCTTCACCCCGCTGCTGCGTGACCCTTTCGTGCTGGCGCTGCGCTCTGATCACCCGCTGGCCAGCAAGCAGCAAATCGAGTGGAGCGACCTGGAAGATGTCCGCCTGATCACCGTCAGCCGGGACAGCGGCAACCGCACCCTGCTGGACAATGCCCTGTCGGCGGAAGGCGTGCACCTCAACAGCTTCTACGAGGTGCAACACCTTTCCACCTCGCTGGGGTTGGTGGAATCGGGGCTCGGCGTGGCCATCCTGCCGCGCATGACCATGCCCGGCCCCGACCACGATACGCTCTGCTCTCGGGCGCTACCGGAGCCGCGCATTCAGCGCTCGATCGGCCTGGTGCGCAGCAATTCCCACAGCCTATCCAGCACGGCGCAGCTGTTTATCGACCTGCTGCTGGAGCACTGGGGTAACGGCTCTACCTAGCGCCGCCTACGGGCGCCAGCAAAGCCAGTATTGCCTCGATATCCAGGTGCGCCTCCAGCGTATCGGCCAGGCGTTCCAGCGCCTGTTCACGGTGGGCGGTGTAATCGATGCGACTGGCGCTGGCCAGCCCCAAGCGTTCCAGCAAGGCCTGACAGGCATCGGGGTGGTCGAACAACCCGTGCAGGTAAGTCCCCAACACTTGCCCATCTTCGCTGATGGCCCCATCAAAATGGCCACCCAGGTCGAAGAGCGGGCGCTCCAGCGCCTTGCCCTCACTCACGCCGTGATGGATTTCGTAGCCGCTCACCGGCACCTGACTACCGGCCAGCACTCCATGCACGTTGCGCAGTTGCTTGGCCGGGGCCATGCGCGTCGAAAGCGCCAGCCAGCCCAGGCCCGCCACCCGCCCGGCGGCTCCCTCCAGCCCTTCGGGGTCGTCCACCCACTCCCCCAGCATCTGAAAACCGCCGCAAATGCCCAGCACCTTGCCCCCGTAACGCAAGTGCCTGGCGATGGCAGCCTCCCACCCTTGGCGCTTCAGCCAGGCCAGGTCGCTGGCGGTGCTTTTACTGCCCGGCAGGATGATCACGTCGGCTGCCGGTATCGGCTGGTCCGGTCCGATAAAGCTCAACGACACCTGCGGGTGCAGGCGCAAGGCATCGAAGTCGGTGTGATTACTGATGCGTGGCAAGGCAGGCACGATGACGTTCAGGGTGTCGCGCTGTTTTTCTGCCTGCACCGTGCCAATGCTGTCTTCGGCATCCAACAGCAATCCGGGCAGATAGGGCAACGTACCCAGTACCGGTTTGCGGGTGCGCGCCGTCAGCCACTCGAGCCCCGGCTCCAGCAGCCCGATATCGCCCCGAAAACGGTTGATGATGAACCCCTTGGTCCGCGCCTGCTCGCTGTCGCTCAGCAGCGCCAGGGTACCCACCAGTTGAGCAAACACCCCTCCACGGTCGATATCGCCCACCAGCAGTACCGGGCAATCCACGGCTTCGGCAAAGCCCATGTTGGCGATATCCCCCTTGCGCAGGTTGATTTCTGCCGGGCTCCCCGCCCCTTCGGCAATGATCACCTCATGGCGCTGGGACAACGCCTGCCAGGCGGCCATCACGCTCTCCTGGGCGGTACGTTTGAAGGCGTGATAATCCAGTGCATCCATATGGCCATGCACCTTGCCCCGCAGGATCACCTGGGCCCCCCGGTCCGTTTCCGGCTTGAGCAGCACTGGGTTCATGTCGCTGTGCGGCATCACCCCCGCCGCCTGGGCCTGAAGCGCAGTGGAGCGGCCAATCTCTCCGCCATCGATGGTCACGGCGCTGTTGAGCGCCATGTTCTGGGGCTTGAACGGAGCCACCGAGAACCCCCGGCGCTGCAAAACACGGCATAGCCCCGCCACCACGGTACTTTTGCCTGCATCCGAGGTGGTGCCTTGAATCATCAGTGTGGTCATGGAAACTCATTGCAGTGGGCCAAAGGACGGCTTGCATTAAATAGCGCCCTGCCACCCCGTGCAAGAATCCCGATGCGCCACGGGGCTTAGCGATGCACCCGAAAGCGCAAATGGAACGGGCTCAGCAGGCCCGGCATGGGGGCCTCTGCGGAGAGCTTGTCCGGGGGATGAAGTATGATGCGGGCCTGCCCCAACAGGGCAGCCAGGCAGTGGCTGGTGACCAGCAGCACCACATGCCTGCCGGGGCAGATACCCGGCCCACCGCTGAACGGCACCAGCGGCCAGGGCGTTTGGGTGTGGCTACGGCCTTCCGGCGTCAGCCAGAGCTCGGGGGTGAAGCGATGGGCGGCGTGCAGGTAGCGCTCGTCGCGATGAAAGTAGGGTGCGTGAATCAGTACCGACGTGTTGGCGGGCATGGTGCCTGCCTGCCACTGGGTTGGCTGGGTGGTCTGGCGCAGCAGCAGCGGCGTGGTGGGCCACAGCCGTAGCGCTTCCAGCAGAGTGGCCTTGAAATCATCCAGCGGGTGGCCCTGTTGCGCTTTGGCCAGCGCCTGCGCCGCGAAATCAGGATGCGCGCTGAGCAGCGCCAGGGCGCGGAAGGTCGCCATGCCCGCTGGCTCGAAGGCAAACAGCCATTGAGGCACCTGCTGCAACGGTGCCTGCTCCCGGCCAGGGCACTGCTGAGCCAGCGCAGACATCAGGCTGCCGGGTGCCGCTTCACGCAGGTAATACGCCAGGCGCTGCTCGAAGCGCTTGCGCAGGCGCTGGCGCTTGGGGCGCAAAAAGCCCCAGTTGGCCGCTTTGCGCAGAGCAGTCAGCTCCTCGGTCAGTACGCGGTCATCGGCGGCGGCGTCGCCCAGCACCACGCGACGAACGATGCGGTCCCAGGTCAGCAGAAAGGTCGGCCAATCCAGCTCGTCATAGCGGGTGGCGACCCGCTCCAGCAGTGCCGTGACCTCTTCCTGCACTACCTGCACGAACGCCTCGGAAGCATCATGGTGAGGGCAATCGCTTTGCAGAACCCGCTCGTTCAGCGCCCTGCGCTGCTCGCGGGCCTCTCCTTCGGAAATCAGCGAGAACCCCGGCTCGAAGTGGCTGAGGGCACTGTGCTTGGCTTGCTCATTGGGTGAAAAGGGGGTGGGCGTATGCTCCAGCACATCGTTGGCATCGGCGGGGTCCAGCACCACCGCCATGGACTTCATCGGCACCTTGAGCATCAGCGGCCCGCGGCCATACTTCTCGCTCAGCGACTGCATGCGCTGTACGGCACGGGCGTCCAGCGACAACCGCTCGGCAACGCCGACCACATGGGGGCGACGAATGATCACCCCTTTGGCAATATTGGGCGCCAGCACCTGGCACAGAATGGCCAGCGTATCGCGCAGTGACGCCGTGGGCAGCGGCCCCGCGTTGGATATCCTATCCATGAAAGCTCCTTTGACCGGGCAGGGTTCAGGCTGCAGTGTAGATGCCACCAGCCCCGCTGCAAGGGCTCCCACGGCAAACAGCATGTTTATCAACTCAAAGGGGTATCAAGGTTATTCCGCAGCGCCACAGCGGGCTGCCGCCAGCAGACAGCCGGGCTTTTTTCCGCTAGGGTAGCGGCTCTTGAAGCGAGCGATGACCCCGAGATGCAAACGCTACTGAACGAGATTGCCGACGAGCTATCCCACGCCACCGAGCGCGGCAAGGTGGCCGACTACATTCCCCAACTGGCCCAGGTCGATCCCAACCAGTTTGCCATCAGCCTGGCCACCGTCGAGGGCGAGCGCTTCTCGGCGGGCTGCGCCACCACGCCGTTCTCGATTCAGAGTATTTCCAAGGTCTTCACCCTGACCATTGCGCTGGGCAAGCTCGGCGATGCGCTGTGGTCCAACGTCGGCCGCGAACCCTCCGGCGACCCCTTCAACTCCATCGTGCAGCTGGAACACGAGAGCGGTAAACCGCGCAACCCGTTCATCAATGCTGGGGCCATTGCGGTGGTAGACGCCATCATGATGGGCCACGCCCCCAAGGAAACCCTGGCCGAAATATTGAGCTTCGTGCGCTATATCGCCGACGACAACAGCATCTGCTTCGACCATCAGGTCGCCGCCTCGGAAATGCAGCACAAGGACCGCAACGCCTCGCTGGCGCACTTCATGAAAGCCTTTGGGCGGCTGCGCCACGACGTGGACAAAGTGCTTGGCACCTACTTTCACCAGTGCGCCATCGCCATGAGCTGCGAGCAACTGGCCCACGCCGGGCTGTTTCTGGCTTCCGACGGCGTCAACCGCCCCAGCAACCTGCGGGTGGTGTCGCCCCAGCGGGCACGCCGAATCAACTCGTTGATGATGATGTGTGGCCACTACGATGCCTCGGGCGAGTTTGCTTTCCGCGTGGGCTTGCCGGGCAAGAGCGGCGTGGGCGGCGGCATTCTGGCCATTGCGCCGGGGCGCGGCTCGCTGGCCGTCTGGTCACCGGGGCTGGATAGCTACGGCAACAGCCTTCTGGGGGTGCGCGCCCTGGAGATGTTCGTGCAGCGCACGGGCTGGTCCATATTTGGACATTAGCGTGCGCTAGCTGGGCATTAGAAGGGCACTAGCCGGTCACTCGCTTCAAGCGCTGTCCGAGGATTCCAGATGCTGGGCCGCTTCCCAGGCCTGCACCTGGCGTTTCACCTCCAGCCCCCAGCGGTAGCCACCCAGGGCGCCGCTTTGCTGAATCACCCGGTGGCAGGGAATCCACAGCGCCACGGGGTTGGCGCCCACCGCGTTACCCACCGCCCGAGACGATTTCGGCGCCCCCAGCCACTGGGCGATGTGGGAGTAGCTGGCAAGCTGCCCATCCGGAATCATCAGCAGTGCCCGCCACACGTTGAGCTGAAAGTTGGTGCCCCGCACATGCAGCGAAAGTGTACCAGGCGCTGCGCTGCGCGGCGGTTCGAACAGCGCCTCGACGGCGTAACGCGTGGCGTCCGGCTGGTGGCGCAAGGTACAGCGCGGCCACTCGGCAGCCAGCTGCGCCAGAATCTCCGCTTCGGGTGTCGCTGCCAAAAAGCCCATGCGGCAAATGCCTCTCGGGGTGGTGGCGACCAGCACCTGGCCAAACGGCGTGGGGTGAACCCCATAAGCAATTTCCACGCCCTCCCCCTGGCGCTTGAACTCCCCCGGTGTGACCGCTTCCAGCGTCACGAAATGATCGTAAAGCCTCGAACCGCCGCTCAGCCCCAGCGCTTCGGCGGTGTCGGCAAGGCTCTGGGAAGAAGCAATCAACTGCTTGCCCCGCGCCAGCGTCAACGCTTGTAAAAAGCGCTTCGGACTCACCCCGACATAGCGGCTGAACAGCCGCTGAAAATGGAACGCACTCAAGTGTACCTGCTCGGCCACCGCCTCCAGGCTCGGCTGCTGGGCGGCGTGGGCCACCATGAAGGCCATGGCTTTTTCGATACGGGCGTAGTCGTTCATCGCGTCCATCTCACGGGCAAAGGGGCAAAAGAGGCTGATGCTCGCTAGAGCTTACCCAGTGAAAGGCCCGACACCTACCCGAATCTTGCGCACTACACATGCCGGTAAATCACCCGCAAGGGTTGCCCCAGGTGGCCTTGCAGCGACTCGGTCTGTTGGGGGCTCATGGCCCCTGTTCTGGGGTTGATGGCCGTGAGCGAAAACCGAGCGAACCCTTGGGGGAAGGAGTAGTCGAGCTGGTGCACGCTGGCGTCACTGCCGCAGCACGGTAGCGTCTGGGGAAGGAGCGCAAAGCCACGCTGTGCGTCGTAATCCTGATCCATCAGGAGATGCCACTCAGGAAGGGTCAGCTCTTGCGCGCACAGTTGACAGCGCACGTACTCGAAGTTGCTGCCACAGTCATGAAACATCACATGCTCTGATATCTGCTCGTCTATACTCTCTGCCTCGGGCATCCACTGCCACAACGCAGCCTTGGCCTGGGCTACCTGCTGCGCAGTGGGCAGATAGTGAGGCTCTGCCGGAATGATGACGATATGATGATCACTCATGTGAGTCACTCCGTGTGAGTCGGTCAAAGTGCGTCGGTCAAAGTGCGTCGGTCAATGAATACGCAACAGTCTACTCTACACGACAACCCCGCACATTCCTCATGTGCGCCGCCGCCAGTCGGCCATGCCATTTACGTCAGGAGGACACGATGGCGCTGATCTCTACCCGTACCCAGCACTGGCTGGAGCGTTTGAACGGCTCCAAACACATGCTCTGGCTGATCGCCACCCTCTCGTTTCTGGAAACCATCATCCTGCCCGTGCCCATCGAGCTGGTACTGATCCCGTTGATGGCGGTGAACAAACAGCGGATCTGGGCGATTGCCACGGCCACCACGCTGGGCTGCCTGGTGGCGTCGCTGGTGGGCTATAGCGTGGGCATGGTGCTCTATCAATCGCTGGGGACCTGGTTTATCGAGTTCATGGGCATGGAAGAGAGCTATCAGGCGTTTCAGGGCTTCTTCAACCGCTACGGGTTTGCCGCGATTCTGGCCATCGGCATTCTTCCCATCCCCTTCCAGGTGGCCATGATTACCGCCGGGCTTTCCGGTTACCCCATCCTGCTATTCGTGCTGGCAGCGCTGCTTTCACGCGGGCTGCGCTACTACGGGCTGGCCTGGCTGGTGAAACGCTATGGCAAACGGGTTGAAACTCTGTGGAAGCGTCATGCGCTGATGACCAGCCTCGCACTGGGCAGCGCGGTGCTGGTCATCGTGCTGGTAATGCAGGCATTGGCGGGAATGATCGTGTGATGGGCTAGCGGCTGATTGGCCCATCCCTCACTCGATATAGTAACCACTGACCCGCCAGGTGCCGTTTTCCAGATGTGGGGTTACTACCTCGACCACTCGGGGGCGGTTGGCAAACTGGGTCTGGAAGGTAACGACCTTGAAGTCGCCCCGTTCAGCGCCGGGCATGGAGGTGTACTGCGAAACGCGCACTCGGCGGCGCGATTGCACCGAGCCAAAGTCCTTGCGCGACAGCGCAACGGTGCGTTCAAGCATAGTGGCAGAAAGCGGTGTGCTCAGCAGTGGCGAAGCGGCTTCCCATGCCTGTTCATACTCACTGTTATCGATCTTCGCCAACCACGCCAGCGCCGCCTCCTCTGCCGCCTGCACAGATGCCTGAGCCGTTGCGGTAAGCATCAACAGGGCAGCGGACAACAACAGAGCACGTAATTTGGGCATGGCAGACTCGTTAGTGGCTAAGAAAAGACGTACCTTTCTATTATCGGAAAATCGCCAGGATTCTTTAGCCCTCCTTCAGGCATAGCCGCATGAAACAGCTATTGGGATCAAGCCGGTAGCTGCCAAACGGCCCGCAATACTCGAACCCGAGCCGAGCATATAAACGGCGAGCGGGCTCGAAGAAAGCCATCGAGCCCGTCTCCAGATAGACGGTGTGATAGCCCCGAGCGCGGGCCTCTTCCAGCACGTGCGTCAACAGCCGGGCGCCCACGCCCTGCTGGCGGGCAGCGGGCGTGGTACGCATGGACTTCAGCTCCGCCTGGCCCTCCCCCAGCGCCTTGATTGCCGCACAGCCCAACAGCTGGCCGTTCTGGCGGGCGCTGTAAAAGGTGATATTGGCTGCCTTGAGCGCGGTCACGTCCAGCGCATGCACGCTTTCCGGTGGCGAGGTGGCGTGCATGTCGGCCAGGTGCTCTTCCAATAGCGCCACCACATCCTGCGCTTCCAGCGTTTCAATTCCGATATGTATCATCGCCCTCTCCGTTGGCTAGCCAAACCCGGCTTCTCAAATACGAAGCGCTCGTATACCATGCGCCACCTCTTTCCTTTAGCGTTCACCGTTAGGCCACCATGTCCGTCAACGCGCTCTACACCGACCTTTCCGGCTATTACGATCTGATGTGCGTCGACATCGACTACCGCGCGCAAAGTAACGCCATTCATCGCCTGCATCAGCTGTTTGGCAACGCGGGCAGCCAGCACCTGGACCTGGCCTGCGGCACCGGCCCCCACGTGCGCCATTTTTTGGATGTGGGTTACACCAGCAGCGGGCTGGACATTCACCAGCCGATGCTGGACCTGGCGGCCACCCGCTGCCCGGAAGCTCACTTTTCGCTGCAAGACATGGGCCAATTCCAGGTGGATGAGCCGGTGGATTTGATCACCTGCTTTTTATACTCCATCCACTACAACGCCAACCTGGAAAAGCTGAGCGCCTGCATCGCCAGCGCCCACCGCGCCCTGCGCACCGGCGGCGTACTGTGCTTCAATAGCGTGGACAAGGAGCGCATCGACAACGCGCTGTTCGTCAAGCACACCGCCCAACAGGGCGAGGATCGCTTCACGTTTCGTTCGGGTTGGCACTATGCGGGGCAAGGGGAACGGCAAACGCTGCGGCTCAGTATCGAAAAGAGCACGCCTGCGGTCACCCAGGTATGGAATGACGAGCACCCCATGGTGGCGGTCAGCTTTGGCGAACTCATCGCCCTGCTGACGCCCTACTTCGAGGTGCACGTGTTCGAGCACGACTACCAGACCATCACCCCGTGGGACAACGCGTCTGGCAATGCCATCTTCGTGTGCGTGAAGCGCGACGGCTAAGGTATCACCTTAGCCGTCAGCTCTCCTGGCTGGGGCGCTGCTGTTGCTGCACGCCCATCAGGAAGTTGCGCAGCATCTGGTCCTTGCACTCGCGGTAATTCTTGTGGCTTGGCTTGCGGAAGAACGCGCTCAGCTCGTGGGGGCTGAGCGGTAGCCCCACCTGCTCGAACACTGCTAGCACGTCTTCGGCCTTCATGTTCAGCGCAATACGCAGCTTCTGGAACACCATGTTGTTGTTCAGCTGGGTTTCCGGCGCAGGCACCGGGCCTTCGCGCTTGCCCCGCTTGAAGCTGATGAAACCATTCAAAAACGCCGCCAGCTCACGGTTCTTCATGGGCACCAGCGCTTCGTCCTCATCCTTCTTCAGCCAGGCCGTTACCTGGGCAGGCGTCACGTCCACCTCTGCCAGGGCGAAGATATTGACGATGGTGGCTTCCTTCAAATCGAAGGCATAGCGAATACGGCGAAAAATATCGTTATTGGTCAAGGTGACTCCTAACCGTTGGTGAGCGTGGCCAGCAGCTCGTCGATCTCTGCTTTCAGCTCGTTGTCTTCAATCGTTTGGGCGCTGGCCTGGGCGCGCTGCAAGCTTTCGATGGCGGCCTGGGGCTCGCCCAGCTCCACCTGCAGGGTGGCCATGGAAAAGCCAATCGAGGCCAGATGGTCGTTCGACTGCTTGGCCACTGCCTTTTCCAGCGCCTTTTGGTAGATCGGCAGCGCGTCTTCCAGCTCTTCGGTGAAGTCGGCCAGGGTTTCCCACTGCTCGGGGTGGTCTTTCTCGGTGTTCTCATGCTCGGTGCAGATCGCCTGCAACTCGGCGTAAAGCGCCTCAAAGGTGGCGCGGTCATCCCTGGACGCGGCCTTCATCAGCTTTTCGGCCAGCTCGTACACCGCCTTGTAAATTTTGGTGTTGATCATCAAACCACGACCTTATCGACGTAAAACAGCAGGCTAAAGCACACAGGCTTCGCCGGGAAGGGGGCATTATACCTTGTGTAAGGCGGGGTACGGTGACGCCGCGGGCAATATTCGAGCAACGGCGGGCCGATTTTACGCTATGCTGCACCACTTTTTACGTTCGACCCACCTACGACTCGCTGTCAGGGCCCCTTATGCCTTTTTCTACACTCGGTTTATCCACTCCCCTCGTTCAGGCGATTACCGAACTCGGTTACCAGACGCCCACGCCCATCCAGGAACAGGCCATTCCCGCCATTCTCTCGGGGAAGGACCTCATCGCCACCGCCCAAACCGGCACCGGCAAAACCGCCGCCTTCGTGCTGCCGCTGCTGGAGCGCTTCAGCAACGCAGAAGCGCTGCGGGCCAAGCGCATCCGCGCGCTGATTCTGGTGCCCACTCGCGAGCTGGCGGTACAGGTCAACGCCAGCGTGGCGCAATACGCCAGGCATACCCAGCTCACCTCGATGGCCGCGTATGGCGGTGTGGATACCGCGCCCCAAAAGGAGCGTTTGATCGAAGGCGTGGACATTCTGGTGGCCACACCGGGCAGGCTGCTGGACCTGGCCCATCAGCGCGCCCTGCACTTCGACGAGCTTCAGGTCATGGTGCTGGACGAAGCGGACAGAATGGTCGACATGGGCTTTGTGGATGATATTCACAAGATCATCGTGCGCCTGCCGGAACAGCGCCAGAACCTGCTGTTCACGGCCACCATGACCCAGGACGTTCGCGCCCTCGCCCGCAGTTTTTCAGACAGCAAGATGACCGACCTGGCCGCCAACATCGCCATCACCCCCAACGTTCGCGCCGCCGACACCATCGAACAGTGGCTGATCACGGTCGACAAGGACACCAAATCCGCCCTGCTCAGCCACCTGATCAACGAACAGGCCTGGGACCAGGCGCTGATCTTCGTCGAGAAAAAGCACAGCGCGGCCAAGCTGGTGGCCCAGTTGGAGAAACGCGGCATCGTCGCGGACTCCATCCATGGCGGCAGAAGCCAGGCCATGCGCGAAAAGATTCTGGCCCAGTTCAAAACCGGTGAGCTCAAGTACCTGGTGGCCACCGGCGTCGCCGCGCGGGGGCTGGATATCGGCGAGCTGAGCCGAGTGGTGAACTACGACTTACCCTTCCAGCCGGAAGAGTACATCCACCGCATTGGCCGCACCGGCCGCGCCGGGGCCTCCGGGGAAGCCATCTCGCTGGTGGACATCAGCGACTTCAAGAACCTGTGTGCCATCGAACGACGCATGAACCAGCTCATCGAGCGCAGGGAAGTGGCAGAGTTTCCGGTCAAGAAGGCCGTCCCGGCCTCCAATTTGAAGCATGTGAAGAAAGGCAGCCGCTAGACGTTGCACGCAGCGTCGGCGAGCGATGGCCCGCAGGCAGGTGGCAGGCCTTACCCCTGAGCGGGTGAAAACGCCGCCAGCAGCTCGGCGTTGGTGGGGTACTTCTCCATCAGCGCCAGCAGCTTCTGCGCGCCGTCGGTTGGCTTGAGCGGCGTCAAGGCTCTGCGCAGGCTGCGTACCTTTTCGATCTCGTGGGCCTCGATCAACAGCTCTTCGCGGCGGGTACTGCTTTTGGCAATATCGAGCGCCGGGAAGATGCGCTGGCTGGCCACCTCCCGCGACAGCACCAGCTCCATGTTGCCGGTGCCCTTGAACTCCTCGAAGATCACCTGATCCATGCGGCTTCCCGTCTCCACCAGCACGGTGGCCAGAATGGTCAGCGAGCCGCCGTTTTCGATGTTCCGTGCCGCCCCGAACAGTTTGCGGGGGATTTCCAGCGCCCGGGTATCCAACCCGCCCGACATGGTACGCCCACTGCCCCGCTGCCCCGCGTTGTGCACCCGGGAAAGCCGTGTCAATGAGTCGATCACGATCATCACATCGTGCCCCTCACCGGCTTGCCTGCACGCCGTTTGCAGCAGGCTATCGGCCACGCGCGCATGGTGGGCGTAGCTTTCGTCAGACGACGAAGCGTGCACCTCGGCGGTCACGCTGCGCTTGAAATCGGTCACTTCCTCCGGGCGCTCATCGATCAACAGGGCATACAGCTTGATCTCGGGATATGCCGCCGCCACGGCCTGGCAGATATGCTTCAACAGCGTGGTTTTCCCCGCCCCCGGCGGCGCCACGATCAGCCCGCGCTGCCCCATGCCAATGGGCGTGATCAAATCCATCGCCCGCACGCTGTGCTCACGAACGCCGTTGGCGAGATAAAGGCGCGGGGAAGGATGAATGGCCGTGCCGTTGAGAAAGCGCTTTTCGGGGTCGGTGTGTGATTGCTCTTCGGGTGAGGAGTCGGCCACTGTGTCGGCGGGCTTGGCCTCTGGGGGCCGTTTCGTTTTGAGGCTTAGGGTTTTGCGGGTCATGGTTGGAGCCGTCTTGTCAAAGTGAGGATTCGTGGTTGGCCGTGTTCGTGGTGACTCGACGGCGGATGTTAAACGTAGGCATGGTATTCAACGACCTCCCTGACGGTACACAGTGCTTTTTCGAGCTGCTGAATATCTACCGATGCTAGCGCAAGACGGATGGCATGGGGCACCTGGGCTGCCGTTGAAAAAGGAGCAGCGGTAGACACTGATGCGCTGTTCCAAAAGCGCCACTGTTCCCTCTTGCACCCATTGGCGTGCCATCGCCGTCACCACTGCTGGCGTATTTCAGGTCGTCGCACGAATCGTGCGTTCTATCTCGGCGACGTCGGGCCGTGAATAAAGGCTAATACATCCGCAACAGCCGTTGGTTATGCATTATTCGTAGTGGCTCCAGAGCCTGAGAACTTTCACCACTCGCTCGTCATCGAGCACTTGATAGACTAGGCGATGCTGAATATTGATGCGGCGTGAATAAGCCCCCGCAAAATCACACACGAGTTTCTCAAACGGAGGCGGCTTGCGGTATGGGTCTTCGGCTACCAGCGCTAGCAGTTCCTGCGCTTTTGGTTTGAGGCCGATGGAGGCCAGCTTCGCAGTGGCGCGACTTTATCGCGTCGGCCTGCCTTGCCTTGTTATGGGTGCTTTGCCATGATATACCAATATTTGGTACAGGAGTCTCCCCATGGCTAGAAATACCAGCATTACACTCGGCCCCCACTTTGACGAGTTTATAGCCACTCAGGTTGAAAAGGGCCGCTATGGCTCGGTGAGCGAGGTGGTACGTGCCGGACTGCGTCTGCTTGAAGAAACGGAAAGTAAGCTTGAACGGCTCCAACGCCTCCTGGATGAAGGCGAGCAGAGTGGAATAGCAGAGTATTCCCTTGAAAGCGTTATTACAGAACTGGACAACGAAGCTCACTGATGCGTCCATACCTGCTCACTGCCTCTGCCCGAAAAGACGTTGTCGAGATAGGCCGCTTCACCACCGAAAAGTGGGGAAAGCGCCAACGCGATACGTACCTCAGGCAGCTTGACGATGCTTTCAAGCTGCTCGCTCGCCAGCCTGATATTGGCCGCAATGCGGGTGACATAAAACCAAGGTACAAAAAGTTCAGTCAGGGCAGTCATGTAATCTTTTACAGAGCCGGTACGGAATCCAGGATCGTTGTCATCCGAATTCTCCACAACAGTATGGATTTGGAGCAGCATCTTTAACGCCCGCAACAACGGCGGAGCGAAGCGACGTCCGGACCCGCGGGGCCGTATTGATTGCGATTGTTATGGGTAAACTTCACTTCTTTGCCAATTTTGATGCGGCGTTTTTGATTTTCTCCTCAGCTAATAGCTCATCGAAATTTATTCCGAATCTTTGCTCCATGCTTTTCAAGCACAGATCAAGCGCTCTGAGAATATGAAGATTGTTAGCTCCAAACGCATAATATGCAGACTGGTACCTTTCTTCACCCAATACGCATTGAGCTATTTCACCTGAAGTGGACTCAGTGCGCGGGAGCTTGCCTCGATACTTCTCTTTCATACCTTTCTTGTTTGTAAAGGTAACGGGGTATCGAAAACTTCGTCCCTCACCTTCCCATACTCCCCCAGGTCCAAAGTTTTGGATATTGCCGTTATAGCACTCACTCCCAATCGTATGCTCAAGGTCATGAAGCAGGTTGAAGAAGGCTAAAGTTCGTTTTTTCTTTGCCATTGCACAAATTCCTAGTTGTATCCATAACGCCCGCAGCACGCGCGGCTTTGTAGTGAAGGCGCAGCCGCAACGAAAAAGCCGTCGCCGTGCCTGCGATTGTTATGCATTTCCATCTCCAGCCTTCTTTTTGATCTTAGCAATGCGCCCTTCAAAGCCTCCTTTAGTTCCATCATTAAGATCATGCGAGATCGCAATTTCACAGACCTCAATTGCCCTTTTATATTCACCTTCCTCAGTTAACAAGGTGGCGTACTTTTGAAATGTAGTGACACGAGGCAGAATTCCATCAAGACTCTTCACCAAGGCTGGTTTAATATCCGGAAACTCTTCAAGGTGCTGCTCTGCAACCTGAGCACAGAACTCCTTAGCCTCTAAATCCTCCTTCCTGCGCTTGTAAGTCTCGTCAACCAAAGTCATGAGCAGAAAATGGCGATCAACGAGGTTGGTCTTTTTATCGAGCGCGGCCCGCATTTTTGCAAGGTCTCGAGAAGTCCACGCATCGAATGCCTGATCTGTTGGTGTTAATCGGCCATCTCGAATCGTATAGCGTGACTGCTGAGACTCAGCAGCTGAGCTAGACTGGGGTTTCTGTGTCTGGCGCCCAAACAAAGCCTCTTTGAGTTTTCTTAGCATAGGATTTCACTCTGATGCATAACGCCGCAATCACGCGCCTGTCGCGTGCATTGCATGGTTATGCACCAATCTCTTTGAACATTTCGTCCTGAATTTTTCTGAGTTCTGACGCCTTTGAGAATAGGAAGCTGTCATACTTATCTCCGATGATTGCGCCAGCCCCACCAAGAATATAATCCACAATTCGGGGGATACTATCCCCTTGGCTATCTGAAGAAATTCGCCACTCTTCGACCTTGGCGCCTATCGCAGGATTCAGCGATTTTATAACAGTCTCGGTATAGCGAATATCTTCTGAGAGCGAGCGAAGCTTTTCTGTTCTATCTGGAGACCAGTCTTGCTTCGCCGTTGCATGAATATCCGCAAACGTGGCAATCAACGACTGAATGTTCTTCAGCAGGTTGTCTCCCTTCAAAATCTGCTGCCTGCTCACAGCCATAGCTCGCTGCAGTCTATATGCGAAAATAGCAGTGAACGCAGCCGCGATTGTGGCGATTCCAGCAAAGAACGTAGCTGCTGCCGAAACCCAGTCTGGCTCAATTTCTAGCATCATCTACTCTGTATACCTCCATTAAGTGCATAACGCCTTGCACAGCGGCGCGAGGAACGAGCGTCCGACGCCGTAGGCGTGAACTGCCGCAAATTGTTATGCGTCATCTTCGATTATGACTCCAAATTTCTTCACCCGGCGTCGATTCAACCGAGACCTTTGCCCTATGATCTGAAGTGCTTCCTCCAAGTTTCTACCGATCTTTTCTCGAACATCGTTACCATTTGACCATTCTCTGAATTTGAGCCCAACTCTCACGTACTGATCAAGATGCTCGCCCCTTTCACTATCGAATATAGAAACGTAATCTTCGGGAGTAGACTCCGCTAATACCTCCTCGTCTATCGGAGACCATCCATTTGTAGTTGACAGCCGCTCCAAGACATCTAAAAGCGAGGGTCGGCTATCGATTTTCTCGTACTCGGACGCGAAAACCTCTCTAATTTTTGAGTCTGTGACATCGCCGCCAAAAGCGTAATCGTTGAGGTCGAATACCTTTGGTTGATCTTTACGAGCGAGCACATACTGCTCAATAATTTTGTCCGCAATCTCTTCGCGACCCAAATCTCTCAAAAGCACTACTGTGCCATTCAAGTTTGTCGGACTGACTGTTTTAGCGTTTCTAACCAAGCTTCGCTGCAACTCTTCAACGAGTTGATCTTCATTCTCTTCGAATGTGTTGTGATAAAGACTCCAAGCATCATGAAACTCCTGCGTAGATTTATGCTGGAGAACTTCTTCATTTCGTGCAGTGGCTATTTTATTAACTTCTTCCAAGTCAAAAAAACCGGCCTCCACCCCCCTAGCAAGAACCTTATCCAGTTGATTGGTAGTTCGATAGCCAAAACTCATAAGAAATTTATGCCAAGGCTTTTCATTTTCAGGAATCTCTTTATCACCCCCTATCCTGAACAACTTACTCCCGATATTGGCAACGTAGTCTAACGGTGGAATTAACGGATTTCCTGCCCGATAAAAGCACAAACAAAAAAGCACCACCGAGCTCACGACTTCCCTCTGGACCTCGATTTCTAGATCACTTATTGTCGCTGACAGGATAGAGATGTAACGCTTGGTTTTGAGTAGCGTTCTAATGTTTGACGAATTTAGGCTGCAAGCATACTCATTTGCAATATCAAAAATACCACGCTGAGCATCAAAAGCTATATCAACATTATCCTTAACGCTCGGCCGGTATTCCAACTCGATATCAATGACTTTCTCCCTATACTTTATATATTCATCCATGCCATCTTCACCGTCATTTAACAGAAGTACAACCTTGCAGCATCGATGCTCTTTTAAGTAAGAGATAAGGCCTAATGAATCTCTCGAAGACAATTTTTCACCTTTTCTTTCCATATCATCCACACAAATCAATGTGTTTCGTACAGAAAGAAAAGAAGCAGAATCAACGGCCCTTGAAAACCCATTCAGCGGCTTGGTGCTAAAGATAGTCTTCAGTGCCCTTTTCCCTAGAATCTGTGACACTTTTCCAACATTTTCGGAGAATGATTCAAGCGTAATAGGTTTACCTATCATGCTTCTCGGAACAGTATTTTCAAATATCGCGTACTTGAATCCTTCTAACGAATCAATACCAAAAAGCGAAATATACGAGTATGACTTCACACTTTCGTGCAAATTCGTATTCACTACTTCTGAAATTAGCTCATTCCAAAAATGAGTTTTCCCTACACCCCATCCACCTCGAATAGCGATAACCGATGCTTCATCAGACTCTAGGAAGCGAATAAGGCAGGTTCTAACATTCTCGATAGATAGATAGGGTTTATCTGTCATTGTGCATTCCAGTTACAATCAGCAGGCAGAGAACTCATGTCGTATAACTCCGCATTCAGCGGCTTGTCCGCTGCAATGCTTTGTTATATTCACGTTAACCTAGTCCGCCTAGGAACTGAGGAAGCATAGCCAAGTCTCTTACATTTTCAACTTCACTTTGCGTTAAGTTTCGGCAAACATAAGGGTAAGCCTTAATTAATATGGACTTTTCTTGATCAAATGCTTCTTCACTGTATTGAATTTTCGGATCATTTAATTCATTGCAAAATGCCATAACTGCTTTCAAGTACAATGTAGGTGTAAAATAGTCTCGGAGTTCAGCCCAAGCATCTACATATCCATCTGTGAAGTAACGTTTGGATAAGATACGGTCACAATCACCACCACAACAGACATATTGGTTTCTTATCTTTTTGATTAAACCATCGTCACTCTCTTCATATTTACTCCACGAAGTTACAATACCACGATTGTCAAAATCCAAAACAGAGTCGCAAAGGTGACACTTAAAAGGCTCATGGTCAGAAAATATCTGAGCAGGCTTTGGATTTTCATCTGCCCAGTTTTTGAAGGACTCAGGAAAATATCGTTTTGCTAAATCTAGGCATTTAGTGTTTGTAAGTAAAGCTTGTTCTATTTTTGATGAATCAAAAAACTGATGCTCAATTCCTTGAATGCTTTCAACTTTAGCAACTAAGCCTGATGAGGGCAAAGTGGAATAAAAACCAATAAAGCCAGTGCAATTGTGAGCCCTTAATGAATCAGATATCTCAGGCTCATCTGTTTTCAAAACAGATGCTCCAGAATGAGCTTTGTGTTTACAGCTCACTAACCATCTAACCTCAGTATTACTGGCAATACCTTTTCTAGTCTCAATTAAGATTAAATCTTTACCACCATCTGCTCCACGTCCGGGAGTTGAGTGAATTTCATAGCCTATTTGCTCAAAAAAATCCCTAGCAAATAGCTCGAACTTATCTTGTTCTCCACCACCCTTATGCGGCATTGGAATTTCTTTAAAATCTAGAATAGACATCTATTACTCTTTTATTAGTGAATATAACGCCGCGCTCTGGGGCAAACCGAAGCGCAGCGTAGGTTTGTCCCTAGCAGCGCTTTGTTAGCTGCGATCTTGTTCATTTTTAGCTTTTTCCCACTCTATGCCAAGCCCTTTGAATTTTTGTGCAAAGGGGATTACAACTAGGGCTACACATGCACCCAATAAAGCCATTCTTTCTGCAGTTAAAAGCTCGATTTCATATTGAGCACAAATAAAGTCAGCGATTACAACTGATAAAAGTATGCCTGCGAGAGCCCAAGAGACTTTCTGAAAGCTTTCTATTGTCTCACTCTTCTCTTTCCTGATTTCTGTTTTCCGCTCTGCAGAGTCATCTGCTGTTAGAGCAGGAAAAGTAGGAAACAAAGCAAAATCGGACTTTATTAACGCTCCCTCTTCATTAAACACATAAAGATCAAATGGAAACATGCCTTGTGGTGATTCTGATTCTGTTACCAAAAACAGAGGTATGCGTTCCTTTTCTATGGCTTTGCTGTATGCAGACAACTGGCGGTAGGTATTTTCAGTATCTTTTAAATGCCGACCTTTAATTTCTATAATTGCTAAACGTTCTTTTTTGACCGGATCAACAATAGCAAAATCGGGCCGGTAAGAGCGCTTACCGTCAGTAGCAAGAAAAGCTGGCTCATAGACTATGGAATCTTTGGGATAGCCTAAAGTAACTAAGTATTCAGCAAAATTCTTTTCTAGTGCTGACTGGTATTTCTCATCCATCTGAAGTCTCATTTCTCCGTTTAGCAGCTAACAGTGTGATTATACGCCCTTCCACATAAAACTATTGAACACGCCAGCATGATTATTGATGTTATATCGCCACTCAAACAGGCATAAACCATTGTTTCTAAAAGACTATAGCTGACTTATGGCAGCATAACCAAAATTCGCGTGCCCGCTGCTTTTTACGGTTTCATCATACTCTATTGATAAATTTGGCTTTGGTCACGCAGATTTTTGGAAAAATTGCGTTGGGTCAGTTTGAGGAATGTGGGTGAGGGGATGTGGCGGGTTCGGGGCGGCTGAAGGCCGCCTTCGCGGGTGCCTTCCTCGCTCGTTGCTCTCGCTCGGGCGTTACGCCGCGCTACGGCTGGGGTGAGGTTTGGTGGCTTGATCGTCGCGAGCTGAAACTGCCTCCCACAAGGCGGCTTCGGGGCGGCTGGCGCCGCCTTCGCGGGTGCCTTCCTCGCTCGTTGCTCTCGCTCGGGCGTTACACCGCGCTACGGGTGGGGTGAGGTTTGGTGGCTTGATCGTCGCGAGCTAAAGCTGCCTCCCACAATGCAAGTTCGGGGCGGCTGGGGGCCGCCTTCGCGGGTGCCTTCTTCGCTCGTTGCTCTCGCTCAGGCGTTACGCCGCGCTACAAGTTGCCATCGACCATTTGCATTGCCGTTACCCCCTTGCGCGTTTCGCCTCACTTCAAAGCTCGATGCCTTTTTGGGCTTTGATGCCTTGGTCTTTGAAGGCGTGTTTGACGACTTTCATTTCGGTGACGGTGTCGGCGAGGTCGATGAGGGGTTGGGGGGCGTAGCGGCCGGTGACGATGGCGTGTTGCATGGGGGGGCGGGCTTGCAGGTCGTCGAGGACCTGGTCCAGGTCGAGGTACTCGTAGCGCAGGGCGATGTTGAGTTCGTCGAGCAGTACCATGTGGTAGCTGTCGTCTTGCAGCATGCGCTTGGCTTGTGCCCAGGCGGCGTTGGCGGCGGCGACGTCGCGTTCGCGGTCCTGGGTGTCCCAGGTGTAGCCTTCGCCCATGACGTGGTAGTCCACGTTGGGCAGGTTGCGGAAGAAGGCTTCTTCGCCGGTGCTGAACGCGCCCTTGATGAACTGCACCACGCCTACCTTCATGCCGTGGCCCAGGGCGCGGGCGAGCATGCCAAAACCGGAGCTGCTTTTGCCTTTGCCGGGGCCGGTGAGCACCAGCAAGATGCCCTGCTCTTTGTCGGCGCGGGCGATGCGCTCGTTCATGATTTTTTGCTTGGCCGCCATGCGCTGGGCATGGCGTTCCGGGGTTTTGGCATTTTCGCGCATGTGGGCTCCTTGGGGTGTTTTACGCTTTCAGTACGTAGCGCAGGGTTTCCACGACCTGATCGGTGGTGGTGCACCAGGCTTGGGCCTGGGCGTCGACTTCTTTCAGCGGGTGAACGATCTCTTCGCTGTGCAGCGTGATGTAGGGCTTGGCCAGGGCTGCGCAGTAGCCTGCATCGAAGGCGGCGTTCCACTGCTTGTACTTGTCGCCGAAGCGCACCACCACCAGATCGGCTTGTTCGATCAGGGTGCGGGTGCGGATGGCGTTCACTTTGGAGGACTGGTGGTCGCGCCAGAAGCCGTTGTCCGGCTTGCCCAGGTGGTCGCCTGCGGCATCGGAGGCGTCGTGGTCGGTCACCGGGGCGGTGAAGACCACGTCCAGGCCTGCGGCTTCTGCGCCGCGTTGGATCTCTTCGCGCCAGTCGGTGTGAATCTCGCCGGAAAGGTAGACGTAAAAGCTCATGGTGGCTCCTTGGGGTTGGGGAGTGTGTGTCGCCCTATCATAGCCCACTGGGCTTTATGGAAAAACCTTCCACATTTGATTTGCGGCGACCCGCCTCCCCTGCCCGTTACGGGCTAGGCTGCAGTGCCTGGCCGGTGAAAATGTCCGCCACCAGCCTGGGCGCGGAGGGAAAGTAGCCGTGGAAGTAGCTGGCCACCAGCGCGCCCTCGATGTAAATCGGTTCGGCTTCGCTGCCTGCCAGCTTGCGGGTGCGGGCCAGCGGCTTCAGGGAGGTGTCCAGCAGCGAGTGGTGGTAGGTGTGGCCGCGCAGTTCGCCGCGTTGGGTGTGCAGGCTTTGCAGCCCAAGCGCAGTGAGCTTTCCGGCCATTCTGGCGGTGCCCGGCAGTAGCCCCAGCATGGCGTGGCCGTTGCCGTCGCCATCTACCAGCTGCTCTACGCAGCTCATCAGCCCGCCGCACTCGGCCAGTATGGGCTTGCCTGCCCAGTGGTGGGCGCGAATGGCGTCGTGCATGGGCTGGTTGGCGCTGAAGCGGGCGGCGTGTAGTTCCGGGTAGCCGCCGGGCAGCCACAGGGCATCGCACTCTGGCAGCGCTGTGTCATCGAGCGGCGAGAAGAAGCGCAGCATGGCACCCATCTCTTCGAGCACGTCGAGATTGGCGCGGTAGAGAAACGCGAAGGCGTCGTCTTTGGCGATGGCGATACGCACGCCGCGCAGATGTGCCGGGGCAGGTGTGGGGGCCTCAGCGCTGAGCGTGACCCGCTTGGGCAGGCGGCCCAGCCCGGCCTCTTCCAGTACTTTCGCAGCGGCATTCAGCTGGGCATCCAGGCCGCCCAGTTCGCTGGCTTGCACCAGGCCCAGGTGGCGGTCGGGGATCTGCATGGCCTCGTGGCGGGGAATGGCCCCCAGCAGGGCAATGCCTTCCGGCATGCTCTCGGCCAGCAGTTTGCCGTGGCCGGGGCTGCCCACGCGGTTGGCGATCACTTCGTGAATGGCGAGATCCGGGTGGTAGTTGGCCAGGCCCTGGGCCACCGCGCCGAAGGTTTGCGCCATGCCCCAGGCATCGATGACCGGCAGCGCGGGAATACCCGCCAGCATGGCCAGGTCCGCGCTGGAGGGCGAGCCATCGAACAGCCCCATGGAGCCTTCCACCAGAATCACATCGGCTTCCTGGGCGGCTTTGGCCAGCCGCCAGCGGCACTCGTGCTCGCCGGTCATCCAGGGGTGAAGCTGGTACACCGGCTGGCCAGAGGCGACCTCTTGCACCATGGGGTCCAGGTAGTCGGGGCCGTGCTTGAACACCCGCACGGTGCGCCCGGCATTGCGGTGCAGCCGGGCCAGTGCCGCCGTCACCATGGATTTGCCCTGGCCGGAGCCGGGGGCGCTGATCAACGCGGCGTGTGCTTCACCTTGCAACATGTGGCTTCCTTGAATCATTCATGATCGGTCAATGGCGCTTGAATGGGCACGAACACCGGCGCGCCGTCCACCTCTACCGTGGCCAGCCGCTGGCGGTAAAGCCGCTCCAGCGCGCTGGGTACCAGCATGGTGTCCCGGGGGCCCCAGCAGGCTTCGCCGCTGGGGTAAAGCAGCAAAATGTGGTCGCACCAGCGGGCGGCCAGGTTGAGGTCGTGCAGGCACATCATCACCGCGCTGCCCTGGGCGGCCTGTTCGGCCATCAGCGCCATCACCGCGCTTTGGTGGTGTAAATCCAGGTGGTTGGTGGGCTCGTCGGCCAGCCAGAGGCTGGGGGCCTGGGTCAGTACCGTGGCCACGGCTACCCGCTGGCGTTCGCCGCCGGAGAGCGTGTTCACCAGGCGGTCGCGCAGGTGGGCCACGTCCAGTGCTGCCAGCGCGGCTTCGGCGCGGGCGTAGTCGTCGGCACCTTCCCGCTGCCACAATGAAAGGTAGGGGTGGCGGCCTATCAGCGCGGTCTCCAGTACCGTGGCGGGAAAGCCGTCCAGCCGCTCCTGAAACACCAGCCCCAGCCGCTGGGCCACTTGCCGCCTGCGTAGCTGGCCAAGCGGCGTGTCGCCCAGCAGCACCTGCCCCGAGCGGGAGGCGTGGAGCCCGGCCAGGGTATGCAGCAGCGTAGTCTTGCCCGCGCCGTTGGGGCCCAGCACGCCCCATACCTGCCCTGGCTCGATGGTGAGGTTCAGCGCGGTGCCTGAACGGCGCCCCGGCACGTCGATGATCAACTCCTGGGTGGCCAAGCGGGTCATCAGCGGCTCCGGTAGAGCAGAAAGAGGAACGTGGGCACGCCCAGCAGCGCGGTGATCACCCCCACGGGCAGCTGTTCCGGGGCAATCAGGGTGCGGGCCAGGGTGTCGGCCAGCACCAGCAGCGTGCCCCCGGCCAGGGCGCAGGCGGGCAGAATCAGCCGCTGGTCGTTGCCCAGCACCAGGCGCAGCATGTGCGGCACGATCAGCCCCACGAAGCCGATGCTGCCCGCGCTGGTCACGGCGGCGGCCGTGAGCAGGCTGGCGGCGATGTAGATGCTCCACTCCAGCGGGCGCACATCGACCCCCAGCGCAGCCGCCTGCTGGGGGCCTCGGGCCAGTACGTTCAGGCTGCGCCCCAGCGGCACCAGCACCAGGCAGGTCATCAGCAGCAGAAGCAGCGGCGGCCAAGGGGTGCGCGAGTAGGAAAGATCGCCCATCAGCCAGTAGAGCATGCCGGGCAGCCGCTCGGCGGGGCTCAGCGCC
This sequence comes from Halomonas sp. C22, assembly GCF_007655045.1. Taxonomy (NCBI): domain Bacteria; kingdom Pseudomonadati; phylum Pseudomonadota; class Gammaproteobacteria; order Oceanospirillales; family Halomonadaceae; genus Halomonas; species Halomonas sp. C22. Next base: position 38,662 of record NZ_VBVC01000005.1, on the reverse strand, counting down.
AGCATCAGGGTAATCACCGCGCCCCATCCGGCGGCCACCACCACGCCGGTCAACAGCAGCCGGGAAGGAGTCCAACCGCCCCGGCCATGGGCCAGGCCAAACACCAGCAGCGTCGATACCAGCGCCCCCACGAATGCAGAACCGGAGACCAGCAGGCCGCCCAGGCCCGCCAACATGGCCGCCAAGGCACCAATCGAGGCGCCGCCGGAAAGCCCCAGCACGTAGGGGTCGGCCAGCGGGTTACGCAGCAGCACCTGCATCAGCGCCCCGGCCACGGCCAGCAGCCCGCCCACCGCAAAGGCCGAGAGCGCCCTTGGCAGGCGCAGCTCCACCACCAGGGTGCGCGCCAGCGTATCGCCCTGCCCCTGAACCACGCCCCAGAGCTGGGCCATGGAAAGCGAGGCGCTGCCCACCGTCAGCGAAAACAGCAGCGCCGCCACGGCCATCAGGGCCAGCAGGCCAAGGGGTGTCCAGCGGCGCAGCGGCATCAGGCGTCCTCGCGCTTCTGGCGCGCCTGGTCGAGTTTTTCGCACAGCAGCTGTGCGCCTTCCAGCAGCCGCGGGGTGGGCCGCTGGATCAGTGAAGGCGGTACGAAGTAGAGGTTCTCCTTGGCCACCGCGTCCAGGTGGGGGTACTGCTCCCAGTGGGTCAGCCAGTGGCGGTTCTCTTCGCCCATGCCGCCCGCGATGATGGCTTCCGGGTTGGCGGCCAGCACGGCTTCGTCATCCAGTCTGGGCACCAGCCGTTCCAGCTCGCCAAACACGTTCTCGCCGCCGCACAGGGTCACCACCTGGCCAATCAGGTGTTCGTCACTGACGCCCATCAGCGGTTCGTCCCACACCTGGTAGAAAGTGGGGACCGGGTCGCGTTCGCTATAGCGCGCGGTGAGTGCGGCCATGCCGTCTCGGAACTCGCTGGCCGCCTGCCGCCCTATTGGCTCGGTACCGGCCAGCCGGGCGAGTCGTTCGATGGTGTGGGCGACCGCTTCCACGCTGCGAGGCTCGATGTAGAACACCGGCATGCCCAGCGCTTCCAGGGTCTCCATTTGCTCGGCGGGGTTGCCGGTCACCCAGCCGATGACCAGGTCCGGCGCCAGCCCCACCAGCGCTTCCAGGTCGATGCGCGTGTGGCTGCCTACCGAGGCCACCTGCTTGGCTTCAGGGGGGTAGTCGCTGTAGCTCACCACCGCCACCACCTGATCCCCCGCCCCGGCGGCCCAAGTCAGCTCCGTGGCCCCCGGCGAGAGCGTGGCGATACGGTTGGCAGAGGCGTGCAGGCACACCTCCCGGTCGCGGTCATCCACCGCACAGCGCGAATGGTCATGCCCCTGGGCGGCGGCCGCCATGAACGAAAACGCGAGGCCCAGGGCCCCGCGTGTCAGTGTGTCATTGGCCAAAGTGAACACTCAGGAACCCTGCCCGGCCAGCGTTGATGTAGTCGGCACCGTCGAAGGAGCGCGTGGTGATGTAGTCCTGGTCCAGCACGTTCTCCAACGTCACCCGAGCGCTCCACAGCGGCGCAAACTGCCAACCGGCGCGCAGGTTCACCAGGCCGTAGCCACTCAGGCGGTCCTGATTGGCGGCATCCCGGAAGCGGTGGTTCTGGGCCAGCCAGGAGCCGCCCACCGACCACTCGCCCAGCTCACGGTCGATGTCCAGACGCAGGCTTTGGGAAGCGCGGTTTTGCAGGCGCATGCCGGTCAGGCGATTCTCCGGGTCGGTGTAGGTGAGCGCCGCCGCCAGCGTCCAGGCGTCGAGTTCGAGCCCGGCGCTCAGCTCGGCACCCCGAATACGGCTTTCCGGCACGTTGAACTGCAGCCCCTGCCCCGCAATCAGGTTGTCGATGTCGGTCTGGTACAGCGCCGCATCCCAGAACCACTGGGCATACTGGCCGCGTAGCCCAGCCTCGACGGTATGTGACGTTTCCGCTTCCAGGTCGGGGTTGCCGAAGCCAGGGAAGTAGAGCTGGTTGTAGGTGGGCGCATTGAACGCCGTGCCGTAGCTGGCGCGCAGAGTGTGGTGGTCGTCCAACTGGTAGCCCAGCCCCAGGCTGCCGGTCACTTCCTCGCCGTAGGATTCGTTATCGTCGAAGCGCAGGCTCGCCTGTACCAGCAGCGGGGAGAAGTCCAGCAGGGCTTGGGTGAAGACGGCGGCATTGCTGCGGCTGGTTTCATCATAGGCGGTGGTACTGTCTACCCGGTCTTCGCTGTACTCGGCCCCGGCCACCAGCTCATGGGCCCCAGCGGTGAAGGTGTTTTCCCAGCGGGCAGCACGAATCTTGGTGTTGAAAGTGGCGTCACTGAAGCCATCGAAACTGTCGCTCTCATCGCGGGATTCACTGAGCGTCAGGCGGCTACGCCAGCTGTCTGTCAGCGGCAGCTCGCCATATACCCCGGCCACCTGCTGCACGAAGTCGTTCTCGCCGCCGTCGTATTCGTTGTGACCACGGGCACGCAGGGCCAGCACGCCCGCTTCGGCACCGTTATCGAAGGTGTGCGATACCCGCGCCAGCGCCGAGGTGTTGTCGTACCCCTTGTCGTCGCCATCGCGGCGCACGGGCTGGCCATCGGTGGTGAAGTGGCTACCGGCAAAGCTGTAGCGGGTGCCGCCTTCTCGGCCGCTGATACCTGCGCTGAGCCGCTGGGTGTTGAACGAGCCACCGCCTGCGGAAATACGCGGCTGCGGGCCTTCCTCACGCCCCTCGGGGGTAAACAGTTGAATGACGCCGCCCATGGCATCGGCCCCGTAGAGGCTGCCGCGGGGGCCGCGCACGATTTCGGCGCGGTCGAACATGCGTGGTTCCAGGTACTGCCACGCCGCGCCGCCGCTGGTGGCCGAACGTAAGCGAATGCCGTCGATCAGCAGCACGTTCTGGGCGCTGCCGGTGCCGCGCAGAAAGACGCTGCTGTTCTTGCCGAAGCTGCCGTTGCTGGAAACGTCCACGCCCGGCTGGCCACGCAGCAGGTCCGTGATGCTCACCGGGTCCTGGCGGCGAAGCGTCGCTTCATCCAGAACGGTGACCGAAGAGAGACTTTCGTTGGCGGTACGCGGTGCCAGCGCCGCCGTCACGACGACAGGATTGAGCGTATCGTGACTGGCCGAGGCCTGCTGCTGCGCCTGCGCATGAACGGCCATGGGCACGGCGGCCATGGCAAATGCCGCCAACGTGACGGTAGAAGATAAACGTTGCATGATGGATCCCTTGCGCACTGTGCTCACCCGCACAGCGTGTTTTTTAGTGGCCGGTGCAGGCGCACACGCAAGGCAGGCAAGCTGCGTTGGCAGCCCACCCTACACCCTGCACATGCCCACCGCATGCCGGTAATCCGTGGCTTTTTCAGCCGTCACTCCTGGGCCGGTCTCCGGGCTGACGAGCGAAAGGAGGCGCTTTTTTCAAGCGCCGACCCTTTCCGAACGACCACCTTCCCATGCCTGAGCACAGTGGCGTCTTGGCCGTTCTTGTCTCGATCACCGTTGCGGGGGCAGCGTTGGATTGACGCAGTTGCGTTCACCAACTTCCCGTTTAACTGAGGGCGAAGGGTCGCCATCAGCACCTAAGAGTGCGCGTAAACTAGCAACTTGCGCTAATCAGGTCAATTTTGGCCAGACGGGGCATGCTGCACTATGTCGGACTTTATGACGTGCTTTATGCCGTGCTTTTCAGCGCTTGCACGAGCCCATGGCGCACGTACCACACCTGGCTTGCCTGGGCGGCGGCGTCCTGGGTGAACCAACCACTGAGGTCCCTCAGGCGGCGCTGGTCCCGGGCCATGGGCACCAGGCCTCGGCCCAGCTCGTTGGCAATCACCACCAGGGTGGCGTGCTGGCCTGCCGCTGCCTCGTCCAGGCGCTGCAGATCTTCGCGCCAGTGGGCGCGCCATTCGTCGCTGCTGAAGTCGGAGTGAATGGCCGCCGAGAGCCATTCGAACAGGCCATGCAGCACCAGCGGAGTGCCGGGATGCATGACGTGGGACACTTCCTGCAAGCGCTGGCCCGGCGCCAGGCGCCACCACACCGCGCCGGGAAAGCGCTGTTTTACTGCGTCTCGCTTGCCTGCGCTGGCACCGCCGATGAACAGTTGCATTGCCACTCTCCTTTGCCTGCATCGTTGGGCTGATAGGTCAGCTGCCAGCGACGGCCCTGGGCCTGATGGACGATGCCCGCCCAGAAATCCAGCGTTTCGAACCGGCGGCGCAGCTCACGAATCACCCCGCCGTGGGTCACCACCAGCACCTTGCGATGGCCCTGTTCGCGCGCCTGTAGCGCCACCTCTTCCAGCCAGCCATCGAGGCGCTCGCGCAACTGGCCAGACGACTCACCGCCGGGTATCTGCAGCTCGCCCGCGCTGTCTATCCAGGCGCGGTAGTGCGGGAGCTCCTTGAGTTCATCGTAAACCTTTCCTTCGTACTCGCCAAAATCCAGCTCTCGCAAGCGCGGCTCCCGGTACACCGGCATGCCGGGCCTGGCCGCCTGTGACCACGCCAGGGTTTCCTGGCAGCGGCCCAGGTCACTGGCATGAATGGCATCGAAACGCTCGCTTGCCAAGGCGTCACGCAGGGCCAGCAGGCCCGCTTCCGCGTCCGGGAACAGCAGCGGGATATCGCGCTGCCCCTGGTACCGACGCTCCAGATTCCATGACGTTATACCGTGGCGAACTGCCACCAGCTCCACATCAAGACCAGTAGCCAAAGCTCTCCTCCTTCGATAGTGGCACCCACCATGTCACCGTTGATGCCGTGAAATAAACGCAGCAGCGCCTGACGCACCAGCACGACCCACAAGGCCGTGGCCACCAGCCAGACCCACAGCCCAGGCATGAACAGTGCCCCCAGCAGCAGCGGCAGCAGGGCCAGCACCACGTCCCTTCGGCCCAGCGACTGCTGCCAGCTAAAGGCCAGGCCGCTGGGCTGGGCACAGGGCGTCAGCACCAGCAGGGCCACCCCCGCCAGCCGACCCAGCGCGGGGGCCACCACCAGCCAGCCAAGCGGCGCCTGATAGTGCACCAGCGCCCATAGCAGCACCCCTTTCCAGGCCAGCAGAAACACCAGCGCCAGCATGCCAAAACTGCCCACCACCGGGTCTTTCATGATCTCCCATCGGCGGGCCACGGGCTGGTTGCTGCCCAGCGCATCGGCCAGGTCCATCACGCCATCCAGGTGCAGGCCACCGGAAATGGCCACCCACAGGCTAAGCAGTACCAGCGCCGTGATGGGCGATGGGGTTTGCCACTGGCCCAACAGCAGGGCGACACAGGCCAGCAGCGCTCCCACCATCAGGCCCACCAGCGGGTAGGCGCGAATGGCCCAGCGCCGGGTGGCCTGTGTCCAGGGGCAGGCAACGGGGATCGGCAGGCGCGTCAGAAACTGCAGCGCCAGCAGCATGCCGTACAGAGCGTGTTTCATGGTGCGCCAGCCGCCTTCCATTCGATGGACTGCCCGGCCACCACCTCCACCACCCGGTCGGCCTGGGCCGCCAGCCAGCGGTGCAACCCTTGCAGGAATTCTACGTAGCGCCACACCTCTGCCGAGGCAGGCAAGGGCGCTTCGTTGAGATCGTTGGAGACCACCACCAGCGTCACCCCCCGGCGGCGGGCATCGTGAAGCGCACGCACCAACAGTGCAAAGGCTTCCGTTTCGCTGACCGGCGCGGCGTCCTCCTGAGTATTGAACATCACCTGGCTGGCCCAGAGGGTCAAGCAGTCCAACAGGGCGGCATGGCCGTTGGGCACCTGGGCGACGGCCTGTTCGATGTTGAGCGGAGCTTCCAGGGTGACCCAGTGGTTGGTGCGCCGGGCCTGATGATGGCCTACCCGTTCGGCCATTTCGCTATCGTAGATGTCGGCGGTGGCCACGTAGTAACACGTCTTGCCGTCGGCGTATTGCTGAACACACTGCTCCGCCACCAGGCTCTTGCCCGACCGAGCCCCTCCACTAACAAAGACAATCATTCAGCACCTTTGACAACCGATCATTGGTCACACCATCGCGCAGTGCCAGCCTTAGCCAACCACCCTTCAGGCCAGCAAAACCATGGGTATGTCGCGCCAGCATACCTTGGTGAAGCAGGCGTTCAAGCAGCACGATACTGGAAATGCCCCGCTGCTGCTGGGCGGTACCAGGCCGCACCAGATGAAAGCAGCTGTGGCTGGGCACCACCTCCAGCCCCAGCACGGCCAGGGCAGCGCCCATGCGCGGCTGCTCACGGGCCAACCACTGGTGGGTACGCCGGGCAAAGTCCTCATCCGCCAGCAGCGGCGGCACCAGTTCGGCGGCCAGATGATTGACACTCCAGGGCGGTTGCTGCGCCTGAAGCTGGCCGATACGCCGCTCATCGGCCAGCACGTAGCCCAGCCGCAGGCCCGGCAGGGTAAAGAATTTGGTCATGGAGCGCAGCAGGATCAACGCCGGGTAGCGTTGGAGCAGCGGGGTCAGCGGTGCAGCCTCCAACGCCAGGTCGATGAAGGCTTCATCCACCACCAGCGAGGCCCCCGGTTTCAAGGCGTCCAGTAGCGCCTCGATAAGCGCCACGGGCAGCAGCGTGCCGGTGGGGTTGTTGGGGCGGCAGACGAACACAACATCAGCGCTGGCCGCCGCCTGCAGCAACGCGGCCGCGGGCGGGTCGAAGGTGCCCGGAAACAGGCCAAGCTCGCTGATGCGCACACCATGGGCACTGCAGGCCCGGGCGTACTCGCCAAAGGTGGGGGTGACGATTAGCGCCTGCTGGCCAGCGTGGTGCGCCGCCGCCAGAAAGATGGCTTCCGCACCGCCATTGGTGAGCAGTACCTGCCCCGGCTCCACGCCTGCGTGTTCGGCAATTGCCTGCCTGGCGGCGCGGTAGTCCGGTTCGGGGTAGCGGCCCAGCCCAGCCAGGCGCTGGGCCAGGTAGCCGGTTACCCAGTCGGGCGGGCCCAGCGGGTTCAGGTTGGCGCTGATATCTTCCAGCGGGTGGTCGGCAGGCAGGCCAAAGCGCTGCAGCAGCGCGGCGGCCTGGCCACCGTGGCTTGGCCAATGGTCGAGGGGTAGGTTGCCGGGCTGGTCGCGCATCACCCGGCCACCGTCGCCATCACGAGGCACAGCTGCAGGAAGAACAGCAGCAGGAAGAACATCAACCAAGCCCCGTGCATCAGCCAAATCGTGGTAGTGATGTGGCTGGCTTTCAGTAAATCATGGGCGGTGCCCAGCGTGGCCCGGTGTGATACTTGCCCCTGGTAGACGTTGGTGCCGCCCAACTGGACGCCCAGCAAATTCGCCACCATCGCCTCGGGCCAGCCCGCGTTGGGGCTTGGGTGGCGGGGTGCCTCGCGCCAGGTGGCCGCCAGGGCGCCCCGCCAGCGCAGAGGTGAGCGGTGAAACACCCCATACAGCACGCCCGCCAGCCACAGGCATAAGGCGGTCAGCCGGGCAGGCAGCCAGTTGGCCAGGTCGTCCAGCCTGGCCGAGGCGTAGCCGAAGTCGCCGTAGCGCTCGTTCCGATAGCCCACCATGGAGTCCAGTGTATTGACGGCCTTGTAGGCCAGCGCCAGCGGCGCGCCTCCCAGCAGCGCAAACAGCAGCGGCGAGGTAATGCCATCGACGGTGTTTTCCGCCACGGTTTCCACCGCGCCTCGGGTAATCTCGGCTTCATCCAGAGCCTGGGTATCACGCCCCACCACTCTGGAAAGCGCCTGCCGCGCAGCGGGCAAGTCGCCCTGCCGCAACGGGGCGGCAATGGCCCGCCCGGCATCCGCCAGCCCCTTGATGGCCAGCGTGGTGGCCAGCAGCCACAGCTCGGCGGCCAGCCCCAGCCAGGGGTGCACCCACGACAACAGCGCAAGCCCCAGCCAGGCCACCGAAAAGGTGCCCAGCACCACCACCAGGGTAAGGCACCCGCCCAACAGGCGCCGCCGCTGGGGGCTGCCGTGGTTCCAGCGGTGCTCCAGGGCGCTAATCGCCTTGCCGAGGATCACCACCGGGTGGGGCAGCGCGCGCGGGTCCCCCACGATCAAATCGATGACGATGGCCAGCGCGACCCATCCGGCCAGAGCGGGCAGGCTCAGCAAGTCGAGGCTCATGGTGCCTTGCCACTCACCCTCGCCTGGGAGAACGTGGCCATGTCACTGAGCATGGCGGCAGCGGCCTGTAGCAGCGGGTAAGCCAGCGCCGCCCCACTGCCCTCGCCCAGGCGCATTTCCAGGGCCAGCAGCGGCTGCGCCGCCAGGGCTTCCAGCGCCAGGGCGTGGCCCGGCTCCGCCGAACGGTGGCCAAACACCAGGTAGTCGCGCAGTGCCGGGGCCATGCGGCAGGCGGTCAGAGCCGCCACCGTGGCAATGAAGCCATCCACCACCGCGGGCAGGCGGTGGGCCGCCGCCGCCAGGTACGCGCCCGCCATGGCGGCGATTTCCAGGCCACCCAGCTTGCACAACACCTCCAGCGGGTCGTCAGGATTCGCCTGGCGATTGGCCAGCGCCCGTTCGATGACCGCCGCCTTGTGGGCCTGCTGGGTGCTGTCGATGCCGGTGCCCGCCCCCACCACCTGGGCGGCGGGCACCCCTAGCAACGCCGCCAGCATGGCGCTGCTGGCGGTGGTGTTGGCGATGCCCATTTCGCCCACGATGAGCCCATTGGCCCCCGCCTGTACGGCCCGCTCGACCGCTGCCATGCCGGCCTGCATGGCCTGGCGCGCATCGTCCAGCGGCATGGCATCGTGGTGCAGCATGTTGGCCGTGCCCGAACGCACGCGAGCATCGGTGGCTCCCGGCAGCGGTCGCGGCGACGCCACCCCGACATCCACCACGTCCACCCGAGCGCCCAGCTGGCGGGCAAACACGTTGATGGCCGCGCCCTGCTGAACGAAGTTGGCGACCATCTGCGCGGTCACCTCCTGGGGAAACGCCGACACGCCTTCAGCGGCCACGCCGTGGTCGGCGGCAAACACCACCACGGCGGGGCTATCCACCCGAGGGCGGGCGCTGCCCGTGATGGCGCTGAGCTGAATCGCCAGCGCTTCGAGCCTGCCCAGGCTGCCGGGCGGCTTGGTCAAAGTGTCGAGGTAGGCACGGGTGCGCTCAGCGGCGGCGGCATCGACGGGGCCGATGTCGGGCAGCCACGAGTAAGCGGCAAGGGAGTCAGAAGCGGCAGCAGAGGACGCGCAGGGAGGCATGGCAGCTCCAGTGGCAGCAAAACCAGAGATGAAGTGATCGCAAGCGCAGCATGGTAACAGATGCGGGCGGCCAGCGGAGCCGCCCGGGCTGTGGTTACCGTACCGGCAATCAGTAAACGGGGGCTTCCTGCCAGCCGCCCCCCAGCGCCTTGAACAGCGTGGCCGTGGCCGCCAGCTGTTCACGGCGCGCACCGGCCTGGGCCAAACGGGCCGAGAGCAGGTTGCGTTCGGCGTCCAGGCGCTCCAGCTGGCTCACCTGCCCTTGGTCGTACATCAGCACGGCCAGCTCCCGGGTGCGAGCAACGGCCTCCAGCTGTTCGTCGATGGCGGCCAGCCGTCGCTCGCTGAAGTCGTAGCTGTAGAGCGCATCGCGCACTTCGTTGAAAGCGGTCAGCACGGTCAGGCGATACTGCGCTTCGGCCTGTTCGGCCAGCGCTTCAGCGCTTTCCACCCCGGACTGGCTACGACCGAAGTCGAACAGCGGCCCCATCACCGAGGCCCCGACGCCCCAGGTGCGGGCCACATCGCTGAACAGATCACTGGTGCTGGCGGCCGCAGTGCCCAAAAAGGAGCTGAGATTGAGCGACGGCAGGCGGTTGGCCTCGGCCACGCCGATCTGGGCGGTGGCCGCAATCAGCGCCGCTTCTGCCGAGCGAATATCGGGCCTGCGCTGGAGCATCGCCGACGGCATCACGGCAGGTATGCCCACCGGCTGGGCCAGGTCGTCCAGCCGCGACGTGCCGGTGTCCAAGGTAGTCAGCAGCTCATCGGGGGACATGCCCACCAGCGTGCCCAATGCCCCGCGCAGGGTTTCCACCTGCTGCTTGAGCGACGGCAGCTCTGCCTGCAGGTTGCGCCACTCGGCTTCGGCCTGGCGCAGCTCCAGTTCGCTGATGTCGCCATGCTCGAAGCGCAGCGCCTGAAGGCGATAGGTCTCCTGGTACGCGGCCAGGGTCTCTTCCATCAGCGCTTGTTGGGCTTCGGCACTTTTCAGGCTGACGTAGGTGGTGACCACGTCACCGATCACGCCCAGCTCGGCGGCGTCTCTGGCAAACAGGCTCTCCTGCAGGGCGGCCATGGCCGCAGCACGTTGGTTGGCCAGCCGCCCCCACAGGTCGATTTCATACTCCAGGCTGGCGGCCAGGGAGTACTGATTATTGGTGGAGGTCAGCAGCTCCTGCACGGGCTGAACATCGATGGGCAGCGCCGCCCCCGGGGTGCGCTCACGGTTGGCTTCGGCCTGATAACCCACGGTGGGAAAGCGCTCCGCATCGGCAAACCCCAGCTGAGCACGGGCCTCGCGGATGCGCCCCAACTGAATCGCCAGTTCGAGATTGTCTTCGCTGGCGCGCTCGACCAGCCGGTTCAACGCCGGGTCTTCGAAGCGCTGCCACCAGCGGTGCCAGTCGTCACGGGCCTGCTGCTCCAGGGTGATATGGGCAGGCCAGCTCTCCGGCAGCTCGATGTCGGGCGCTTGATACTCCGGGCCGACCGCACAGCCTGCCAGCAGCAAGGCCAGCGCCGAGGCAGTGGTGAACGGTTTGAGGCGGGGGCTCCACGGGCGATTCCTGTGCACGCTGATCATCCTTGCAGTTCGGGTGAATACCGATTTAGGGCGGCGTTTAACCAAACACCTGTTCGAAGTGGCTAAGAGTACCTATTATAGGAGACTAACGAAACAGGGGATACATCACACCACCGTGATCCCCCATTGACTTGCAGGGAGGCATTGAATGAGGTTCATCCGCAAGGGGAAGTGGCTACCCACTCTGGCCGGGTTGCTGGCATGCGTGACGTTATTGGCAGGTTGCAGAGACGCCGAAGAGCCCCCCGAGCCTCCGGCTCAGGTGGTCAAACTGTTTGAGACCGGCCAGCAGCAGGCCTTTTCGGGCCGTCGTTTCGTGGGTCGCGTCGATGCCGTGAGCACCGTCAATCTGGCCTTTCAGGTGGGCGGGCGCCTGACCACCTTTCCAGCCGTACAGGGCACCACGTTGGCCAAAGGCGAGCTGATCGCCCAGCTCGATCAAACCGATTACGCCTTGCAGGTGCGCGCCGCGGAAGCGGAATTGACCCAGGCCCGTCAGCATCTGCAGCGGCAGGAAAATCTGTATCGCCATAACGCCGTCTCCGCCTCGGTGCTGGAAGCGGCCCGCACTGATGCCGAGCTGGCCGCTACCCAGCTGGAGAGCGCCCGCCAGGAGCTGGCCTACACCTCATTGTACGCGCCCTTTGATGCGCTGATTGCCCGCCGCCTGGTGGAAAACCACACCACGCTGCCGCCCAATGCCGAAGTCGTCCGTATTCAGGACATCTCGGAGCTGCGCATTCGCATCAACGTGCCCGAAGCGCTGATGCAGCATCTCGATGGCGAACACGGTTTCAACGCCGAAGCCGAGATCGCCACGCTGCCCGGCGAGCGCATTGCGCTGGAGTACCGCGAACACATCACCGAGCCCGACGAGGTCGCCCAGACCTATCAGGTGGAGTTCGCGCCCGCCCAAGGCGAGCACCTGGTGGCGCTGCCCGGCACCACGGCCACCGTGTTCATCGAACCCGCCGAGCGGCTGGTGTCCGGGGTGATGATGATTCCAGCCAGCGCCCTGGACACCACCGAGAGCGGTGATTTTCGCGTGTGGGTCTACGACCCCGACGAGGGCACGGTATCGCCCCGGGAGGTCACCGTGGGTGAGCTGAGCGACGACGCCGTGATGCTGGTGGCAGGCGTTCAGCCTGGCGAGTCGATTGCGGCGGCCGGGGTACACCTGCTGCGCGACGGCATGCGCGTCAAACCGCTGGATAACGCCCTCTAGGAGCCGCCATGAACATCGCCAAGCTGTCCATCGAACGGCCTCTCAATACCTGGCTGATCGTGGTGATCTGCCTGTTGGGCGGTATCTGGGGATTCAATACGGTGGGCAAACTCGAAGACCCCGCCTTCACCATCCCCAACGCCATCATCAATACGCCCTACCCCGGCGCCACCGCCGTGGAAGTGGAAGAGGAGGTCACCGAACGTCTGGAGCGCGCCATCCAGGAGATGGAGCAGATCGACGTCATCAAGTCGAAGTCGCTACCTGGGCGCTCGGAAATCCAGGTGGAAGTCCACTCCAGCTACAGCAGCCACGAACTGCCGCAAATCTGGGATGAGCTGCGCAACAAGATCAACGATGCCCAGGGCGACCTGCCCGAGGGGGTGCTGGGCTCCCAGGTCAACGACGATTTCGGTGAAGTGTACGGCCTTTTCTATGCGGTCACGGCCGATGGGCTCACCACGCGGGAGATCCGCGACATTTCGACGTTTCTTCAGCGCGAGCTGCTGGCAGTACCCGGCGTGGCCAGGGTGACCACCGCAGGCGAGCGGGAAGAGACCATCTACATCGACATCTCCAACGAGCGCCTGACCACCCTGGGCATTCCCATCAATCAGGTCATCAACACCATCCAGACCGAAAACGCCGTGGAAAACGCGGGCAGCCTGCGGGTAGGGGAACGCCAGGTGCGGCTGGTGGCGCGTAGCGACATCGACAGCACCGCGCTGATCGAAGCCATCCGCATCGGCCGCCCCGGCACCACCGAACAGGTGTCGCTGATGGATATCGCCACCGTCTACCGCGAGCCCAGCGACCAGCCCAACCAGCTGATTCGCTATAACGGCGAGGATGCCTTCACGCTCGGCATTGCGGGCGCCGCCAACGACAACATCATCGAAGTGGGCGAAGCCGTCGAAGCCCGCATGGAAGAGCTGAAAAGCCGCCTGCCGCTGGGCGTAGAGCTACATCCTCTCTACGAACAGCACCATGTGGTCAACGATGCCATCAACGACTTCCTGCTCAACCTGGCCATGTCGGTGGCCATCGTGATCGGGGTGCTGTGCCTGGCCATGGGCTGGCGCATCGGCGTGGTGGTCGGCAGTACCCTGCTGCTCACCGTGCTGGGCACCCTGCTGTTCATGGGGCTGTTAAACATCGAGATGGAGCGTATCTCGCTGGGGGCGCTGATCATCGCCATGGGCATGCTGGTGGATAACGCCATCGTGGTCGCCGAAGGCATGGTCACCAACATCAAGCGCGGCCAGCGCGCCAAGGAGGCAGCCGGCAGCGCCGCCAAGCGTGCCCAGCTGCCGCTGCTGGGCGCCACGGTGATCGGCATCATGGCCTTTGCCGGTATTGGCCTGTCGGACGATGTCACCGGCGAATTTCTCTACTCGCTGTTCATGGTCATTCTGGTGTCCCTGATGCTGAGCTGGCTGCTGGCGATCACCGTCACCCCGCTGTTTGGCTACTACCTGCTGCGCCAAAAAGGCGACGACGAGGATCAGTCCGCTGACGAGCAGCAAGCAGGCGAGCGCCAGCACGAGAACGAGGAGAACGACGACGAGCCCAGCAAGCGCGAGCTGTACGGCGGCCTGCTCTATCGCGCCTATCGCCGGGTGCTGCTGTTGGCACTGCGCATACGCATCGTCACCGTCAGCGCGCTGGTGCTGATCACCGCCGTGTGCCTGTGGGCCTTCAGCCTGATACCCCAGTCGTTCTTTCCGGACTCCAACACGCCGCTGTTCTTCGTCAATGTGGAGCTGCCCCAGGGCACCGACATTCGCTCGACCGCCGACTACGCCGCCGATATCGAGGCGTATATCCTGGAGCAGGAGGACGTGGTATCGGTGGCCAGCTTCATCGGCCAGGGCGCTACCCGCTTCATGCTCACCTACGCTCCGGAGCAACCCAACACCGCCTATGCCCAGTTCATCGTGCGCACCGAAGACCTGGACGCCATTCCCGCGCTGGACCAGCGCTTCTACCGAGAGCTGAACGAAGCGTTTCCCAGCGCGCAGGTACGCACCCAGCGGCTGCAATTTGGCCCAGGCGATGGCGCGGACATCGAGGCGCGCTTTCAGGGGCCCTCCCCGGAAGTGCTGCGCTCGCTGGCCGACCAGGCCCAGCGCATCATGGCCGACAGCCCCTACCTGATCGACCAGCGCACCGACTGGCGTCAGCAGGAGTTGGTGGTGCGGCCGCGCATCAACGAGGAGCGCGCCCGCATTGCCGGGGTCAGCCGTGAAGACATCACCCAGACCCTGCAGTTTGCCTCGTCGGGCATTCGGGCAGGCACCTACCGTGAGGGCGAGCACCTGCTGCCCATCGTCGCCCGCCCCCCGGCGGCCGAGCGGGACGATGTGGCGCTGCTGGAAAACCGCAACGTGTGGAGCGCCGCGCAGCAGCGCTTCGTGCCCATCAGCCAGGTGGTCTCCTCCTTCGATACCGATAGCGAGGAAGCGCTGATTCAACGCCGCAACCGGGTGCGCACGCTAACCGTCGGGGCCGACCCCGCCGAGGGCTATACCGCCGCCCAGGCGTTCGACGGCATTCGCCAAGAGATCGAGGGCATGACGCTGCCACCGGGCTACCAGCTGAGCTGGGGAGGTGAACACGAGGATTCCGGCGATGCCCAGGAGGCGCTGGCCCAGCAGCTGCCCATCAGCCTGCTGGTGATGCTGCTGACCTCGATTTTGCTGTTTGGCAAGCTCAAGCAGCCGCTGATCATCTGGCTGGTGGTGCCCATGTCGGTGTGTGGCGTGGTGATTGGCCTACTGGTAACCGGCCTGCCCTTCTCGTTTACCGCGCTGCTGGGCATGCTCAGCCTGTCGGGCATGCTGATGAAAAACGCCATCGTGCTGGTGGATGAGATCGACGGGCAGATCAAGGAGGGCAAGGCGCGCTTTTCTGCACTGGTGGACGCCAGCGTCAGCCGCTTGCGGCCGGTCTTCCTGGCCGCTGGCACCACCATCCTTGGCATGCTGCCGCTGCTGGCCGACGCCTTCTTCAACAGCATGGCCGTGACCATCATGGGCGGCCTGGCGTTTGCCTCGCTGCTGACGCTGATTGCCGTGCCCACCCTGTATGCCATGCTGTTCCATATCAGCAGCGATGAGGTCGAGTCCTGAGCAGGCGCGTTCGGCCCATGAGCGCTTTTTGGCTATCATGGGCTGGACGCCGGGATCATCCGGCTCATCCTTTCGGGTAATAAAACTACAACTTAAGCTATAAATCGGCTTTTTATTGCCGTAAGGTCTCTATTATTGGCGCCATAAAATGTAAAATAACTACAAGATACTTTCACCGTCTCTACTCATGCAGAGGTTTCTATGCCTGGTTCAACGTCTGGTTCTACCCCCGCAGCCCTTCACCCCAAGGTCGCGGAAGTCACCCAACGCATTCGTGAACGCTCTGCCGAGCGCCGCGCCCTCTACGAGCGCCGCATGGCCGACCAGCACAAGCGTGGCGTGCATCGTGCCGAGCTCTCCTGCGGCAACCTGGCCCACGGCTTTGCTGCCTGTAGCCCCCAGGAAAAAGATGCCCTGAAGCTGATGAACAGCGCCAACCTGGGCATCATCTCGTCCTACAACGACATGCTGTCGGCCCACCAGCCGTTTGAAACCTTCCCGGAAACCATCAAGGCGGCGGCGCGGGCCATGGGTTCCACCGCGCAATTTGCGGGCGGCGTACCGGCCATGTGTGACGGCGTAACCCAGGGCCAGCCGGGCATGGAGCTGTCGCTGTTCTCCCGAGACTTGATTGCCATGGCCACGGCGGTGGGGCTGTCACACAACATGTTCGACGCCGCCATTTACCTGGGCGTGTGCGACAAGATCGTCCCGGGCCTGTTCATCGGTGCCGCACGCTTTGGCCATCTGCCCGCCATGTTCGTGCCCGCAGGCCCCATGCCCAGCGGCCTGCCGAACAAGGAAAAAGCGCGCATTCGCCAGCTATATGCCGAAGGCAAGGTGGGCCGCGAAGAGCTGCTGCAGGCAGAGTCCGACTCTTACCACAGCCCCGGCACCTGCACCTTCTACGGCACCGCCAACTCCAACCAGCTGATGATGGAAGTGATGGGCCTGCACCTGCCGGGCACGTCGTTCGTGAACCCCGGCACCGAGATGCGCGAAGCGCTGACCCGCTACGCCACCGAACAGACCATTCGCAATACCGAAGCGGGTGGCGAGTACCGCCCGTTCTACAAGCAGATCGACGAGCGCGCCATCGTCAATGCCGTGGTCGGCCTGCTGGCCTCCGGCGGCTCGACCAACCACACCATGCACCTGATTGCCATGGCGGCAGCGGCGGGCATCACCCTGAACTGGGACGACTTCACCGACCTCTCGGCGGTGACCCCCAGCCTGATGAAGGTGTACCCCAACGGCCAGGCGGACATCAACCACTTCCAGGCCGCAGGCGGCATGAGCTACCTGTTCCGCGAACTGCTGGGCGCTGGCCTGCTCCACGGCGACATTCCCACCGTCTTCGGCACCGACCTGACCGCCTACACCCAGGAGCCCTTCCTGGAAAATGGCAAAGTGGTCTGGCGCGAAGGCCCGGAGAAAAGCCTGGACGAAGAAGTCCTGCGCCCGGTTGCCACGCCCTTTGCCGCTACCGGCGGCCTGACCGTCATGAAAGGCAACCTGGGCCGAGGCGTGATCAAGGTCTCGGCGGTGGCCGAAGAGCATCGAGTGGTCGAAGCACCGGTCAAGATCTTCGAAGACCAGAACGAAATGAAAGCCGCCTTCGAATCCGGCGAGCTGGACCGTGACGTGATTGTGGTGGTGCGCTTCCAGGGGCCCAAAGCCAACGGCATGCCCGAGCTGCACAAGCTCACCCCGTTTTTGGGGGTGCTGCAGGACCGTGGCTTCAAGGTCGCGCTGGTCACCGATGGCCGCATGTCCGGCGCGTCGGGCAAAGTGCCTGCGTCCATTCACATGAGCCCGGAGGCGCTGGACGGCGGCCCGCTGGCCAAGCTGCGCGACGGCGACGTGGTGCGCCTGGATGCCAATGCCGGCACTCTGGAAGCCAAGGTGGATGCCGCTACCTGGGCCGAGCGCCCGCTGGCCGTTGCCAACCTCGACCACTACCACGTCGGCCTGGGCCGCGAGCTGTTTGCGGGCTTCCGTCATCTCGCCATGCGCGGTGAAGAGGGTGCCGGTTCGCTGGGGGGCTTCGAAGCCGATGACCTGGCCCGCCAGGAAGGTCAGATCTTTCAAGAGGACGCCTGATGCGACCGGCACTGATCGGTGATATTGGCGGCACCAACGCTCGCCTGGCGCTGGTGACGCCGGGCGAGGTGACGCCCCACGATATCCTCAACCTGCCCTGCGCAGACTACCCCGGCGTGGTCGAGGCGGTTCAGGATTACCTCGCCCGCGTGGGCGCGACCGGGGATAACGCCCCCGAGGAGGCCTGCCTGGCCTTCGCCTGCCCGGTACACGCCGAGCGGGTGAAAATGACCAACAACCACTGGGACTTCATGAAAAGCGACGTTCAGCAGGCGCTGAACCTGTCGCTGTTCAAGGTCATCAATGACTTCACTGCCCAGGCGCTGGGCGTACCCCACGTGGGTGAAGACAACCTCGTCGAAGTGCAGCCCGGCGTCGCCCAGTCGCACTCGACCCGTCTGGTCATCGGCCCGGGCACCGGGCTAGGCGTGGCCGGGGTGTTTCCCGGCCAGCACGCCTGGATTCCGCTGCCCACCGAAGGCGGCCACGTCACCTTTGCACCTACCGACACCACCGAGCGCGCACTGCTGGATGTTTTCCTGCAGCGCCACCAGCGGGTCAGCGTCGAACGCATCCTGTGCGGCCAGGGGCTGCTGGAACTCTACCAGGCCCACTGCACGCTGGAAGGCCAAGCGCCACGTTGCGAAACCCCGGCCGAGGTGACCCAGGCGGCCAATCAGGGCGACGCCCTGGCCACGGCCACCCTGCTGCGCTTTTTGAAAATTCTCGGTGACGTCTGCGGTGACGCCACCCTGACCATGGGCGCACGCGGCGGCGTGTATCTATGCGGCGGCATTCTGCCCCGGCTGCTGGCGTGGCTGCCTAAATGCGAGCTGCGCGCCAGCTTCGTCAACAAGGGGCGCATGGGAGCGTACACCGCCGATATTCCGGTGTGGATCGTGACCCACCCGTGGACCGGCCTGCTGGGTGCCGCCGAAGCGCTGCATAACGAAGAAGTCTTTTAAACCGACGGACATACGCCATGGCTGCTGTGACCTTTGACGTGCCGTTCGTACTCGGCATGATGCGCCTGCATGAAGCGCAAGAGATGCACCAGGCGAGCCATTTGGCCGACTGGATAGAAGCCCGCCTGGAACAAGGCCTGCACTGGTTCGACCATGCCGACATCTACGGCAACGGAGCTTGCGAAACGCTATTCGGCCAGGCGCTGCGTGCCCGCCCGGCCCTGGCCAAGCGGCTCCACGTGGTGACCAAAGCCAGCATTGCCAACGACAACCCGGCCGCGGGCTCCGGCAAGGTAAAGCACTACAATGCCAGCCCGGCATATCTCGGCCGGGCCATCGACGATGCCTTGAGCCGCCTGGGCGTCGAGCGCCTCGATCATTTTCTGATTCATCGCCCGGACCTGCTGATGGATGCCGAGGCCACCGGCCGTGCGCTGGACGATGCCATCGACGCGGGTAAGATTGGCGCGGCGGGCATTTCCAACCACCTGCCCAGCCAGTGGCGCAGGCTGCAACGCCATATGCACCAGCCGCTTCGGGCCAACCAGATCGAGCTTTCCATTGCCCATAGTGCGCCGCTGTTCGACGGCAGCTTCGACGACCTGAACGCCGATGGCCATGCGCCCATGGCCTGGTCGCCGCTGGCGGGCGGCCAGTTGATGCAAGGCGAGGTCAGCCGCGTGCTGAACCGTTTGGCAGGCGAGCTCGGCAGCACCCCTGGCGCGCTGGCGCTGGCGTGGCTGCGCACCCTGCCCGGCCGCCCGGCGCCGGTGGTGGGCAGCGTTAAAGCGGAGCGCATTGCCGATATGCTCAATGGCCCGGAAGCCCTACCCCGAGAAACCTGGTACGAACTGCTGGAGGCGGCCCGCGGCCACTGCGTCGCGTGACGCGCTTGTTTCACATCCAATGCCAATAATGACAAGGAAAGACCTATGACGCCGGTGATTGCTTTCGGTGAAGCCTTGATTGACATGCTCTCCAGCCGCCTGGGCGACGACACGGGGCTAGAGACCTTCACCCCCTACGCAGGCGGTGCGCCAGCCAACGTGGCGGTGGCCTGCGCCCGGTTGAGCGTACCCAGCCAGTTTCTGGGCATGGTGGGTGATGATACCTTTGGGCACTTTCTGATCCGTGAGCTGCAAAGCCACGGCGTGGACACCCAAGGCGTGGTGCTGACCCGGGAGGCCCGCACGGCGCTGGCCTTCGTTTCACGAGACAGCCATGGCGAGCGCACCTTCGACTTCTACCGCCCACCCGCCGCCGACCTGCTCTACCGCCTGGAGCACCTGCCCCACGGCGTGTTCGAGCAGCCTGCCATCGTGCACCTGTGCAGCAACAGCCTGACCGACCCGGAAATCGCCGACACCACCCTGGCCATTGCCGCCATGGCCAAGCGAGCGGGCTGCCTGGTAAGCGTGGATGCCAACCTGCGCCATAACCTCTGGGCGGACGGCTCGGCGGATGTGTGGCGGGTCACCGAGCTGATCGATAGCGCCGAGCTGGTGAAGGTCTCGCTGGAAGAGCTGGACTACCTGCGCGGCGACCATCCCAAGGAGGCGTGGCTCGCCGAGCGTATGGCCGCCGGTGTGAAAGTCATCGTGATCACTGACGGCCCCCATGACGTGGTGCTGAAAGGTATTGGTATCGAGCAGACCATCACCCCGCCCAGCGTGACGGCCGTGGACACCACCGCTGGTGGCGATGCCTTCATTGGCGGCCTGCTGGCGGAGCTTTCCCGGTTCGGCATCCGCACCAACTGGCATCAGGACAGCGCGTTTCTCAGCCGCGCGGTGGACATTGCCTGCCGCTGTGGCGCCCATGCCGTGACCCGACCCGGCGCTTATGCCGCCCTGCCCACCCACGCCGATATCGAAGCCCTGCGCGGCTCCGCAGGCTAGCGCTCAGCGTCGCCGAGCAGTCTACTCGGCGACGCTCTGAGTGAAGCCTTCCATGATCGCCACCCGACCGCTGACCAGGTTCAGCGTGGTCGGCTGACGTCGATGATCCACCAGGCTCACCTGGCTGATGCTGCGCTGCTCGGTGGCGCCCTCGATCAGCATTTCCAGCGTTCCGTGATCGCACCACCAGAGGATCTTGACGGTCAATCCATCGACGCTGCCTGCCGCATGGTCGCAGACGAAGTGTTCATCGAAGGCGGCCTGGCCATTACTGCCCTGGCGCGCATAGTGCAGCGCCGTCTGCGTTTCGCCTGCCGACAGCCATAACTGCTGCTGGTAGCCCTGCTGCAGCGAGAGCGCCAGCCGCGTCCCCGGCTGCAGCGTCAGGGTCATCTGCCCCTGCACGGCCGTGCCTTCCGGCAGGGCGATACAGTGCTCCCCCACCGTTTGCAGCGAGCGAGGCGAGAGATGGCGGGGGGCGCCGAGCGCCTGCACCGCTTCACGGGTGAAGCGCTGATATAAGCGCACGCCGCGATGCGTTGCGCGCAGCGCAAGCTCCCTGGGCAGACTCATGGTGCCCCGCCAGCCCGCTTCAGGGGCATGGTTGGCGTACTGCCAATTGTTCAGCCACGCCAGCGCCAGCCGCCGCCCAGGGGTATTCGACCAGCTCTGCACCGCGTAGAAGTCCCGCCCTTCGTCCATCATCAGCACGCTATCCGGGGCGTTGTCATTGGTGAAACGCTGGCCGTCGAAATCACCCACGAAGTACTGGGTAAACGAGCCAAACGGGTTATCCGGCGTAGCACCAATGCCTACCACCAGCACCCAACGCGACGCGGGCTCATGGGGCTCGGCGCCTTCCACCGGTAGCTCGAACAGGTCCGGGCACTCCCAGGGGTGCTGGGTGTGCGCGCCCTCGCCCGCCCCAAAAGCGCTGGCAAACTGCCACGCCAACAGGTTGGTCGAGGTATAAAAGTGAATCTCCTGCCCGCAGGCCAGCGCCATCACCCAGCGCTGGCTGGGGGCATGCCACACCACCTTGGGGTCGCGGAAATCCTTGAAACCGGGCGGCGGCAGGACGGGATTCCCCGCGTAGCGCTGCCAGGTCCGCCCCTTGTCGCGGCTGTACGCCAAGCACTGGGACTGCTGGTAATCCTGCGGGTCATCGGAGAGCACCTTGTGGCAGGTATAGAACGCCAACAGCCCAGGCTTGTCATCGAACAGCCCCGTGACATCGTGCTCATCCACCACGGCGCTGCCGGAAAAGCAGGCCCCTTCTTCATCGGGCGCCAGCGCAATGGGCAAATGCTGCCACCGGCACAGGTCACGGCTGACCGCATGCCCCCAGTGCATCGGCCCCCACTCGGTCCCCAGGGGGTGAAACTGATAAAACAGATGGTACTCGCCTTCGAAAAACACCAGCCCATTGGGATCGTTCATCCAGCCCATCGGCGGGGTGAAATGCACCACAGGCCGCTGGGGCTCAAAATCCGCTAACGTCATGCTTAAAACCTTAACTTAATCGGTAAACTTAATCGTTTAAGTTAGCGTATCACGATGCTTTCTCTTAATCTTTCATCCAATAGCCTTACTGGCTACTATTGGCTGACTTGTTAAAATGTCAGACATTTAATAGACTTTTTCAAACTATTTCAAAGAGAGTTATCCATGTCGCTGAATGCTTTACCGCCTCACTCCGGCGGAGCCATCAATTTAGCGCGCCTGCTAGCCAGAGCGTTGCTGGCGGGAACATGGCAACCAGGCGAGCTGTTCCCCAAAGAGATGGATATCAGCAACCACTTTGGCGTCAGCCGCAATCAAGTACGCAACGCCTTAGCCAGCTTAACGGCTGCCGGGCTTTTAGAGCGCACAGCAGGTAGAGGAACGCAAATCAGACAAATGAGCGATTGGCACTTACTCGACCCGCTGATGAGCGAATGGATGACTGGGCTTACCAACCTAGATCCCGAGCTGATCCGCGCCATTTACGCCTTTCGTTTTTCGGCAGAACCGATCGTGGCCAGTTTAGCGGCCCAAGCCGCTAATGAAGAAGACCTCGACCGTTTGCGAGCCGCTTTTGAAGGCATGAAGCGAACGGCAACGGACCCGGCGGGTCGCCATCAGCACGCGGAATACGACGTGATGTTCCACGATGCCACCTACAGCGCTAGCCACAACCTTGTATGGCGGCAAATGGGGCACTTATTACGCCCCTCTATAATGGCGTTGGTGCACGGCTCCCAACACCAAACCAGCACGCTTGATGACAGCTTAACGAGGCACCAGGCCGTTTTAGAGGGCATCGTCCATCGCGACCCGGAAGCCGCAGCGGCGGCTGCCAAAGAAGTCCTGCGCCGTACGGCAGTCGATTTGGGCATTGTCGACGAGCCCTCCTTCACTCATTAATCACTTATCTCGCTAGCAAAGGTAGAAGATCGATGAAAATCACCCGTTTAAAAACCTGGCAAGTGCCGCCCCGCTGGCTTTTCCTCAAAATCGAAACCGATGAAGGGTGCTACGGCTGGGGCGAACCGGTCATTGAAGGGCGTGCCGCCACGGTAGAAACCGCCGTGCACGAGCTGGCCGACTACTTGATTGGTCAAGACCCTCACCGGATCGAGCACCTATGGAACACCATGTATCGCGCGGGGTTCTACCGAGGCGGCCCGATTCTGATGAGCGCCATTGCAGGGATCGACCAAGCGCTATGGGATTTAAAAGGGCGCGATCTGGGTGTGCCCGTCCATCAACTCTTAGGCGGGGCCGTTCGCGATAAGATGCGGATGTATGCCTGGACTGGCGGCGACCGCCCAAGCGATGTGGGCGCGGGTGCTAAAGCCCTGGTAGAGAAAGGGTTCACCGCTTTCAAAATGAACGGCACGCCCGAGTTGCAGATCGTCGACTCCCATCGCAAAGTGGATGAGGCGGTCGCCCGAGTAGCAGAAGCGCGGGACGCGGTAGGGCCTGACGTGGGTATTGGCATCGACTTTCATGGCCGCGTACATCGGCCAATGGCGAAAGCGCTGCTACGCGAACTGGAGCCGTTTCATCCCATGTTTGTCGAAGAGCCAGTGGCTCCCGAACACCTGGCCTGCTTAAAAAATATCGCTGGAGGCCTTGGCTACCCTCTAGCTACCGGCGAGCGCTTGCACACCCGCTTTCAGTTCCGCGACCTCTTGGCAGACGGCATGATCGATATCGTGCAGCCGGACATTTCCCACTGCGGCGGTATTAGTGAAGGGCTAAAAATTGCGGCGCTCGCCTCTTCCTACGACGTTGCTCTAGCGCCCCACTGCCCGCTGGGCCCTCTTACCCTGGCCGCCTCTCTGCAGTTGGATGCGGTGAGCCATAACGCCTTTATCCAAGAACAAAGCATGGGGATCCACTACAACCAGGGTAACGATGTGCTGGACTACCTAGTGGATAAAACGGCGTTAGCCATTGAAGACGGCTTTTGTGCCATCCCTCGAGGCCCAGGGTTAGGAGTGGAAATCGATGAAGCCTTTGTCGAAGAGCGGGCCAAAACCGGGCACCGCTGGCGCAACCCTTTGTGGACCCATGAAGATGGCTCAATCGCCGAGTGGTAACCTTGAGCTAGCCAATGGAGAGCGGCATGACAGATCCAATCAATAAAGTGGAGTTTAATAATTTAGCTGGTCAAAGCGTATTCATCGCCGTGGATGGAGAGCGCACATGAAGAGCGCCCTTGAACAACACCTAGCATGGGTTGCCGCAGACTGGGGCTCCAGTAATCTTCGCGTCTGGGGACTGGACCAGCACGATCAAGTCATTGCCCAAGCCAGTAGCAGTAAGGGAATGCTCGCGTTAACCCCAGTTCAGTATGAAGCTGAGTTACTGCGCTTGATCGCCGACTGGCTGCCCGCGAACCGCCAGGTGGACGTGGTGGTGTGCGGTATGGCAGGGGCACGCCAAGGCTGGTTGGAAGCCGCCTACCTACCAGTGCCCACGCCCCTTCATCAACTAGGCATGGGAGCAGTGACGCCTCAACTGGCTAACCAGCAGCTGCGAGTTTATTTACTCCCCGGCTTGAGCCAAACCCGCGCTAACGCTACCCATTTCGATGTTATGCGCGGCGAAGAGACCCAACTGGCGGGCTTGCTGGCTGATCACCCCCACTTTTCAGGTCTCGCCTGTCTGCCGGGCACTCACTCTAAATGGGCCCAGCTGGAAGCGGGAACGGTGGGTAGCTTTAGTACCTATTTAACAGGGGAGCTTTACCATTTGCTGGCGCGTCAATCGGTGTTACGGCACTCCATCGGCAGCGACGACCTGGATGACGAGATAGGGCGTGACATCTTCCTGGCAGCGGTGCGTGAAAGCTATGAGGCTCCAGACGCCTTTAGCAGCCGCCTGTTTGGCCTACGCGCACAGGACTTGCTGGACACCAAACCGCCCAGCGATGTCCTACGACACAATCTCCTGGCGGCGAGGCTCTCGGG
Source organism: Halomonas sp. C22 (assembly GCF_007655045.1). NCBI lineage: Bacteria > Pseudomonadati > Pseudomonadota > Gammaproteobacteria > Oceanospirillales > Halomonadaceae > Halomonas > Halomonas sp. C22. The sequence continues at coordinate 14,158 of NZ_VBVC01000005.1, read as the reverse complement.
CTTGGTGATTGGATTAGAACTATCCAGTGCATCCCGCCAGTACGCGTCAAATGAGCCCATTACGCTGATTGGCAATCAAGCCCTTTGCCAGCGCTACACCTTGGCATTAAATACCATCGGCCACCCTACTCAGCATCTGGACGGCAACACCGCCGTACTGGCAGGCCTAAGCCTCGCCCACCATGCACTCAAGGAAACGGCTTAACGCTGCCCTTGCTTGCCGAACCGATATATGGAGAAATCGCCTATGTCACTGCCCTTAATCGGTATTCTACGTGGGGTCACCCCCACCGACGTTGTTGAGATTGCAGGCGCGGTGCTTGCCGCTGGGATTACTCAGATTGAAGTGCCGCTGAACTCACCCGAACCGTTAGACAGCATCCGTCTCCTAGTGGATGCCTTTGGCGAACGCGCCGTGATTGGTGCTGGAACGGTCTTAACCACCGCGCAAGTGCGGGATGTTCACGCCGCTGGGGGCCGTTTGATCGTATCCCCCAACTGCCGCCCGGCTGTCATCGAAGAAACTTATCGGCTTAGCATGGCCAGTTGGCCGGGCATCGTCACCCCCTCTGAAGCGTTCGATGCATTAGACGCCGGCGCTACCGGCTTAAAACTATTTCCAGCGGCCCAGGTGGGTCTAGAAGGCATGACGGCAGTCCGCGCGGTACTGCCCAAAGGGACGCTGCTATATGCCGTGGGCGGCGTAGGAGTAGAGAACTTTGCCGAGTGGCGCACTGCTGGCGTGGACGGAGCGGGCCTTGGCAGCGCGCTGTATAAACCCGGCCAAAGCGCCGCTCAAGTTGGACAACAGGCACAGGCGCTGGTCGACGCTTGGCAGGCAGCTAGGCAATGATGAGTCCAAACGAGCATACCTCAACCTGGCAAGCGGAATTGGCCCTTGATTGCCGTTGCACGCTAGGAGAAGGCCCACAGTGGGACGCAGCGAACGAGCGGCTCTATTGGTGCGACATTCTTGAGCAGCGGCTGCACTGGCTAGCCCCTGCCAGCCAGAATAGCGGTCAATATGCGCTCGATCACAAAATCTCGTTGGCTACTCCGCTCGACACCGGCGGCCTGCTGCTGGTGGGTGAAGACCGCTTGAGCCTCTTCGACCCGCACGTTAGAACCGTCAAGCGATGGGGAAGTTTTGAAACCGATAACCCGCTTACTCGCAGCAATGACGCCCGCGTGGACCGCCACGGCAGTCTGTGGCTTTCCAGCATGGGTAAGGCTGCCGAACCGGGGGCCGGAGCACTGTATCGCTTGCATCGAGGCGAACTCACACGCTTACGCACCGGGCTAACCATTCCCAATGCCCTCTGTTTCTCGGCAGACGGCCACTTGGCTTGGTTTACCGATACGGCCACAAGCGTCGTGATGCGCTGGACGCTAGACAGGGAAGGCTGGCCCCAGGGCAACCCAGAGCCTTGGGCAGACTTCTCCTCTACCGCTGGCAATCCCGATGGCGCAGTCGTCGATAGCGAAGGCTGCCTATGGCTAGCCCTGTGGGGGGCAGGACAGGTCGTGCGCTTAAACCCTGATGGCGACATTATTGGTCGCGTTGAGTTACCAGTGAGCCAACCTTCTTGCCCAGCATTTGCTGGCCCCGGCCTTACGAAGCTCTATATCACCACAGCACAAGAAGGATTTAGCGCTGAGCAGTTAGCTCAGGAGCCGACCGCAGGCTCGCTTTACGTGGTAGAAACCGGTATTGCAGGCCTAGCAGAATTACCTCTGCGACTGACCTGACCAGCCAATAGCCTTAAAGCACAAGGCCTCGATAACCATAGCGGGGCCTTGTTCACTGCGTTATGAATGCCAGGCCTTAAGCCGCAAAGCTGATGTACATCACGATGACCAGCACCACCAATACGATTCCGGCAGGCACAGCGCCTTTCCAAGGCGTCAAATCCACATCACCGCTGTGCTCTTGAACCCAGTCGGTCTCGCGGGGACGCATTTTACCAATCACCAGCATCACCGCCACCAGCAGCACGAACACCAGCGCGACAAAGTGGAACTCGTGCATCACCTGCGGCAATAGCGTGAACGGCGGAACGAAGTAGCCTGCGGCAATCAGCAAACAGCCACCGATCAGCGCCACCTTGGCGGCCATCGGCGGTACTCGCTTGGTCAGCAATCCCACCAGCACGACCGCCAGAATGGGGATGAAGTAGATCGCGTTCATCTTCTGTAAATAGCCGAACAGGCTCTCCTGGCCCGCCAACAGCGGCGCGATGATCATGGTGGTCACAGCCATGATCCAACCAAACACCTTGCCGGACTTCACCACCTGCGCTTCGGTCGCGTCTTTATTCAGCACACCCTTATAAATACCCATGCTGAAAATCGTCGTGGTGCTGTTCAGCGCAGAGTTGAACGACGACAGAATGGCCCCGACCATCACGGCGGCAAAGAAACCGGTGAGGTAAGGGGGCAGCACGTTAAATACCAGATGGCCATAAGCTTCGTCGGCACGTACGCCCTGATCGGCATACAAGTGATAAGCGATGATACCCGGCAGCACCAGATACAGAGGCCCCAGAAGTTTGAAGAGACCGGTCAGCAGTACGCCCTTCTGCCCTTCGGCCAGGTTCTTCGCGGCAAAAGTGCGCTGGATGATCTGCTGGTTGGTGCTCCAATAGAAGAGATTAATCAGGAAGACGCCGGTAAACAGGGTGAAGAACGGCACCTGCTGTTCAGGGCCACCAATCGAATTCAGCTTATCCGGATCGCTCTCTTTGAGAATATTCCAACCTTCCATCACGCCGCTGCCGTCACTGACCGCCTGCAGGCCGAAATAGACGATGACGAAACCGCCAATCAAAAGCCCGACGCCATTCAGCGTATCGGATACAGCAACCGTGCGCAGCCCGCCAAACAGGGCATAGATGGCCCCAATGATGCCAACGATCCATACCGTCAGCCAAAGCAGCGTATTGGTCGACTCAATGCCCGTCAGCCCTTGAAGATCGAGCATTCCCTGCAAACCAATGGCGCCCGAGTAGAGAATGATCGGCAGCAGAATGACCGCGTAGGCAATAAGAAAAATGACGTTGGTGATCAGCTGCGTTGTTTTATCGAAACGAATTTCGAGTAGTTGAGGCAGCGTGGCAATACCACTTTTCAGAAAGCGCGGAAGGAAAAATAACGCCAGAGCGACCAGAGCAATCACTGCCACAACTTCCCAAGCCATGACGCTTAACCCATCAGCAAACGCCGCACCGTTGAGGCCTACCATCTGCTCCGTAGAGAGGTTGGTCATTAACAGCGAGCCTGCGATTAGCGGAAAGGTAAGCGTGCGCCCTGCTAGAAAATAGCCGCTAGTGCTGGAGTGATCGTCGCGCCGAGTGATGCGCCACGTAATGAAGGCGACAAGCCCTGTGAAAAACAGGAACGACGCCAGGGTCAACATATGCATGCTCGCTTTCCTCTTTATATAAAGAACGCGCCATACATCGAGACGCGCGCCAAATGTCTGACATATCGAAGCCTCATCTTAGTTGACGCGAATATATCGACGTTATCCGTCTTTAGTCCTAGTCAAGTCCAACAAAAAAGCCCGAGCATGGCAACATGCTCGGGCAAGCGTCCTGCTCACATGACCCGACATCAGTGAAGCAAGTGACGAGAGTGCTCGGTACGGTATTACGGTGTTACATCAGTGATGGAAGCGCTCGGCGGCCTGACGGGCCAGTTCGCGGATGCCGTCCCAATCTTCGGCGTCGACCATGGCTTTCGGGGTCAGCCAGGAGCCGCCGACGCACATCACGTTGGGCAGCGAGAGGTAGGATTCGGCATTGTCCACGGTGATGCCGCCCGTGGGGCAGAAACGCGCTTCCGGGATCGGCGCGCCGAACGCCTTGATTGCCTTGGCACCGCCGCTGGACTCCGCGGGGAAGAATTTGAAGCGGCGGTAGCCGTACTGCCAGCCGGTCATCAGCTCGGAAATGGTGGAAACGCCCGGCAGCATGGGCACCGGGCTCTCGACGCCGTAGCGGTACAGCGCCTCGGTGGCCCCCGGCGTCACCACGAAATCGGCGCCGACCTGTTCGGCCTGGCGGTACTGGGCAGGCGTGAGCACCGTGCCGACACCAATGCTGGCCCCCGGCAGGGCTTCTTTCATGCGCTTGATGGCTTCCAGCGCGCAGTCGGTGCGCAGCGTCACTTCCAGAACGCTCAGGCCGCCCTCTACCAGCGCACGGCCCAGCGGCACGGCATCCTCGATGCGTTCGATGGTAATGACCGGAATGACTTCGGCCTTCAGGCAAATACTGTCCAGCTCGGCGGTGCGCGTTGAGGGTAACTGTTTATCGATGGTCATCAGTGAATCTCCAAGCAAATTGTTATTGGCGAAGGCCTGCCGTCAGGGCGCCCAGTAGATCGCCAGCGGGCAAGATAAAAAGGCGCGAATCGGCAGTGTCCGAACGTCGTCACCACTCATGGCGTTGGCCAATACGGCACGTTTGTCATCGCCGGTAATATGCAGAATGTGGCGTTTTGCCTGATGCAGGCGGTCCGCCGAGAAGGTAATACGCGGCTGCGGCTGGCTGGGGGTGCGCACGGCAACCAGCGGCTCGTCGGTGGAGAGCGCCAGCCCAAGCTCCTGGCTATCCGGGAACAGCGAGGCCGTGTGGCCGTCTCCGCCCATGCCCAGAATCACCACGCTGGCGGGCCAGGCAAGGCCTGCCGTGGCCTCGGCCACGGCAGCCACGCCCTCTTCCGGCGTGCCGTGTGCCGAGGTCAACGGTACGAACGCAGCCGCTGCTGCCGGGCCTTGCAGCAGGTTGTCGCGCACCAGTTTGGCATTACTGTCGCTGCTCTGCTCATCCACCCAGCGTTCATCGGCCAGGGTGATGTCCACCCGCGCCCAGGCCAGCGGCTTTTGCGCCAGCGCTTTGAAAAACGGCACCGGCGTCGAACCGCCCGATACCACCAGCAGGGCACGCTCCTGGTGCGCAAGGTCTGCCGCCAGGGCTTGATAAACGGCTTCAGCCAGCTGCTCGGCCAGCGCTTGTCGTGTAGTGCTCATTTCAATAATCCTCGTACCAGCTGCGGCCATCCTGGGTGATCATGGCAATCGAGGCCACCGGACCCCAGGAGCCTGCGGGGTAGCGGCGCGGCGGAGTTTCGCGTGATTTCCAGCCATTGATCAGCTGGTCGCACCAGCGCCAGGCGTGCTCCACTTCGTCACGCCGCACGAACAGGTACTGCTGGCCTTTCATGACTTCCAGCAGCAGACGCTCGTAGGCATCCGGAATACGCGATTTCGGGAAGGCGCTGTTGAAATCCAGGTGCAGCGGGCCGGGACGCAGGCGCATGCCCTTGTCCAGGCCGCTATCCTTGGTGAGTACCTGAAGGGCGATGCCCTCTTCCGGCTGCAGGCGAATGATCAGCTTGTTGGAAGCGATACCACGCTGGTCCGGGTCGAAGATGTAATGCGGCTGCTGACGGAAGTGAATGACGATCTGCGACAGCTTTTCCGGCATACGCTTGCCGGTACGCAGATAGAACGGCACGCCTGCCCAGCGCCAGTTGGACACTTCGGTCTTCATGGCCACGAAGGTTTCGGTCTGGCTTTGGGTGTTGGCGCCCTCTTCTTCCAGGTAGCCTGGCACGGCCTGGCCATCGCTGGTACCGGCAATGTACTGGCCACGCACCACGTCGCGGCCCAGCGCTTCGCCGGTAAACGGCTTCAGCGCCTTGAGCACTTTTACCTTCTCATCACGGATGGCATCGGCATCCAGATTGGAAGGCGGGTCCATGGCAATCAGGCAGAGCAGCTGCAGCAGGTGATTCTGCACCATATCGCGCAGCTGGCCCGCGTCGTCGAAATAGCCCCAGCGCCCTTCGATGCCGACCTTTTCGGCCACGGTAATCTCGACGTGAGAGATGTGGTTCTGGTTCCACTGGGTGCCGAAGAGCGGGTTGGCAAAGCGCAGGGCAATCAGGTTCTGAACCGTCTCTTTACCAAGATAGTGGTCGATACGGTAGATGCGGGACTCGGGAAACACGGCACCGATGGCGTCGTTGATCTCTTCCGACGACGCCAGGTCATAGCCAATCGGCTTCTCGACGATCACTCGGGTGTCGTCATCCAGGCTATTGCTGGCCTGGAGATTGTGGCAGATATCGCCATAGATCCGCGCCGCCACGGAAAGGTAGACCACCATGGGGCGCCGTGCGCCTTCACGCCATTGGCGAAGCGCGTCGTAGCCGTCCACTGTGGTGAAGTCGAGCTTCAGGTACTCCAGCCGTTGCAGGAAGCGCTCCATGCTGGCCTTGTCGTGCTCGTCCTTCTTCAGGCGCTTCTGCAACGCGGCGCTGACCAGCTGACGAAACTCGGCCGTGTCATGCTCCTGACGCGCCAGCCCCATGATCCGCGTGCTTTCAGGCATCAGCCCTTCGCGGTCAAGATGATACAGCGCAGGGAACAGCTTGCGCATGGCAAGATCACCAAGCGCCCCGAACAGCGCGAGATCAATCGCATGATTGGGGTCGCCTAGCGGTGCATGTGACTGGCTCATCTCAGCTCCTGTTTATAATTAGGTGATCCAACTTATGTAGTTAGATTACCTAAAATCTATCTGATAACGGGCATTATACGCAATATTTCGTGTAATTTTACTACAAAAAAATCGCCATGGCTGCTTTTCCTGTCAGGCGGTGCCTGCAGTGCTCGGCCCTACGCCCCCGACATACGCCATCCTCCTCCCCCGCAGGGAGGAGGCGGCGCAACACCAGATTGGCGAGGCTGGCACGACAAGGCACGCGCTGACGGCATCGTGCACGACAATAACAATGGCCTTACACGAGGTATGCACATCATGACAATGAAACGCAGCTTTTTCACGCCGCTATTCGCCACGGCATTGGCCACCGGCCTCGCTACCCCCGCCCTGGCCTTCGAGGAGGACCGCCTGACGATCTGGATGGGCGACAACAAGGGGCAGGAAGGCATTCGCGCAGTGGCCGCGCAGTTTCTGGAAGAGACCGGCATCACGGTCGAGGTGGTGTTTCCGGACAACCTCACCGACCGCTTTCAGCAGGCGGCGGGGAGCGGTCAGGGGCCGGACATCGTCATCTGGGCCCACGACCGCATGGGGGAATGGGCGCAAAGCGGCCTGCTCCGGCAAGTATCCCCCAGCAGCGCGTTCCGTGAAGGGTTTTTCGATTTCACCTGGGAAGCCGCGCTGTGGAACGGTGATACCTATGGCTACCCGATTTCCGTGGAGTCCCTTGGCCTGATTTATAACAAGGCGTTGGTGGATACCCCGCCCGACAGCTTCGCGGAACTGATCGAACTGGACGCCACCCTGGCCCCTGAGGGTAAAAAGGCCATCCTGTTCGACTACAGCGAGCCCTATTATGGCTGGACCCTGCTGGCCGCCAACGGCGGTTACCCGTTCAAGCAAACCGATAGCGGCTATGATGTCAGCGACATTGGGGTCAACAATGCCGGTGCCCTGCAGGGGGCCGAGCTGCTGGTGGAGCTGATCGATAGCGGCGTGGTGCCCCGGGGCACCGACTACAACCTGATGGATACTCGCTTCAACCGGGGCGAAGTCGCCACCATGATCAGCGGCCCCTGGGCATGGCCCAACCTGGAGCGCAGCGGCATCGATTATGGCGTGGCGCTGCTGCCCCGGGTAGGCGACGAGCGCGCCCGACCGATGTTTGGCGTGATGACCGCGATGATCAATTCCGCCACGCCCAACGACTTCCTGGCGGTGGAATTTTTGGAGAACTACCTGCTGAGTGAAGCGGGCATGCGCACCTTCAACAGCGACGGTTCGCTGGGCGCAGTGGCGCATATCGATTACCAGGCAGCGCTGGCGGACAACCCCAACATTGCCGCCACGCTCGACAACGCCGAAGTGGGCATGCCGATGCCCAACATTCCTGAAATGGGAGCCTTCTGGGCGGCCATGGAGCCCGCGCTGCAGAACATCGGCAGCGGGCGCCAATCGCCCCAGGAAGCGCTGGATGCCGCTGCTCGCCGGATGCGTCAGTAGCCACTCTTTTGCCCTTGCTGCCCGGCGGTGTAAGCGCCGGGCAGCCTTCAGGAAGCCATCATGTATACCACCAATGCGTCTCGTGGCCTGCCCCGCCACCGCTCTCGCCATCTTGCCGAACGCTACACCCGCTGGGCTCTGCGCGGCGTGATAGCGGCCCTGGTCATCGCTCTACTCTGGCTGGTGCTGGCCTTTCATTTGAACGGGCAGTGGATGTTCGCACTGCTGTTTCTGCTTCTCGGCGGCTCGCTGGGCGTGGTCTTCACCAAGCGTTCGCTGATGAGCCACCGGTATATTTTCCCAGCCGTGGCAGGGCTGGGGGTGTTCGTCATTTTTCCACTGATCTACACCTTCGGGATCAGCTTCAGCAACTACAGCTCCACCAACCTGCTCTCGGAAGAGCGGGTGCGCAGCCAGTTGATGAGCCAGACCTATCAGGAAGACGATGACGCTTTCGATCTCACGCTTTATGCCGAAGGCGATCTGGTGCGTTTGCGGCTGGAAAACGAGCGCCAGCGCTGGATGTCGTCACCGCTGAATCTGGCCAATGTGGAGTCTCGCCAGCTGGGCCTGCAGGCGGCCAGTGACGCTCCCACCGCAGACCCGCTGCCCATGCGCGACATCATTCAAGCGCGCAGTGCCCTGCAGGGGCTACGCCTGATCACGCCCGAAGGCACCGAGCTGCGCATGGCCGGTATTCGCCAGTTTGCGCCTATGCTTGACCGCTACGAGGCCCGGGAGGATGGCACGCTATACGACCGCCGAGACGACCGAGTGCTGACACCGGACCACACCATCGGCTTTTTCGTCGCCGACGATGACCAGCGCATCACCCCGGGCTGGCCGGTCAACGTGGGCTTCTCGAACTACACGCAAATCTTCACCGACCCGGACATTCGCGGCCCGTTCATGCAAATTTTCGTATGGACCTTCGTGTTTGCCAGCCTCACCGTGGTGTTTACCCTGGCCGTGGGCTTCGTGCTTGCCTCCCTGCTGCAGTGGGATCAGCTGCGCGGCAAAGCGATATACCGCACGCTGCTGATTCTGCCCTACGCCGTCCCGGCGTTCATTTCGATTCTGATTTTCAAGGGCATGTTCAACCAGCACTTCGGTGAAGTGAACATGATTCTGGATACCCTGTTCGGCATACGGCCCGAGTGGTTCACCGACCCGTGGCTGGCCCGCAGCATGCTGCTCATCGTCAATACGTGGCTAGGCTACCCCTATATGCTGCTGCTCTGCATGGGGCTGATTCAGGCGATCCCTCGGGATTTGTACGAAGCCTCGGCGGTGGATGGCGGCGGCCCCATCAGCAACCTGTTCCATATCACCCTGCCGCTGATCATCAAGCCCCTGACGCCGCTCTTGATTGCCGCCTTTGCGTTCAACTTCAACAATTTCGTGCTGATTGCGCTGCTCACGGGTGGCAACCCGGACATTCTGGGGGCCAGCACCCCGGCAGGCACCACGGACCTGCTGGTGAGCTACACCTACCGCATTGCCTTCCAGGATGCCGGACAGAACTTCGGCCTGGCGGCCGCCATTGCCACGCTGATTTTCCTGCTGGTGGCCGGTATGTCGTTGCTCAATTTGCGCCTTTCCAAAGTGAAGGTCTAGGAGGTTACTGATGGCAATGGTTCAACCACGCTCCGTGGGCATACGCCGCCTGGGAGCACATCTGGCACTGATCTGTTTTGTCTCGCTGATCGTGTTTCCGCTGCTGCTGGTGATCTCGATCTCGTTTCGAGAGGGCAACTTTGCCAGCGGCAGCCTGATCCCCGAGAACGTCTCGTTGGAGCACTGGTCACTGGCGCTGGGTATCCCCTGGGAGCGCGCCGACGGCACCGTCGTGCAGCCGCCCTTCCCGGTGCTGCTGTGGCTGTGGAACTCCATCAAGGTGGCGGTGGTGTCGTCGGTGCTGATCCTGATGCTGGCCACCACCAGCGCCTACGCCTTTGCGCGCATGCGCTTCAAGGGCAAGGAGCCACTGCTCAAAGGCATGCTGATTTTTCAGATGTTCCCGGCGGTACTTTCGCTGGTGGCGCTGTATGCGCTGTTCGACCGGCTGGGGCAGTTCGTGGGCTGGCTGGGCATCAACACCCACGGCGCACTGATCGTGGCGTCGCTTGGAGCGGTGGCGCTGCATATCTGGACGATCAAGGGCTACTTCGAATCCATCGACGGCTCGCTGGAAGAGGCCGCCATGGTGGATGGCGCCAGCACCTGGCAGGCGTTTCGCTACATCCTGCTGCCGCTCTCGCTGCCGATCCTGATGGTGGTGTTCATTCTGGCGTTCGTGATGAGCATCATGGAGTACCCCATGGCGTCGGTACTGCTGGTGGACGAGCACAAGCTGACCCTGGCCGTGGGCGCCCAGCAGTACCTGGCCGACCACAACCAGCGCTGGGGTAACTTTGCCGCCGCGGCGGTGCTGTCCGGCCTGCCGATTACCGTGGCCTTCCTGATCTGCCAGCGCTGGATCATCGGCGGCCTGACCGCTGGGGGTGTGAAAGGTTGATGCGTACTTGACGCGCTGTTTCCTCGCTTGAGCGGCTTGCTCATCCCCGGCGTCTGAGAAATCTGCGCCGGGATTTTATTTTTTACGGACTTTTTATGCAGGTGCATGATGTTATAGGCCATGCTTAAGCAAAATGAACGATGAGCAAGGCAATGCATACGACAAACGCAAGGTTCTATCGCAGCAATGAGCTTTACCGACACTGGGCACCGGTGTTCAAGATTTTATCGGTACTATGGCTTATCCTCGCACTGTTCATGATGGTGCCTTGGGCGGTGCTGCTCATTGAGCGCGACCCGGACGCCCGGGCGTTCGGCCTCTCTATCATGCTCGTGCTCGCCTGTGTGGCTACCACACTGCTGCTCACTTATCGTGCGTCGTTAGAACTCAAACCGTGGCAGATGTTTATCCTTACGCCGGGCAGTTGGGTAAGCATTAGCGGCTTTGCCAGCCTGCCGCTGATTCTTGGCGCACCGCAGCTAACGTTTACCAATGCCGTCTTTGAATCCGTGTCGGCCATCACCACCACGGGCTCTACTGTGCTGGTGGGCATCGAGAATCTCTCAGACGGCTTGAAGCTCTGGCGCGGCTTGATGCAGTGGCTGGGGGGGATCGGCATTATCGTCATGGGCATCGCCATTCTGCCGTTTTTGAAAGTGGGCGGTATGCGCCTGTTTCATACCGAATCTTCGGACTGGTCGGATAAAGTCATGCCCCGCACCGGCGGCATTGCCAAAGCCACGCTGTCGATCTATGTGATGTTGTCGCTAACGGCCATGGTCAGTTACTGGCTAGGCGGTATGCAGCCACTGGATGCCATCGTGCATGGCATGTCTTCGCTCTCCACCGGCGGCTTTGCCAACTCTGATGCCTCGTTTGGCGCCTATGCAGAACAGCCCTGGCTGCTGTGGATGGGCAGCTTCTTCATGCTCTGCGGTGCGCTACCGTTCGTACTGTACATCCGTTTCATCCGCTCTTCGCGCAGCGCCTTATGGCAAGACCAACAGGTGCGTGGGCTGCTCAAACTGCTGTTGGCAGCCATCGTCATCCTGACCGCCTGGCGCGTTTTGCAAGGCGACGACTGGTTTGTCTCCCTGACTCACGTCACCTTCAACGTCATGTCCGTGGTCACCACTACCGGCTATGCGTCGGATGACTATACGCTGTGGGGCACACTGCCGATTGCAGCTTTCTTTTACCTGACGTTCATTGGCGGCTGTAGCGGCTCCACCAGCGGCGGTATGAAGATCTTCCGCTTCCAGATCGCCATGCTGATGCTGCGCAATCAGCTACGCTACCTGATTCATGCCAACGGCATTTTTACCACCCGCTACAACCAGCAGCCGGTCACCAGCGATATTTCGCGCAGCGTCGTGGCCTTCTCGTTCTTTTTCTTTATCACTATTGCCGTATTGGCATTAGGGCTTGCCGCGCTGGGACTGGACCTGGTGACGGCGCTTTCGGGCGCCGCCACGGCGGTGGCCAACGTCGGCCCTGGCCTGGGCGATACCATTGGCCCGGCAGGCAACTTCGCCACACTGCCCGATGCAGCCAAGTGGCTTTTATGTGTGGGCATGCTGATGGGCCGCCTGGAGATATTGACGGTCGTGGTGCTGATGACCCCCATGTTCTGGCGGCGTTGACGGTGAACAAGATGCCAGCGTTTCGCCTTCCTGATCAGCGCGAGTCAGCCTTGGTGCTCGGTACTAGCGGTGCTGCGCTGCTGGCCGCTTGGTGGTTGCACAGCTGGCTCGCGCTGGCCAATTTATCGCTGATTTTTTTAACGGCCGTGCTTGCCTGTGCCGTTCTGGCCAGTAGCTATGCTGCTTTCATGAGTGCGCTGGTGAACTTTGTAGCGTTTAACGTTGGCTTTACCGAACCGTACTTTTCATTGGCAGTGTCTGAGCGGGAGCAGCTGGTCACACTGCTGTTCTTTTTGTTAATCGCGCTGGTGGTGGGGCGTATCGCGGGCGTTAGCCGCGAGCGTATGCTGGCGCTGAATGCCTCTCGGTTGGCGGAGGAGCAAGAGCGCTTACGCTCGGCCCTGCTCGCCTCGGTGTCTCACGATTTACGTACGCCGCTCGCCTCGATCATTGGTGCCGCAAGCTCGCTGCGCACGCTGGATGCGCAGCTCAGCCAGCAGGACCGCTTTGCATTGCTGGACGGTGTTCTCAATGAAAGCGAGCGCCTGAACCGTTACATTCAGAACTTGCTGGACATGACACGACTGGGCCACGGCGAATTGGCGATCGAGCGCGACTGGGTCAGCGTCGATGATCTGGTGGCCTCCGCTCGCCGGCGCTTAGCGGGTGTACTGACGCATATCAACGTGCATCAGGCATGGGATGGCGAGCTGCCACTCCTGAACGTTCACCCTGCCTTGATCGAGCAGGCGCTGGTCAATGTGCTGGAAAACGCGGCGCGATTTTCGCCGCCTGACGGAGTGATCACCATCGCTGCGTCTACCGACCCTCGCCATACCACGCTCACACTCACGATCACCGATGAAGGGCCCGGCATTCCCGCCGCCATGCGTGAACGAGTATTCGAGATGTTTTTCACCGGCAACGACGGTGACCGTAGCCTGCACGGCACCGGGCTGGGTCTCGCCATTTGCCGTGGCATGCTGGGTGCCCATGGCGGCACGGTGGCAGCGGCGGATGGCCCCAATGGGCACGGCACGCAAATCATCATGACGCTGCCTCTCTCGCCCTCTATTCAGGAGCCAAACGATGACACCTGAGCCCGCCCGCATACTGATCGTCGACGACGAGCCCGCAATTCGTCAGTTCTTACGCATCAGCCTGGGGTCACAAGGCTTTTGCATCTGCGAAGCCAGTACAGGGGCTGCCGCTCTGCATACCGTGCGAGAGCGCTTGACGACTGAACCCATCGATCTGATTTTGCTGGATTTGGGGCTGCCCGATATCGACGGCCAGCAGGTCCTCAGAACGCTGCGCCAGCAGGTCGGCATCCCGATCATCATTGTCTCGGTTCGCGGTCAGGAAGCAGAGAAGGTGCGCGCCCTGGACGGCGGCGCAAATGATTACGTCACCAAGCCTTTTGGCATTCAGGAACTGCTCGCCCGCATCCGCGCCCTGTTGCGACAGCACCCACCGGCCATTGCCCCATCACGTTATCAATGTGGCGCATTAAGCGTCGATATTGCTGCGCATCGAGTGACATTTCACGGAGAGACGATCCATTTGACCCCTAAAGAGTTTGCGGTGCTGCAACAGCTCATCAGCCAGGCTGGCCGTATCGTGACGCAAACCCACCTGCTGCGCACCATCTGGGGGCCAAGCCATCAGCAAGACACCCACTATTTACGCATTGTGATTAGCAAGCTGCGCCAGAAACTGGGCGATGACCCACACACTCCCAGCCTGCTGCAAACCGAGCAGGGGATTGGGTATCGGCTTTGCGTCGAGTTTGACCGCGAGGACATTAGCGAATGAAGATCATCATTCTTGGCGCTGGCCAGGTCGGCGCCACCCTGGCGGAGCACCTTGCCCGCGAGGAAAACGACATCACCGTCGTCGACACCGACGGCGCCAAGCTACGCGAACTGCACACCAAGCTGGATATCCGCACGGTCACCGGCGCGGGCTCCTACCCCATCGTG